>NZ_BPQM01000068.1 GCF_022179245.1 Methylobacterium gregans
GCCGACGGGGTGATCACCGACGGCGCGTCGAGCCTGGACGAGTCCCCCATCACTGGCGAATCGGTCCCGAAGCCCAAGGAGGTCGGCGACCCGGTCTACGCCGGCAGCGTCAACGCCGATGGCGCGCTCCAGGTCCGGGTCACAAAGACGGCGGCCGACAACACAGTCGCCCGCATCCTGCACCTCGTCGAGGAGGCGCAGGCGTCGAAGTCGCCCACGGCGCGCTTCATCGACCGGTTCAGCGCGGTCTACACGCCCATCGCGTTCGCGTTCGCGGCCGCCGTTGCGGTCGTGCCGCCGCTGCTCGGCGCCGATTGGGGCACCTGGATCTACCGGGGCCTGGCGCTCCTCCTCATCGCCTGCCCCTGCGCGCTGGTGCTCTCGACCCCCGCGGCCATCGCCTCCGGACTGGCCGCCGGTGCGCGACGCGGGCTGCTCGTCAAGGGCGGCGCCGCACTGGAGGTCATCGGGCGGGTGCACACGGTCGCGTTCGACAAGACCGGGACGCTGACCGCCGGACGGCCGCGGGTCTCGGACATCCTGGTCTTCGCCCCGGACGCGTCGGAGCGCTCGCTTCTCGGGTTGGCTGCCGCGGTCGAGAGCGGAAGCGGCCACCCCATCGCCCGGGCCATCCTCGACCGGGCGAGCGCGGACGGGGTGCCGCTGCGCCCGACGCGGGACGCCCGCGCCATCCCCGGCAAGGCGGTGTCGGCCACGGTGATGGGTCAGACGGTGCTCGTCGCCTCCCCACGCCACGCCGCCGAGAGCGCGCGGCTCGGCCCCGAGGCCGAGCGCGCGGTCGCGGACCTGGAAGCCGGCGGCAAGACGGTGGTCATCGTCGTCCGCGGCGCCGAGGCCTTGGGCGCCATCTCGGTCCGGGACGAGCCCCGCGCCGACGCGGCGGCCGGCATCTCGGCCCTGCGGAAGCTCGGCGTCCGCAGCGTGATGCTGACCGGCGACAACCGGCGCACGGGCGAGGCGGTCGCGTCCGAACTCGGGCTCGACGTGAAGGCCGAGCTCCTGCCCCAGGACAAGCTCGCCGAGATCGCGGCCCTGAAGGCGGCGGCTCCGGTGGCGATGGTCGGCGACGGCATTAACGACGCGCCGGCGCTCGCCGCCGCCAGCGTCGGCATCGCGATGGGCGGCGGCACCGACGCGGCCCTGGAAACGGCGGACGCGGCGGTGCTGAACGACCGGGTGGGCGACGTGGCGGCGCTGGTCTCCCTCTCTCGGGCGACCCTGGGCAATATCCGCCAGAACGTCGCGATCGCCCTCGGCCTGAAGGCCGTGTTCCTAATGACGACCGTCGCAGGCATCACCGGCCTCTGGCCGGCCATCCTGGCCGACACCGGCGCGACCGTCCTGGTGACGGCCAACGCGCTCCGTCTCCTGAGGGCCTGATGATCTCCCTGTCAGGGTGGGCCGGCCGGGCGGCGACCGTGGCCGGGGTGGCGGGGGCCGCCGCGGCCATAGACCTCGTCGCCAAGGCGGTGGCCGAGGCGTGGCTGGAGGAAGGCGCCGTCAGGGGCGCACTGCCCTTCGTCGACCTGAGCCTGTCATTCAACTACGGCATCAGCTTCAGCCTGTTCCCGGCGCACGACCCGTCCTCCCTGGCACTGCTCCTCGCCATCCAGGGCACGCTCACCTGCCTCGTGGCCGGCTGGGCCCTGGCCGCGGGCGGCGGGCTCGAACGCCTCGGGCTCGCCGCGATAGCGGGCGGGGCCGCCGGCAACTTCGTCGACCGGCTCATGGACGGCGTCGTCACGGACTACCTCGACCTGCACACCGGCGGCATCCGCTGGTTCACCTTCAATTTGGCGGACGTCTGGATCTCGACAGGCGTGGTGCTGCTGCTCCTCGACGGACTTCCCCTGCGGCGGAGGCATCGCAGCGCCGGGGATCCGATCCCGTAAGCGGCCCGCTTCCGCCGAACCGCAGCCACGGCAACCTGTCATCAACCCTTCGAGCCCAGGCTCGGAGGCCGACCTCGGCGAGGCCGACATGCTGAAGACGACAACGCTCGGTCTGGCCCTCCTCCTGGCGCTGTCCGCCTGCCAGGACGGCCAGTACGCGGCCTCGACGCGCCACCTCGCGCCGATCCCGCCGGCGACCCTGGCCCTGATGTCGGCCAAGGGTGTCTCGCCGGCGGATCCGATCCTGATGCGGGCCTACAAGAAGGAGTCCGAGATCGAGCTCTGGAAGCGCGGCACGGACGGCAAGTACGCCCTCCTGAAGACCTACGCGATGTGCCGCTGGTCGGGTCAGCTGGGGCCCAAGACCCGGGAGGGGGACCGGCAGGCGCCGGAGGGCTTCTACGCGGTGACGCCCGCGTCCATGAACCCGAATTCGAGCCTCTATCTCTCGTTCAATCTCGGGTACCCGAACGAGTACGACCGCTCCCTGGGACGCACCGGCGCGCACCTGATGGTGCACGGCTCGTGCTCGTCGCGGGGCTGCTTCGCGATGACGGACGAGGTGATCTCGGAACTCTATGCCGTGGTGCGGGAGGCCTTCGCGGGCGGCCAGCGCGCCGTCCAGTTCCAGTCCTACCCGTTCCGCATGACGCCGGAGAACTTGGCCCGGCATCGCCAGGACCCGAACATCGCGTTCTGGAGGAACCTCAAGGAGGGGTCCGACCGGTTCGAGGTCACGGGGGCCGAGCAGGGCGTCGGCGTCGCCGATGGCCGATACGTGTTCGATGCCGGCGACGAGGCCACCGCTGGCGCGGTCGCGCGGAGGCAGGCGGATGACGAGCGGCAGGTCGCCGCCCTCGTGGCGAGCGGGACGCCCGCCGTCCGGCTGGTGTACGAGGACGGCGGCCAGCACCGGTCGTTCCGAGAGACCATGGTCGCGGCCGGAGGCGGTCTCGGCGAGGTGAGCCGCCCCGAGGCTCTGGCCGCAGGGCCGCGTGAGGTCGCCGTGCCGGCCGCGGGCCCGGTTGCTCTCGCCGGCAAGCGGGAGCCGGTCCGGGGTGCGGCGGCACGCAAGCCGGCGGGGCCCGGCGGGACCGAGGCGGAGCGCCAACGCCTTCTCAAGATCTTCGCCGCGGCCGGGGCCGGTCAGGAGTGACGATCCTGCGTCCATCATTCCGCCGGGGCTGAACCGATGGCCATCGACGCCTCAAGCGTGGGCTTCCTGGCGGCCTTCGCGGCCGGCGCCGTGTCGTTCCTATCGCCCTGCGTGCTGCCCCTCGTTCCGGGCTACGTGTCGTACGTCGCGGGGCAGTCGGCCGCCGGCGAGCGCGACAGCCTGCGCACGCTCGGCCTGAGCCTTTGCTTCGTGCTCGGGTTCACGACCGTCTTCGTCGCGTTCGGCGCGGGGGCGAGCGCGCTCGGCTTCGCCCTGCTCGCCCATCGCGAGGCGCTGAACCTCGCCTCGGGCTTGCTGGTGATCCTGTTCGGCCTGTTCACGGCCGGTCTGCTGCGGCCCGCCTGGCTGCAGCGTGAGCTGCGCTGGCACGGCGATCCGCCGGGTCAGGGGCCCGTCGCCGCCTATCTCCTCGGAACGGCCTTCGCCTTCGGATGGACCCCATGCATCGGTCCCGTCCTCGGTGCCATCCTGGCAGTCACGGCCTCCTCGGCCGCGGGCAAGGGCGTCGCCCTGCTCACCGTCTACTCGCTCGGGCTTGGCGTGCCGTTCGTGGCGGCGGCCCTTTTCCTGTCAGGCTTCGTCGCGCGCCTTCGGACCCTACGCTGGTTCGGTCGTGCGCTTCAGCTCGTCGGCGGGGGCGTGATGGTGGCGATGGGGCTGCTGATGGTGACCGACCGCATGAGCGCCGTGGCTTCCCTCCTCGTGGAGGCCTTCCCCGTGCTTGGGCGGATCGGTTGAGGCATGGTCCTCCGCAGGCGTGCTGTTGAGCATGCGACTGCAGGCTGCCACGAGCGTGAGCCGACCCTTGTTGAAGAACAAGATTCGGCACTATCCTGGGTAAGCCGCGCGCATCGCCGCGAGGGCCTCAGGGGCGTGGGCCGAACAGGATCACCGTCATGCCGACGAGGCAGATCGCACCGCCCGTAACGTCCCATCGGTCCGGACGGTAGCCTTCCGCACCCCATAGCCAGAGGATGGCCGCCACGATGTAGATGCCTCCGTAGGCCGCATAAGCCCTGCCTGCCGCCTCGCTCTCGACTAAGGTAAGCAGGTAGGCGAAGAGCGCAAGCGATGCCATGCCGGGGAGCAACCAGAGGGGTGATCTGTCCAGGCGCAGCCAGGCCCAGAACGCGAAGCATCCAACGATTTCGGCGAGGGCCGCGCCCGCATAGGCGAGGAAGGTCGTCATTTCTGAGTGGTCTCGTTGCTCTTGAAGTCTGTCAAGCTTGCAATGCGAGGTCCGCGATCCTGATAGGACTGCCGCTGGTTCGCGTGGTGCTCACGGATACTGTTCGGCGACCTGCCGGAACAGAGCGGCGCCACCGTCGTCCTCGTCATGGCTGACCGGCGCCGTGGCGCGGGCGCCGCCGAAGCGCGCATAGAGGGCCGGAAGTACGACCAGGGTCAGCATGGTGGCGCTGATCAAGCCGCGGATGAACACGGTCGCGAGCGGCTTCTGGACCTCCGTGCCGGTCCCCGCCGCCAGCGTCACCGGGACGAACCCGAGCGAGGGCAACAAGCGCGGTCATGGCGTCCTTCAGGATGGCGATCAGCGCCGGCACGAAGGTCAGCGACAGGACGAAGGCGGCAACGAGCGCGATGATGACGGTCGGCGCCATCGGCTCGAACATCTTGCCCTCGACCCTGGCCACGCCCGGCACGGTCTTGATCTGCGGCCGGACGATCCATTCCTGGAAGGTCCGCAGGTAGGCGGCCTTCTCCAGCTCCGTCCTCAGCCCCAGTCCCTCAGGTGTCAGGTATCTGTCGTCCGATTGCCAGCCCGGTTCGCCTAAACACGACGCCTTCCACGCGTCGGGCGCCGTGTAGCGCACGGTCCACATGAATATCTCGTCGAGGCCGGTCATGATCGGCCCCATATGAGGCTGGAATTCGGACGGCCGCCCCTCGCGCGCCTCGCCTAGGCGCTCCACCAACTGGCGGCGGGCGAAGTAGACCTTGACCTCGTCGGCGAAGACCGCCGTGACCTGGGAGAAGTCGTTACGCGAACGCAAACGGATGTATTCCGAACCCTTGATGCCGGCGAGCGTGGTCTCGACCGGTCAGGTCACCTGCTTCTCGATATCGAAGGGCGAGAGCGTGGGCGCGACGGTGTTGAACAGCACCTGGTTGCTGTTGATATCGGGCACGAAGTCGAGCCAGCCCTGTCGAACGGGGAAGGCGAGGATACGGGAGATCAGGTCCGGTCGCCCTCAGTCGTCGCCCGCTTCGGATTTGCGGAGCTCGGCCTTGAGGATGAAGGAGTTGGCAACCGCGATGGTGGCGCCCGACTTCAGTCCGGAGACGACCTCGTAGGAATCGTCGTCCGAGCGTCCGAGCTCGACCTCCCGCTTCTCGAAGCCCTCCTCAGTGCGCACGAAAACGACGCGCTCGCCCCCGACCGTCTGCAGGGCGGCCTTCGGGACGTGCACCTCGACCGCGTCGTTCGCGATCTCCACCCCGGCAGTGACGAAGGCGCCGGGGCGCCATGCAAGGTCAGGGTTCGGCAGGGCGACGATGACCCGCGCCGAGCGGGTGTCCGGGTTCAAGAACGGGCTGACGAAGACGACCTTGCCGTCGGCATGGCGGCCGCCGGCCTCATGGGCATGGGTGACAGCTACGGGTGCGCCCTCCCGAACCATGGCGAGCTCGTGTGTCGGCACCGACAGCTCGATCCATACGGTCGAGAGGTCGGCGACGGTGTAGATGTCGGCGGGGTCGCCCTTGCCGCCGACCGTCGTCCCGACCTCGACCTTGCGCTCGACGACCCGGCCGGCGAGCGACGAGCGGAGCTCGTACCGGCGCAGGGTGGATTGGTTCAGGGTGGCACCTTCTCGTTTCTGTGCGGCTGCGACATCGGTCGCGCTCAGCCCGAGGGCGGACAGCTTCTGGCTGGCGAGGTCGACGCGCAAGGTGGCTTCCGTGTAGGTTGCCCTGGTCCGCAGGTAGACCTGCTCCGACGAGATGCGCTTGTCCCAGAGCGCCTGCTGCCGGTCGAAGTTGGTCTTCTCCAGCTCGGCGCGTACCGAGGCGATGAGGTACTCGCTCTTGGCGTCGGCGACGTCACGGCTTTCGAGGACGGCGACGATCTCGTCCTTGGCAACCCGGTCGCCGAGGCGCTTGCGCATCTCCGTGACGGTACCCACGACCCGGGCCGGGACGCGCGCGATCCGGTCGGTGTCGGGGGTGATGGCGCCGGGTACCAGGAGGTGCCGGGCGAGCGTGCCGCCCTCGACTTTCACGACCGAGATGTTGAGCGCCGCCACCTCCTCGGGTCCCATCCGGATTGCGCCCTTCTCGGGGTGCTCCTCGCCCGGCTCGTACCCGTGCTTCCCGATCTCGTGGCCGTTCGTGGCCTTGGGGGTTCCCGGCTTCTTGACGTCGTCATCTCCGTCGGGCGGCGTCCCAGCCTTCGAGGGTTCGTGGTTGGCGGTGATGGGTGGCACGGTGATGGTGAACAGGTCTTTCGGCAGCCCGGCGGCGGCCAGATTGTCCCTGACGAAGCGGGCGACGGCGGGGACGGCTGCGCCTATGGCGATGCCGGTGGCCAGGAGGACCGCGAACAGGAGGAGGCGCATGGGGGCCGCTCGACAAGGACGCCGGACGGCCTGCTTGGGCGGTCACGGTCGTTCCCGTTGGATCAGGTGATGGACGAACCGGCGCCGAGATGTGGGCCGGGCGAACGCGCTCTTGGGAGCGCGGCGTCACCTTACGCGCGGGGCGGTCTCGCCAGTCGGTCGGGAGTGACGGAGGTCGGAACCTCGGCCACCCAGGAAAAGCCCAGGCCGGCGAACTCCGTCGACGGCGTGACGTGGGAGGAGACTTGGAGAGGGGCCACCTGATGGCAGCCACAAAGGAGGCGGCAGGCCAAACCCGGATTGCCGGCCTCGGTGGGCATGGGCGTGACTAGCGTCCCCACACCGATTGCGTTTTGGTAGCGGCCGCCATGATCAGCAAGATCGTCGCCGGAGCCCGCAACGGTCGAAACGATGAACATGGCCAGGGCAAGCAAGAGCGCGCGGGCACCGAATGCGCACCACTCCTGCAACACGGCACAACGCCTATGCCAACCGCCGACACCCATCGAGGTTCTTATGCGCGATTTTGGTTTGTTCGCACAAGAACAACCATCACGCCCCGACCCTCCCAAATCGGGAAGCCCCACTACCCGCGGCACGTCATCAAAGAAAGCGCGTCCTGTTCCGTTACAAGATCGGATGCGGCGGCTGCACCAAGCCCATCACCTGCACCATCCAAGCCATCGAGCCGTGCGCTCAAGTCGGGATCAATTTGCGGGCCGATCTCGTGTCCGTGGCCGCGGATCCGGCTGAGCCGCTGCTCGCGGCAGCTTGAAATGCCGCAGCGGCAACCAAACCTTCATCCCCCCATTTTCGTTTCACATGCGGACATGGTCCCGCCACCGAAATCGGTGTAAGCCAGACCTCATAAGCCTCGACCGGCAAATCATGCGCCTGACGGCGGTGGTGATCCTCGCGATCATCGCCTACGTCGCGCCGTCTGCCGTCCAAGCCCACGACGGCCATGCCCACCACGGTCGTCATCAATCAACGACTCAGGCGAACGCAGCGCCTCCCGTCGCGACGAGGCCGATTACCCTCCCGTCCCGCATCGTCGGTGGCCCTGCCGAAACCCGGCTTGCGCTCGACGGACAATCCCCGGCAGCCGAGCCGCTGTCTTCGCTGCAGGCTGACGATGCCGGTGGGAGATGCTGCCCTGTCGGCTGCAGGGGCTCATGCTGCGGGACGATGGTATGCTGCCCGTCCGGCGTCGTCGCCGGCGCCGCGTCGCTTTCCAGGCCCCTGTCTGGGAACGTCGTGCTGATCCCGCACGACGTCGATGCCCGTTCAGGCGTCGACCCCGAGGCCCTGCCCGAGCCCCCACGAACCCTCGCGTGAAGTAGGGCGCGCCTGAGGCGCGCGACGCCCGGAATGCGCCCGCTATCGGCGCCGTCCGGACTTCCCGACGCGAGGATTCCTATTCATGTCGACCCGTTTTGCCGCCGCCTATGGCGTGGTGGCGCTGCTTGCTGCCGTCCTAACGGGGCCTGCGCTTGCCCACGAGGGCCACGACCACGGCGCCGTGCCGCCGCCCCTCTCGAAGACCATCGCGCCGCGCGGCGAGGCGCTTTCGGACGCCTTCGAACTCGTCGCCGTCCCGCGCGACGGCACCCTGACGCTGTTCCTCGACCGCTTCCGGACGAACGAGCCGGTGCCCGGCGCGACCATCGAGGTCGAGACGCCGGACGGTCCCAGGGTCGCGACCGCCACGACCGACGGCGGCTACGCGCTGCCGGTCCCGTGGCTGTCGAAGCCCGGCCGGCACGAGCTCCTCGCGACCGTCACGGCCGGGGACGCGGTCGATGTGCTGACCGTGGCGGTCACAGTGCCCGACCCGAAGGTCGCCGCGGCCGCGGCGCCTGCCAAGCCGGCCCCGGCTCAGGCTGCCCTGGCGCGCGTCTCCGAGGTCGCCCACGGCATCAGGGAACGGCTGATGGCCAAGGACCCGGCCCTGGTGGCCGCGGTCGCCGTCGCCTTCCTGCTCGGCGTGCTCGTGACGGCGCTCGCACGCGGGCGCCGTGGCGCGCCGGCGGTGGCGCTGGTCGCCATCGGCATCACCCTCGTCCTCGGCACCGCCGCCTTCGCGCACGGCGACGAGGACCACGGCTCAACCGTTGAGGGCGCCGCCCTGATCGAGCCGCGCCAGACGACGCCGGCCTCGTCGGACCTCGCGCAGCGCCTGCCCGACGGCTCCGTCTTCGTGCCGAAGCCGACGCAACGGCTGCTGGTCCTGCGCACCATCATGACCGAGCAGGGCAGCTTCCACCGCTCGGTCGAGTTGCCGGGCCGCATCATCCCGGACCCGAACGCCAGCGGCGTCGTCCAGTCCTCGGTCGGCGGACGGATCTCGCCACCGCCGTCCGGCGTCTTCCCTCGCCTCGGCACGAAGGTTCGCAAGGGCGACGTGCTCGCCACGGTGACGCCGCCGGTCCAGGCCGTCGACGTCTCCGACATGCGCCAGCGCCAGGGCGAACTCGACCAGCAGATCGCCATCGTCGAGCGCCGGGTCGAGCGCTACCGGAAGCTCGCCACGACCGGCGCCGTCGCCACGACCCAGCTCGACGACGCGGTCGCGGAGCTCAATGGCCTGCACGACCGCCGCGCGGCCCTCGACAAGATCCGCCAGCAGCCCGAGGCCCTGGTCTCGCCCGTCGACGGCGTGGTGGCGCAGGCGACCGCAGTGGCCGGGCAGATGGCGGCGCCCGGCGCCATGGTCTTCCAGATCGTCGATCCAAACCGCCTCTGGGTCGAGGCCCTCAGCTTCGACGCTCTGACCGCGGCGCAGAACGCTACGGCCCGTCTCGCCGACGGACGGACCCTGAAGCTCGCCTACCAGGGCACGGGGCTCGCCGACCGCAACCAGGCCATACCGGTCCAGTTCGCGGTCCAGGGCGACGCCTCCGGCCTGCGGGTCGGCCAGTTCGTCACGGTGCTGGCCGGGACCGACACCGAGCAGGCCGGCCTGGCGCTGCCGCGCTCTGCCGTGGTGCGCACCGGCAACGGGCAGGACGTCGTCTACGAGCACACCACCGCCGAGCGCTTCGAGGCGCGGCCCGTTCGGGTCGAGCCGCTCGACGGCGGCCGGGTGCTCGTGGCCGAGGGGATCGGGTCCGGTAAGCGGGTCGTGACCCAGGGCGCCGAACTCCTCGACCAGGTTCGCTGAGGAGGCCGCCCGATGTTCACCTTCCTCGTCAGCCAGTCGGTCCGCAACCGCCTGCTCGTCCTCGCGCTCGCCGCGGTGCTGGTACTGTACGGCGCCTTCACCGCGACCAAGCTGCCGGTCGACGTCTTTCCCGACCTCAACAGACCCACCGTCACGGTCATGACGGAGGCGGAAGGGTACGCCCCCCAGGAGGTCGAGCAACTCGTCACTTATCCCATCGAGACCCGGATGAACGGTCTCCCCGGCGTGACCCGCGTGCGCTCGGTCTCGGGCGTGGGCCTGTCCATCACCTACGTCGAGTTCGACTGGGGGACCGACATCTATCGGAACCGGCAGCAGGTCGCGGAGCGCCTGTCCCTCGTCCAGGACCAGCTGCCCCGCGGCGTCACCCCTGTGATGGGCCCTGTCTCCTCGATCATGGGCCAGATCCTGCTGGTGGCGGTCACCAGCGAGACCGCGACCCCCATGCAGGTGCGCGAGGTCGCCGACTTCACCATCCGGCCGCGCCTGCTGACCATTCCGGGCGTGGCGCAGGTCATCCCCATCGGCGGCGAGGTGCGCCAGTTCCGGGTCAGCCCCAACCCAGCGGCGATGCGCGCGCTCGGGGTGACCAATGCCCAGCTGGAGACGGCGCTGGCGCAGTTCGGCACCAACGCCGGCGGCGGCTTCACCGATCAGAACGCCCGCGAGTACCTGATCCGGAGCATCGGCCGGACCATGAGCCTCGACGACCTGCGCAACCTCGTGGTCGCGACGGTCGCCGACACGCCTGTATACCTGCGCCAGGTCGGGGAGGTGTCCTTTGCCGCGAAGGTGAAGCGGGGCGACGCCGGCTACATGGCCAAGCCAGCGGTCATCGTCTCGGTCGAGAAACAACCCGACGTCGACACCGTGCGGCTGACCCGCAGCATCGAGACCGCACTGAAGGAACTCAACCCGAACCTGCCCGGCGGCATCAAGGCCGACCAAGTGCTGTTCCGGCAGGCAGACTTCATCGAGACCTCGATCCGCAACGTCGAGCGCGTCCTCGTCGAGGCCGTGCTGGTCGTGGCGGTGGTGCTGTTCGCCTTCCTGCTGAACGTGCGCACCACGGCGATCTCGCTGCTCGCCATCCCGGTCTCGGTGCTGACGACCGCGGTGGTGTTCCACCTGTTCGGGCTGTCCATCAACACGATGACGCTCGGGGGCCTGGCCATCGCCATCGGCGAGCTCGTCGACGACGCGGTGGTCGATGTCGAGAACATCTACCGGCGGCTCGGCGAGAACCGAAAGGCCGGCAACCCGAAGAGCGTGTTCCAGGTGGTGGTGGAGGCCTCGAACGAGGTGCGCTCCGGCATCGTCTACGCGACGCTGATCATCATCCTGGTGTTCGTGCCGCTCTTCGCCCTCTCGGGCATCGAGGGCCGGCTCTTCGCACCCCTGGGGCAGGCCTACATCATCTCCATCCTGGCGAGCCTGCTCACCTCCATCACCCTGACGCCGGTGCTGGCGTCGCTGCTGCTCCCGGGGCTCAGGAACCTTGAGGAGCACGACAGCCGCTTCCTCAAGCTGCTCAAGCGGGGCAACGCCGCCCTGCTGCGGGTCGCCTTCCGGCACAAGGGCTGGCTCGTCGGAAGCGTCGCCGTGGCGGTCGCCGCCGCGGGCGTCGCCGCCTGGAACCTGCCCCGGGCCTTCCTGCCTCCGTTCAACGAGGGCTCGTTCACGGTCAGCATGACCTTCAACCCGGGCATCTCGCTCGCCGAGAGCAACCGGGTCGGGCTGATCGCCGAGAAGCTGCTCCTGGACATCCCGGGCGTGAAGGCGGTGGGCCGCCGGACCGGTCGGGCCGAACTCGACGAGCACGCCGAGGGCGTCCACTCCTCCGAGATCGACGTGGCGCTCGACGAAGGTACGAAGCGTCCGAAGGAGGCGCTGGTCGCCGACATCCGCGGGCGCCTCGCCGCCCTTCCGGTGGCGGTCAACGTCGGCCAGCCGATCTCGCACCGGCTCGACCACATGCTCTCGGGCGTGCGGGCCGAGATCGCGCTCAAGGTGTTCGGCGACGACCTCGACGCCCTGCGGCGGGTCGCGAACTCCCTGCGCGACCGCATGGCCTCGATCCCGGGTCTCGCGGACCTGCAAGTCGAGCGGCAGGTGCGCATCCCGCAGCTTGAGGTGCGCGTCGACTACACCCGGGCGGCCCTTTACGGCGTCCAGCCCGCGGCCGTCGTCGAGCAGATCAGCCGCCTCTCCAACGGTCGGGTGGTCTCGACGGTCGTCGACGGCGTGCGCCGCTTCGACGTGGTATTGCGCCTCGCCGAGAACCGCCGGACGACGACGGGGCTGGGCGACCTCCTCCTGGAGACGCCCTCGGGCTGGGTGCCGGCGCGCCAGGTCGCCGACATCCGCGAGACCGACGGGCCGAACCAGATCCTGCGCGAGAACGCCCGGCGCCGCATCGTGGTGCAGGCCAACACCACGGCCGGCACCGACATGGCGACCGTCGTGGCCGCCATCCGCGAGGCGGTGGCGAAGGAGCCGATGCCGCCCGGCTTCTTCACCAGCCTGGAAGGCACTTTCCAGGCGCAGGAGGAGGCGAGCCGGACCATCGCGGCGCTCTCGGCGCTCTCTCTGGCCCTGGTCTTCGCCATCCTGTTCAGCCGCTACCGCTCGGCCGCCCTGGCGCTCATCATCATGGGCAACGTGCCGCTCGCCCTGATCGGCTCGGTGGCCGCGCTCTGGCTGGTGGGGCAGCCGCTCTCGGTGGCGTCGATGATCGGCTTCATCACGCTGACCGGCATCGCCGCCCGCAACGGCATCCTGAAGATCAGCCACTACCTGAACCTGTCACTGCACGAGGGTATGCCGTTCGGGCCCGACCTCGTGGTGCGCGGCAGCCTGGAGCGGCTGACCCCGGTGCTGATGACGGCGCTCTCGGCGGGCGTGGCGCTGGTGCCGCTGCTCTACGACGCCGCGAGCCCGGGCAAGGAGATCCTGCACCCGGTGGCGGTGACGATCTTCGGCGGCCTCGTCAGCGCGACGCTGCTCGACACCTTCCTGACCCCCGTCCTGTTCCTGCGCTTCGGCCGCAAGCCGCTGGAGCGGCTGCACGCCCTGCACGCCGAGGCGCCGGCCGACCCGTCCCCGGACGGCGCGCGACCGCGCCCGGCCGAGGCCTACTGACCCCCGAGGAGAACCAGCATGATCCTGCACAGACTGACCCTCGTCGCCGGCCTGATGGCGGCGACCGCGGCGTACGCCCACGAAAGCGCCGGCCAGCACGGCGGCCGGGTAGCCGACGCCGGGAAGTTCCACGTCGAGCTCGCTACCAAGGGCGAGACCGTCGACGTCTTCCTGTCGGACGGCGGCCAGAAGCCGGTGCCGGCCACGGGCTTCAAGGGCACGGCCATCCTCGTCGTCGGCGGCAAGCCGACCCGGGTCCCCCTGCAGCCGGCCGACGGCAACCGACTGACAGGGACGGCCCCGGTGGCGCTCGGGGACAGCCCGAAGGGCGCCGTGCAGCTCACCGCGCCCGACGGTGCCACGGCCAGCGGCAAGTTCGACTGAACATCGCCCCCTGTCGCGAGCGCGACCGGAAGGGGGCCTGAAGATCCCACGCAGGGATGCAGGGGGAGCCGCCCGAGGCGGGTGCCCGTGCCGGAGCCATCGGTCGACGAGCTGCACGCCGGCGACCGGCCAACCTCAATGAGCCAAGGAGTTCACCACATGAAAATCGCCGCTCTCGCCACCCTTCTGATGGCCTTCGGTGCGGCATCGCCCGCCTTCGCCGACGACCAGGGCAACGCGAACGCCGAGCAGCAGACGCAGCCCACGCCGAGCCGCGGCGGCACGGCGGGAGGGCCTGCCCACGACATGCGTCTCGGGGACACGGCCCCCGCGAAGTCCGGCGAGCGGATGGACCACGGACGTTCCGACGGAACGGCCACCAAGCCTCCCCACGGTCACTGAACGCCGCCGCGCCTCACGACGCCCCGTCGCGCCGGAGCGGACGTCCGTTCCGGCGCGACGGCATCCCACGCCATCGAAAAAGGTAACGACCATGAAAATCCCGAACACGCTCGCCATCGCCGCCATTCTCGGTCTCGGTTTGGCCGGTACCGCCCACGCGCAGGACATGAAGGACCACGGTTCGATGTCCTCCATGAAGCCGGACCCGAAGGACGACGCCTCGACCAAGGACTTCAAGGCCGCCGACATGGCCATGATGAAGGACATGGCCGTCGCTTACACCGGCAACCCGGACGTCGATTTCCGCACCCACATGATTCCGCACCACAAGGGCGCGGTCGCGATGGCCAGGGTTGCCCTGAAGCACGCCAAGGACCCGTCCACCAAGGCTATGGCCCAGAAGATCATCGACGACCAGGAGAAGGAGATCGGCGAGATGGAGGCGTGGCTGAAGCAGCACGCCAAGTAGGTCGGCCGCGCCCCGATCCGGGGCACCCATCCCGACGGGGACGCCCGCCGTCCCCGTCACCTGTTCGACGTCCTTGGACAGCCTCGGCCTGCTTCCCGTCACCGGAAGCCGGTGACCGAAGGCGATGCGAACCCACGGGAGCCAGGTCATGCCGCATAGCGTCCCCCCCTCGCACGAGCGCCACGGCCATCATGCCGGGCACGACCATGCGCAACTTGGGCACGGTGATCACGAGACCCAGGCTTCCGGCACCGGGACGGTCAAGGATCCCGTCTGCGGGATGACGGTCGATCCGCACGCCGCGAAGCATCGGGCCGAGCACGCCGGGCACCCGTACTACTTCTGCTCGAACGGATGCCGGACCAAGTTCGAGGCCGATCCGGTCCGCTACCTCGATCCGGGGCAGGCGAGGGTGGAGCCGGTGCCGGAGGGTACGATCTACACCTGCCCGATGCACCCGGAGGTGCGGCAGGTCGGCCCGGGAGGCTGCCCCATCTGCGGGATGGCGCTTGAGCCGGCCGTGGTCGGCGCCGACACCGGCCCCAGCGAGGAGTTGGTCGACATGACCCGACGCTTTCGGGTCGGGCTCGTGCTGACGCTCCCCGTCTTCGTCCTGGAGATGGGTGGCCACCTGTTCGGGCTGGCGGAACGCCTCGGGCAGCAAACCTCGAACTGGATACAGTTCGTGCTCGCCGCGCCTGTGGTGCTCTGGGCGGGCTGGCCGTTCTTCGTGCGTGGCTATCGTTCCGTGGTCTCGCGCAACCTCAACATGTTCACGCTGGTTTCGCTGGGGACGGGCTGCGCCTTCCTCTACAGCGTCGTCGCCACAGCTGCCCCGGGCCTGTTCCCGCAGGCCCTGCGCGGGCATGGCGGGGCCGTGCCTGCCTACTTCGAGGCGGCGGCCGTCATCACGGTTCTGGTGCTCCTCGGGCAGGTACTGGAACTTCGCGCCCGCGAGAGCACCGGCGGCGCGATCCGTGCCCTGCTCGACCTGACGCCGAAGACGGCCCACCGCATTCGACCGGACGGCTCCGAGGAAGAGACGTCCCTCGACGCCATCGCGGCCGGCGACCGGTTGCGGGTGCGCCCGGGCGAGAAGGTGCCGGTCGACGGCTTCGTCGCCGAGGGGCGGAGCTCGGTGGACGAGAGCCTGGTGACGGGGGAATCGATGCCGGTCACCAAGGCGGCGGGCGCCCCCGTGGTCGGCGGCAGCCTGAACCAGTCCGGGGCCCTCGTGATCGAGGCCACGAAGGTCGGGCGCGACACCATGCTGGCCCGCATCGTCCAGATGGTGGCCGAGGCCCAGCGCTCGCGCGCACCCATCCAGCGCCTCGCCGACCAAGTGGCCGGCTGGTTCGTGCCCGCCGTCATCGGCGTGGCGGTCCTCGCGTTCCTCGCCTGGATGGTCTTCGGGCCGGAGCCGCGCTTCACCTTCGCGCTCTTGGCCGCCGTCGCGGTGCTCATCATTGCCTGCCCCTGCGCGCTCGGGCTCGCCACGCCGATGTCCATCATGGTCGGCGTCGGACGGGGTGCCGGGGCCGGCGTCCTGGTCAAGAACGCCGAGGCCCTGGAGCGCATGGAGCGGGTGGGCACCCTCCTGGTCGACAAGACAGGCACGCTGACCGAGGGCAAGCCGGCGGTCACCCGGATCGTGCCTTCAGCTAGCTTCGATGAGGCTACGGTGCTGCGCCTCGCGGCGAGCGTCGAGCGGGCGAGCGAGCACCCGCTGGCCACGGCGGTCGTGCGGGCCGCGGAGGAGCGCGGCGTCGCGACCGCCGCCGTCGCCGACTTCGAAAGCCCGACCGGCAAGGGCGCGTTCGGCACCGTGGAGGGGCGCCGGGTTGCGCTCGGCAACGCGGCCTTCCTGCGCGAGCATGGCGTGGACGTGTCGGCATATGCGGCAGGGGCGGACGAACTGAGGCGAGACGGCGCGACCGCGATCTTCGCCGCCGTCGACGGACGGGTGGCGGGCGTCATCGCCATCGCCGACCCCGTCAAGGCGACGACCGCGGAGGCGCTGGCGGCGCTCCGGACCGAGGGCATCCGGGTGGTGATGCTGACCGGCGACAACCGCACCACCGCCGAGGCCGTCGCCCGCCGCCTCGGCATCGAGGAGGTCGAGGCGGAGGTGCTGCCCGACCGGAAGGCCGCCGTGGTCGAGCGCTACAAGGCGGCCGGGCAGGTGGTCGCCATGGCGGGCGACGGCGTCAACGACGCCCCCGCGCTCGCCGCGGCGGACGTCGGCATCGCGATGGGCACCGGCACGGACGTGGCCATCGAGAGCGCCGGCCTGACGCTGCTCAAGGGCGACTTGATGGGGATCGTGCGGGCGCGGCGCCTTTCGAAGGCGGTGATGGGCAACATCCGCCAGAACCTGTTCTTCGCCTTCGTCTACAACGCCGCCGGCGTGCCGGTCGCGGCCGGGGTGCTGTACCCGTTCCTGGGTATCCTGCTCTCGCCCGTCATCGCCGCCGCTGCCATGGCGCTGTCCTCGGTCAGCGTCATCGGCAACGCCCTGCGCCTGCGGACGGCCCGGCTCGATCCTTGAGGCTACGTGTCGGCCGAGCAGGGTCTGCGCGTGAGCATGATCGCGGCAGCACCATGGGTCCGCAGACCCGGCATGTGAGCCGCGCACGGGCCCCCGCGGCCTCGGGACGAAGCACAGAAAGGTGATCGTCCCCTCGCTCGCACCGGCCGGGGTCAATCTTGAACGGCGTGTGAGGCCAGGCCACCTGACGGGCCGCGCCTGCGGATGGGCGCCCTACGGAGAAGATCATGCCGCACCACGACACGACGGCCCTCTCGGGGGTCATTCAGCACGTTTTTGCCCATCGCTTCACGGTGGAGGCCGGCGGCGGGACGCATCTGGCCGATCTCGGCCCTAAGGGAGCGGAGGCCTTCCCGCTCGTGGCGGGCCTGCATGTGGACATCGAGGGCGAGCGTCGCCCGTCCGAGATCAAGGTGACGCGGATCGCAGCCGAGAGCCGGGAACCCGTGCACATCCAGCATAAGAAGCCTTGTCACCCGCCTGGCGATAAGCGACCGGACATGCCGGCCGACCCATCGCGCGTGCTGGAGGCGGTGAAGGCCGCGGGCTGGACCCCGTCGGGGGACCTTCGCCGCAAGCCGAAGCACTTCGAAGTTCTCGCGCGCCAGGCTGGCGGGGCGTGGGCCGAGCTTCACGTGGATTTCGGCGGGACGATCTACAAGAACAAGTCACCCGATCCTACGAAGTGGGCCGCTGCCCTGGCCTAACGGCTTCGACGGGGCGGCGCACGTGCGCCGCCCCGTTCAGAGTTCGTCCTGCCGCCGACGGCCGGGGATCACGCGTTCGGGCGGGCGGCGCTTATCCGGCCCTCGGCTTGGTCCGGACCGCAACGATGGAAGCGACATCCCTCCGCCGGTCAATTTTTCCGGCGTGATATGGCCGAGGCAACGGCCTCCAAGCGGCACCGTTCGTCGCAACGAGGGCCTCCTGAACGGCCCCATGTCCGGAATTCACCCCAGTCCGGCCAGCGGCGACCTAGCTCCGGGTCGACCTCACCTCCGTTCACCGCGGCGGAATCCTCCCCGCTCCGGAGGCGACAGGTTCGGCGTCGGCGGAACCGGCGCCGCGGCGGGCGAAGGCGGTCAGCACCAGTCGGTCCGGCCCTTCCTCAGCCAGAAGTGACTCTGGCATCCCACTTGACGCCAGACGCTCGGCGTCAGCGACGCGGTCCCGTCCCAGTGTCGGCGGATGCGCCAGCCCGGCCGGTCGCCGGGAACGAGCGAGAGCTTGATCGTCTCGCCGCAGCCGCACGGGCACCCGAAGGCCGCGAACCACTGATGGCCATCCTCACCCACGACGTAGACCGTGCGAGGCGCGGGCGTATCGGGCTCCTCGTCGACGAAATCCACGGTGTGACGCCCGAGGCGGCGGGCGACCCAGGACAGGGACGCCCGGAGCAGCGTAACGGGAAGTCCCGCCATCACGCCGCCCTCATGAGCATGTCGAGATGCGGTCGGTTCAGGAACGGCCTCATGTCGCCTCGACCGAGGTATCGCGCGAGCGCGTCGTCCGTGCCCTCTTCCGGCGCGAACTGCCAGAACCCGGCCGTCAGGCTTAGGGTCTGGACGGCGAAATCGCCGTTCGGGTCGAGCCGCGACGGATGCAACCTCAGCAGCAACTCGACCACCGCGAGGCTGGAGAACAGGCCGTTCACCGCACCCACGGCCGGCCGCTCCTGCGGCACGCCGCGGATGTAGCCGCGCGCGAGGCGGTCCTCGTAGGCCGCGGGGTCCTGCCTCCTCAGGCTTTCGGCCTCAAGCATCCCGTCCGTGTAGAGACCGCGTCCCCGGAGGCTGGAGCGCCCCGGCTGCAGGTAGTGGACCGACCCGCAGATCTGGTCGATGCCACCCTCGCCATCGGCGTCGAGCATCACCCCGATGTCCAGGTAGGCCAGGACGTAGAACGTCGCGAGGCGATTCAGCAGGTCGCGGCCCTCGACCCCGTCCATGCACCCGAACACGACGTCGCAGGTCGAAACGGCCCTGAGCGCGTCCGGTCGGGACAGGTCGCAGGGAAAGGCCTCCACCCTCGCACCGAGCCCGAGGCGTTCGACGAAGGCCGCCAGAACCTCCACCTTCGGCCGACCCACGTCGGCGAGCGTCGTGTTGACGATGCGGTTGAGGTTCTTGTCCTCGACCAGGTCGGGGTCGACCAGCACGATCTCGCCGACGCCGAGGCGGGCGATCTGGTCAACGACCGGACCGCCGGTCCCGGAGCACCCCACGACCCCGACGCGGAGGTGCCGCATCGCCTCGAACGTCGCGCGTCCGAAGGCTTGGGCGTGCCGCCGCGCGAACTCGGGAACGGCCTGGGCGGCGTGAACGGGGGGCCGGTGGAAGCGGAGGTCATCGCCGACGACGCCGACGTGGTCGAGCGGCGCGTGCGTGCCGTCCTCGCCATGGGCCCGGGCGATCATCGTCCCGTCCGGGACCATCACCGCGCTGAGGTGCGGCTGGCCGTCGTCGACCCAGGCATGGACCCCGCCGAACAGGTCGGCATCCGCGGCGTCGTCCACCTCGCTGAAGCGCAGGTCGCCGCCCGGATGGCTGTGGACCTTGGCCACGGCCATGCCGCGCTTCGCCGCCTCCGCGAGCAGGGGCTCCAGGTAGGCGGTCGGCCAAGTCACGCGCCTGTCGGTGCGCTCGCAGGCATGGTGCGGGATCGGGACGATCCGGTTCACGACGAATTTCGTCCGTCCGGGCGAGGCGGCGCGCCCGCAGAGCATCAGGGCGACCGCCTCGCGGCCGTCGCCGGGGAAGAGGTGGGCGCAAAGCGCGGCGTGTTGCGCGCCGGTCAGGGCGAGGGTGGTGCGCATGTCAGGCGGCCCCCACTTCCTTGGCGAGGCAATGCTCGACCAGCGCGAGGTGCGTGCCGATGTCGTCGACGTCCGGGCGCCAGGGGTTCTCGCCGGTGCGGTGACGCGACCAACCCTGCCAGTGCTTGCCCTCGAAGGTGTCCCCGACCAGGGCGCGGATCGGAACCCCGTCGGCCCGGGCGAGCGGGGGGTGGAAGTAGAACATGTCGATCTGAGTCGAGGGATACCCCGGCAGCAGGCGCAGCATCAGGTCCGCCTTGGCCGGGGCGTACCCGGTGCGGACGGGATAGTCGCGGACGACGACGCGGGTGGCGCCCGCCTCCTGGATCGCCTCCCAGCGGTGGCCGGCCGCGTCGAGCGTCTCCTCGTCGCCTTCGGGAAGCGCGAAATCCCGGCGGCGGGGGAGCGGCTGCTCCCCCTCCGTCTGGTCGAGCGGCAGGGTGACGAAGCGCTCCTCGCCGCTGTCGCTCACGTGCACGACCTCGTCGAGGCCGATGCGCTTCAACTGGGCGCCGACCTTCTGGAAAATCTTCCAGCGATCCGGGTGCGCCTTGCCCGCGATAACGAGCAGGTCTCGGCCGGTGAGGTCCGGCAGCGGGTTCTCGTAGCTCTTCTTGTCGATGCGGAAGCCGTAGACCTTGACCGCGCGGACGCCGTCCTCGTCCGTGCGGGGGGCGTCGTCGTCGTGGTGGCCGTGGTTCTCGTTGGTGTTCATCCCGTTGCCTTTCGATCATCCCGGGAAGCCATCCTTCCCGGCCCGTCGAGGGGTTGATCGAAAGGGGCCGGCCAAGCCGGAAACGGCCGGGCCAAGTTTTTTTCGGCCGCGGGCCGAGCAGTCTGTTAGGGGCTCCGGGCCGCGCTACCGGCCCCACGCCAGGGGTCGCCGCACCACCGCCGAGCCGCCGGGAAGGCCGGGGCAGGCGAAGTGATGCGGGCAGCGCGGGCAGCGGGATCCCACGCTCGGGGCGAACAGTCCCGCCCCGATGCCGGACATGTGAGCGACGACGGCGGCACGAAGCTCGTCCCGCTTCTTCGGCGGGATCTCCACCGGTTGCCGGCTGCCGCCGGTGAGATGCACCGCCTCGACCACAACGGGTTCGCCGAACGTCACCTCCGCCGCGGCATCCAGGACGATGTACTCGATCTCCTTCAGCAGCGCCGACGGTGCCTTCCTCGTCGCGACGCGGCGCACGACGAGGCGTCCGTCCGCGTTGCGGACCACGTCGTGCGCCCTGGAAAGGACGCTTCCTCCCGCAACGGCCAGGCTCAAGGCCTCGGGAGGCAGCCTGCCTTCCTCGTCACGCAGGCCGAGGAGGAACCGCAGCATCTCGTCCGCGATGGTCCTGTAAGCCTCGGCGTGCCCGTGGTCGACCGGGCCGTGCTCGGTCCAGGCCGCGGCGAAGGCCTCGCCGAAGCCCTCCGGCTCAGCGCGCCCGGCGTCGAAGTTGCGGTCGAGCCAACGGACCGTCTCCGCCACGGCGTTGTGCATCCGCATGTACGGCGTCTCGTCGCGGCGTCCGCCCAGGCCGAGCAGGTAGGTGTAGAGGAAGCGCAGCCCGCATTTCCCGTAGGAATCGAGGTGCTGGTGGTCGAGCGCGAACGGCGTCTCCCATGTGATGGGAACGGCGGCCGGGCCGGATGGCGGCGGAGGCGACGGGAGCCGGACGAGTGCGGGCGGCCGGCCCAGCGTGGCGGCGATCCGGGCGTTGTAGTCGGACGGGTTCCGCTTCTTGGTCCCGCCGGCCATCATGGTGGACCGGTAGAGGCGCAGGTCGTCTCGCGCGCGGGAGAGCAGGACGAAGAAGAGGCAGGCCTCCTGCTCTTCGTGGCCCGTCAGGCAGGCCTGCGGGCCGGTGAGGCCGTCGCTGCCCTCGATCAGCGCGTCCGGCGGCGGGCAAGGCGGCGGCTTGGCCGTTCGCGGCAGGCCCGTCTTGATCATGCCGGGCGCATGGACGAGCTGGAACTCCAAGCCCTTGCAGGCGTGGATCGTCATGATGCGCACCGCGTCCAGTTCGAGGGCGGCGTCCGGGACGTGCCTGAGCGATTTCTCCTCGCCGAGGACGACCAGCCTCTTGATCCGGCGGAGCGCCTCGAAGGTCGGGAACTGACCCTCGACCGGCAATGACCGCAGGAAGTTCAGGAATTGCCAGATCGCAATGCCCGCCATCCGTTCGGGCAGGGTACCTGAGGCCGCGATCCTCCGGCCGATGCCGAGCCGGTCCAGCACCAGCGCGCTCGCGATGCGCCACGGAGGCGTCCGATCCGCGAAGCCCCCGCAGACCTCTCGCAGGCGCCGCAGCGGCGCCGTCGCCGAGGGGCCGAGGCCGGGGATGGCGTCGGCGGCGGCCAGCCAGTCGAGGGGCGGCCCTGAAGCGTCCCTCAGATGGGCGGCGACCGCGGCGACGTCGCCGAGCTCCATCTCGAACCCCGGCATCGTGGCGACGCGGACGAGCGTTGCGGCGCGGGGATCGTGGAAGAGTGCGAGCAGGCAGAGCAGCTCCTTCACCTCCGGCCGTTCGAACAGCGGCCCGAGGTAGAGGACCGGTACGTCCCGGGCGATCAGGCCTGCGGCGAACTCCGCGAGGCGGTCGTTGGTCGTGCACAGGACCGCCTGTTCGCGGTAGTCCACCCCCGCAGCCTTCGCCTGCGCCGCGGAGGCGGCCACCAGCGCGACCTCGTCGTCGGGGGTGCCGGCGTCGTGCAGCACCGGTTTGAGGCCGGACGCCCCCCTGTCGGGGGCTAGGCCGAGCGCGCCGAGCGGGCGGAAGGCGTCGACGCTCGCGGCGAAGCTCGTGAAGGTGTCGATGATCTCCTTGCGCGACCGGTAGTTGACGTCGAGCGCCCCGAGGGTCGCCCCGGGATAGTGCGCCCGGAACGCGGCCATGCTGGCCGAGGTGGCGCCCCGGAACCGGTAGATCGATTGGCGGGCGTCGCCGACGACCCACAGCCGCTCGCCCTCGTCGGCCGCCAGCGCCCGGATCAAGCGCACGGTGGCGAGGTTGACGTCCTGGTACTCGTCGACGAGCAGGTGGCGATGGCGGAGCGACAGCGCCTTGGCCACGTCGGGATGCTCGGCCGCAAGTCGCACGGGCCTCATGACGAGGTCACCGAAATCGAGGGCATCGGCCTCCGAGAGCAGCCTCTCGTAAGCCTCGTAGACGATGGCTTCCTCATGCGCCCGCGCCGCCCTCAGGCGCGTCGCGTCGTCCGTGGCGGCACGCTGCATCGCATCGGCCAATTCACGGTAGCGCACGTGGTCGACGAGTTCGTCCTTGGCGCGGGAAATGGCCGAGAGGATGTTCGAGAGATCCTGCACCGGGTCCCAGAGGTCCCGGTAATGCGCCAGCGGCAGGCTCGCCAGAACCCCCTCCAGCATCGTGATGGCCGTGGGCTTGTCGACGAGCTTCGGGCTCGCGCTTCGTCCGAGGCGTTCGTGGAAGCGGCGGATCACGTCCAGCCCGAACGCGTGGAAGGTGCCCGTCCAGACCGAGGCGGCCGCCTCGGGCCGCGACAGGGCGAGCCGATCCATCAGCTCGGCCGCCGCCTTGTTCGAGAAGGTCAGGACGAGGATTCCGTTCGGGTCGATCCCCTCGTCGACGAGGCTCTCGATCCTTCTGACCAACGTGCGGGTCTTGCCCGTCCCGGGCCCCGCCTGGAGCAGGTAGGGGCCGCCACGATGGGCGACCGCCGCATCCTGGCTCGGGTCCGGCCGCATCGTGGCCGCGGGGGCGGGGGCGGCGTCCGGCACGACGGGAAGCAGTAGCGCGTCCAGCAGTTGCTGGGTCACCACGTCCGGGCAGATGCCGAGCCGCCCGGCGATGTCGGCGACGCTCATCCCGTCTTGGTGATGGCGACGCGCGACGGCTCGCGGCAGCACCAGTTCGCGCGCGAACAGGTCGGCCTGGACCTCGCGGCGCTCCCCACGCCCGTAGTCGGCCAGCCGCTCGACGGCGATGCCGCTCTCGGAGGATCGGCTCGGGTCGGTATGCGTAGTGACGACGGGAGCGGTCCCGCCGTGCATCACCACGTGCCCGAGCTCATGTCCGAGCAGGAGCGCATCGCCTCCGGGGGTGCCCGTCTCGCCGTACAGGATGCCCTTCGACTTCGGGTCGAGCCGTGCCCGGCCTCCGTTCAGGGAGACGTCGCCCGCGTGGACGGGCTGGTGCCAGAGGCCGTGGCCCTCAATGGCCCGCACGGCAAGGTCGAACGGCTGCCAGGGATCGGCTCCCTCGGCGACCATCTCGGCATGGATGCGGGCGGCCTGCTTCCGCCCCGCCTCAATCGGATCCACGTTCGGCCTCTGCCATCGCGAGCAGACGCCGCCGTTGATCCGCCGTCAGGCCCGAGCTCGCCACCGCCTCCTCGAAAGTCTGCTTCACGCCGACCTCCGGCTTGCCGTCGGCCTTGGCCATCGTTCCGGCCGGCATGGATGCGGGGCGCTCCAACAGGGCGATGACCGTGTCGACGCCATGCCCGACCTCGTCCGCGATGTCCCTGGCCAGCGCCTTGGGGAAGGACGCGGCCTCGATAAGGCCATCCCGGACCTTGATCAGGAAGGCGGGTGTCACTCCGAGCCGGGCCGCGAGCCGTGGGAATGACGGGCCGGCGAAGCCCGCGAAGACGTCCGGCGAAGGCTCGACCACCGCGCCGGCCCGGGACTTCGCCGGGGGGCTGGCGATGCCTGCCTGGAAGCGAGCCCATGCCGACGACACGGTGCGCGCCGTCGCGGCGTCAGCCGCGGGGACCGGCCGCGAGGGTTCCAGCACCAACTCGACCGCAAGGTCGGTGAGCTCGCGGCGGAGGTCCGGGTACTCCTTCGTAAAGGCCTCCAACCGCTTCGGGGTGGGTTCGCCTTCCGCCGCGAAGGTCAGGAGGATTTCCTGCGCGCGGTGCGAGGGGCTGGTCGTCATCGTCTCTCTCCGAGTTCCCGACGCAGCGTCTCGTACGCATTCCTGAGGCGATAACGTACCGCCCGGTCCGAGACGCCGCAAAGCTTCGCTATGGTCTCCGTGTCCCCTCCCTCGATGCGGTGGCCTTCGAGGAAGAGGGCTACGGCTTCCCGCTGAAGGGGTGGCAGACGGTCGATCGCGCGAAGCAGCTCGTTCCGGAAATGTTCTTTTTCCTGTTCGGACCCGTCGGCGGCGAAGGCTTGGCTGATACGGTTCGTCAGGGCCGGGACGGCATCACCTTCACCGTCGCCCATGTCTTCGATGTGGTCGGTCCCCTCCGCCCGGCTTTCGGAACGCCGCAGCACGCCGATGCGCAAGGCGGTCATGGCGCGGGCGAACCGCACCTCGAAGAAATCCAGCTTGATGCCCGGAGACTGCCTGTCCTCGACGAGGAGATCGACGAGGCGGTTGACGACCTCGGTCCGCAACTCCTCCGCGTCGTAGCGGCGGCTGGTCCGGATCGAGCCCTTCAGGGAGCGCTCGACCCTCTCGATCAACACCTCGAACAGTCTCTGGAAACGGGTGTCCGTGTTGTCGTGGCGTGTCGAACGCAGCAGATGGACCAAGCATTCGCTCTCGACGTAGCCGGGCGCCTTGGGGTCCTCCGCCCGTGCCTCACGCACGATCCCATCCAGGTCGAGGGCGGCCAATCGGTCGAGGGCGGCTTCTATCGAAGGGGGGCGCACATACGACTCTCCCTTCTTGGTTCGTCGGTTGAGCGGGGGAGCCATCGCGAAGTCGGGATCAAGCCATGGAAACGGGGATCACCCAGCTCACGTGGCCACTTAGAGTGGCCGAAATTCGGCAGCGCCGACACGGTTGTGCAATGGCTTGGGGATCTTGCGCGCCGCCATGAACTCAATCGCCTTGGGATGTCGAGGAGCGGCATACCCGCTCCGGCGGGGACCGCGGGTTCGAGACGGCGGGCCTCGCATCGTCGGCACAAGACTCAGCCGATGATGGGCGCTCAAGGTGTCGCGGGCCGGCTCGGCGGAGTAGTCGCTTCCCCCATCCACATCAGGCTCATCCGAGGCGCGGGGGCACGGCGGCAACTCTCTTCCCCGAGCGCGACCGTGAGGCGTCCGCCTCATGCACGGGAGGGCGCAAACCGGCGCCCTCCCGACACGCGGTCTCCTACCGTCGCGGACTTGGCTCCCGCGGACCGCCGAGGGTGTGGACCCAAGGCCTTTCGGGTGGGCGCCGCGCCTTGGAGCCAACCAGCCTTTTGCGCTCCGACGGCGGCGGCAGGACCTTGACCGACGGGGGCCCGAAGAAGGCGAGTTGGACAGCCAGGGACGTGCCCATGGCGAGCTCCTGGTCGACCGCCGCCAGACGGAAGGTCCGCCCCGCCACCATCGCTTCGATCTGGCGCAGGTCGACGGGGTCGACCACTGCGGCGACCTCGAAACGGCCGCCGGAATCCTCGCCATCCAGGAACTCGATCCACTCGTCGGACCGGTAGGCGAGGCCGACGACCATCAGGTCGGCCCCGGCAATCTTCGTCGGCGGATACAAGGGTTCGGGCACCCCCGGGCCGACGGCCGACGCGCCCGCGTCACCGGGCGTCTCCCGCGCTTCGCGTGCGGGATCTCGATCATGCTTCGTGTTCAATGACAGCTCCGCGCTGGCGACGCACAGCCGGTCGATGCCTGGCGGCTGGCGTCGTTCGAGCCGGAGCGGAACGGGGACTCTTGCCAAGGGCGGTGGGAGATGCGAATCCACTGCCCATGCGCCGAAGCGCCCGTTTCCGCCCTCGGCGGTTCGGGGTTGCTGACCGGGGTGCCTTTGGCCTCGTGAGGGCGCACCCCGGTCGATGGATCGCAAGGAGGCGTGTGTGGGCGGCTACCCGCACACGCCTACCTGCGCGACGGCGGTTCCGGAACTTTCATTCCCTTACTCCTGGTCGGCTCGGGCCGACGCGGCCCGGGCAGCGCCTTGTACCGCGAGCACGGCCCTGGGAGTCAAGTCTGACCACCGCCTTTTACTGCAGGATCGGCCTGCGATCTGGCATGATCGCGAGATGATGCTCGATTGAAGCAGGATATCAGAGTGGCGTCGAAGCATTCCAAGGATTGAATAGCCTATTCTTTCGGATTTGATCTTGAAATATGAAAAAGCTCAATCCAGGCAGTCACTTATACAGAATGCCCGATCAAAGAGGCGACGGAAGGAGCAACGACGCAATCCTTGCCCCTGCTCCGGCAATCCTTCGCTGGCGGGTGGAGGAAACCGCGGGCAGGCTTGGCACCGCCGCGCCGACCTCAAGGGCGATCCGCGTGTCGGAAGCGGGGCGGCCCATGGTGCGCGATGTGGGTTGAGTCGGCCGCCGGTCCCATCCGGCCCAAGTATCGAGGCGGCCTGGGCGACGGTGGTACATAGCCGTCTCCGGAGCGGCCGGTGCCGCGCGAAAGCGTCATGTCCGGGTGGATGCCGGGCCCGCGCTTAGCCCTGCGGGCCGTCGACCGGGGGCATGCCTTCCCCGAGCGGGGATATTTTTTCCGCCTGGTGGTTGCCGGACACCGTCCCGGTAATGGCCGACGCAATATCTCCGCTTTCCCACCCCTTAGTACCGCACCGGAGCAATCCAGAGCAAAAGGGGGCCGCCAATACAATGGCGGCCCTTGGCCTTTGCGACCGACGCAGATCACTCCTTCCGCGCCTGCGCCCGATTACCTCGGGGACGATGGCAGCAAGGCGGCACCAGGAAAAGCCTTTGATGACCTCCTGGGCGAAGCCGCGGAGTGGGCAAAGAAGGAGCACAGCCCCTGATTTTATATTAGGATCGCCTAAATAAGATAAGGCTGACATTCTGGGATACGGACCGATGGACGTAGCGACTCCGACCGACCTGATGCGCCTGCAGGACAAGGCCGCCGACGCGGCCCGCCTGCTCCGCCTCCTCGCCAACGAGAAGCGGTTGCTCATCCTGTGCCTGCTGGTCGCCCGCGGCGAGATGGACGTGACCAGCCTCGCCGGGGAGGTCGAGCTCAGCCAATCGGCCCTGTCGCAGCACCTCGCCAAGCTGCGCGAGGATGGGTTGGTCGCGTTCCGGCGCGAGAGCCAGACGATCCACTACCGCCTTGAGGACCCCAGGGCCGCGCGGGTGCTGGCGACCCTCAAGGACATCTTCTGCCCGGAGCTCGGCTGACCGGTCTCAGCCCGGGAGGATCTCCGCCTCAAGCCCCGGGCGATCCGTCCGGTTGCGCAGCCGCAGGCTCAGGCCACTCCGGCGGGACGCCATCTCGGCGATGGCGAGGCCGAGACCGCTACCCGTCTCGCTCTTGTGTCGCCCACGGAAGAACCGTGTCGTGACGTGGGGCAGTTCCTCCTCCGGAATGCCCGGTCCCTCGTCGCGAACGACGATGCCCTCGCCATGCGGCCGCGCGCCCCAAGCCACCGTGCCGGTCACCATGTGCTGCACGGCGTTCTCGTGCAGATTTCGGACGGCGAGGCGCAGGCCTTCCGGGTCGGCCAGCAGCGTGTAGCCCCGTAGCCCCGGATCGATTTGGGTCCGGACCCCGGGAGGCGTCCGCATCCCCTCCACGGTCTCCGTCACCAGTGCGCCGACGTCGACCTCCGCCAGGGAGGGCGCCTCCCCTGCGGCATCGAGCTGGGCGGCGTCGAGCAACTGGCGGACGAGGCGCGTGGTCCGGTCGACGGCCGCAAGGATCTGTCTCAGCGCCGCCTTCGCCACGTCCGGGTCGGTGGCGGCCATGGCGACCTGGGCCTGGACCTTGAGGCCGGCGAGCGGTGTTCGCAGTTCATGCGCGGCGAAGGCCGTCACTTCCCGTTCGTGCCGGCGGGCCGATTCGACCTTGAGGAACAGCCCGTTCAGGGCGTCTGCCAGGGGACGCACCTCCGCCGGCGTCCGATTTGTGTCGATCGCACTCATGTCGTCGGCGCCGCGACCCGCGAGGTCCCGCGCCATCAGCCGCAAGGGACGCAAGCCCCGACCGAGGCTCGCCCAGATCAGCATGCCGAGCAACGGAACCATCAGGATGGCGGGTGTGACCAGGCCCATGATGAGGTCAGTGACGAGGCGCTCGCGGAGGCCAAGACGATCACCCACCATGACCCGCACACCTCTCTCGGCATCCTCCACGGTGAACACCCGCCAGGTCTCGCCGTCGACCTCGCGCTGCGAGAAGCCGGCCGGCGCGTCGGTCAGGCGGCGCTCCGGGGCCCCGGTCGACCGCGCTACCATGCGCCCGTCGAGCGACCAGATCTGGCAAGAAAGCTGCCGCTCGTAGGCCGTCGGGGCCGGGAAGGTTCGGGGTGCCCCGTCCGGGCCAGCGCTCCCAACCGCACCCACCAGGGAACTGACCATGCGGGCGGCTTCCTGCAGGCGGTTGTCGAGGACCTGCTCCACCTCGCGCTTCGAGCCGAGATAGATCCAGGCGACCGCGCTGAGCCAGATCAGGCCGGTGGCGAGGACGAGGATGGCGAAAAGCCTGACGCGTAGCGACCTCATGCGAGTGCCCTCATCCGGTATCCGAGACCTCGGACCGTCTCGATGGCGTGCTTGCCGATCTTGGCACGCAGGTTGTGCACGTGGACCTCGACCGCGTTGCTCTCGACCTCCTCCTGCCAGCCGTAGAGCCGCTCCTCCAGTTCGACCTTGGAGCGAAGCACGTTAGGTCGTTCCATGAGGGCCGCCAGAACCATGACCTCGCGCCGGGAGACGGCGACCGGCACACCGTCGACGGTGACGGCAAGGCTGCCGGGGTCGAGCCGAATTCCGCCGTGCTCCAGGAGCGCGGCGGCCCGACCCGAGGCCCTCCGGACGACGGCACGGATGCGGGCGGAGAGCTCGTCGAGGTCGAAGGGCTTGCCGAGGTAGTCGTCGGCGCCATCGTCGAGCCCGGCGATCCGGTCGGTCACGGCGTCCCGGGCCGTCAGCAGGACGACCGGCGTCCGGTCGTTCCGGCGGCGAAGCCCCCGCAACACGTCGAGGCCGGAGCCGTCGGGCAGCATCAGGTCGAGCACGATGGCCGAGAACGCGCTCGTGGCGAGCGCCGCCTCGGCGTCGGCGCAGGTTGCGACGCAATCGACCGTCGCCCCGCCCAGGCCCAAACCAGCCCTGAGACCGTCCGACAGGATGGTGTCGTCCTCGACGACGAGGATGCGCATGCGTGTCTCCCTTTACGGCCCCCATCCTCCGGGCCCCGCTTAAGCCTGGCTTAAGCTGCGTTTCCGACCCGCGGCGGGCCGATCCGATCCCGGACCCTGCCCATGCCGAACGTTTTCACCCACCTTATCCTCGCTGCCCTGCTCTGGACCGGCTCCTCGCTGTGGTCACCGGGGCAGTGCCGCGAGCCCGGTGCGCGGCCGACGCCCTTCACCGTCGATGCGGCTCGCGACCCAGACCTCTCGCTGCGCCTGCGATGGACCATCGCCCCCGGCACCTACCTCTACCGTGACAAGATCGCCGCCACCGACGCGAGCGGCAGGGAGCTTCCTGTCAGCACCCAGCTCGGCGAGACCAAGGATGACCCCAACTTCGGGCCGACGGAAGTCTATCACGGCGCGACGGAGGCCATCGTGCCGGGTGCGGCTCTCGCGGGGGTGCGCGAGGTGCGCGTCACCTATCAGGGCTGTGCCGAGAAGGGCATCTGCTACCCGCCGATCAACAAGGTCATCGAGGTCCCCGCGCTAGGTCCGCAGGCGACCGCGACCGCCGCGACGCCGGCCACGGACGCGCAGGCCGAGCCCGCGAGCGGCCTGCTCTCGGGCCATCTCGCGGGCGTCCTGGCGACCTTCCTCGGGCTCGGCCTGCTCCTGGCCTTCACCCCGTGCCTGCTCCCGATGGTCCCGGTGCTGGCCGGCATGCTGGCCCGGTCCGGGGAGCGGCTCTCGGCCGGACGAGGTTTCGTACTCTCCGGCACATACGTGATCGCGATGGCGCTGGCCTACGGGACGCTCGGCGTGGCGGCGGCATGGTCCGGGCGCAACCTTCAAAACGCACTCCAGACTCCCGCCGCGCTTGGACTGCTCGCCGCAGCCTTCGCCGCCCTGGCCCTGTCGATGTTCGGCGTGTTCGACCTGGCGCTGCCGTCCGGCGTCGCCGGCCGGCTGTCACGCCTGAACGGAGGCAAGCTTGGCGCGCTCGGCGCCGCCGCTGTCATGGGCTTCACCTCCGCCCTGATCGTCGGGCCCTGCGTGACGCCGCCACTCGCCGCGGCCCTCCTCTATGTCGCCCAGACCGGCGACGTGGCGCGCGGCGCCGCCGCCCTGTTCGCGCTCGGCCTCGGCATGGGCCTGCCGCTGATCGCATTCGGGACGTTCGGGGCGGGTATCCTGCCGAAGTCAGGCCCTTGGCTGGTCGCGGCCAAGCAGGCCTTCGGCGTAGTCTTCCTCGCGTTGGCCATCACCATGGTTTCGCGCCTCGTGCCGTCCGAGGTCTCCCTCGTGCTCTGGGGCGCGCTGGCGATCGGCGTCGGCGTGTTCGTCGGGGCGTTCGACGTCCTCAGGGCGGGTGCCGCGGGCCGGCTAAGCAAGGTCGCCGGTATCGTTGCCGTGACCTACGGCTGCGCCCTCGTCGTCGGCGCCGCGGGCGGCGGGACCGACCCGCTCCGGCCGCTCGCAGGCTTCGGCCCGTCGCGAGCGGTTCACGTCGAGGAGAGCCGGTCTGTCTCCTCCGTCCCGGCTTTCGAGGCCGCCCTCGCGGCGGCCCGTGCCGCGGGCAAGCCGGTGCTCGTCGAGTTCGCCGCCGACTGGTGCAGCGTCTGCAAGACCAACGAACGGACGGTCCTGGCTGACCCCGGCATCCGGGCGAGGCTGAGGGCCGTCTCGGTCATCCGCGCCGACGTCACCCGCGACGACGACGCCACCCGCGCCCTGATGCGGCGCTTCGAGGTGGTCGGACCGCCGACCCTCATCCTGATGCGCCCCGACGGCGGCGAGGTCCGCGAGGCCCGCACCGAGGGCGAACTCACGGTCGAGGACCTGAAGCGCCGCCTCGCCCTCGTCGGCGCCTGAGCCCCCCTTTTCGACAAACCAAGTTTCACGGAGACCACCATGGACCGCAGGACCCTGCTCGCCCTTATGCCCGCCGTCGCGCTCGCGCCTGCCCTGTTGTCGCTGGCGCCCCCCATCGAGGAGGCCTTCGCCCAGGGCGTCGACCCCAACGCCATCCTCAACGACCCGGAGGTGCCGGTCTCGGGCAACCCGAAGGGCGACCTGACCATCGTCGCCTTCCTCGATTACAACTGCCCCTTCTGCAAGAAGGCCGAGCCCGACCTCATCCGTCTGGTGAAGGCGGACGGGCGCATCCGCCTCGTCCACAAGGACTGGCCGATCCTCGGCGACGCCTCCGTCTACGGCGCCCAACTCGCCCTCGCGGCGAAGTACCAGGGCCGCTACGACGAAGTGCACCGCGCGCTCATGGGGATTCCGGGCCGCAAGATCCCGAAGGAGCGGATGCTGGAGGCGGTGGCCGCCTCGGGCGTCGACGTCGCCCGCCTGGAAGAGGACCGGAAGGCGCACCAGGCCGAGATCGCGGCCCTGCTCCAGCGCAACCTCGACCAGGCGGACGCCCTGGGGCTCCAGGGAACGCCGGTCTTCCTGATTGGCCAACTCAAGGTCGCGGCGGCGCTCGATTACGACGGCTTCAGGCAGGCAGTCGCCCAGGCCCGAGCGCGGGGTCGCTCGTGATGCCGCGGCCCCTCCGCCTTACGACGTTGATCGCGCTCGCCTCGGCGCTCGGCGCCTGCTCGACCTCGCAGGGGGCTCCGGCCCCCGTCGCGGAAGCCCGGCCGCAGATCACCCCGGAGGTCTTGCGCCGGTACGCCGCCGTCACGGACGAACCCTTCCCGGTCGAGGCGGTCGACCCGCGCGACCTCAAGGCTCGCAACGTCCGCCAGTTGGTCGACTACCCGTCAAAGGAGCTGCCCGGCACCCTCGTCGTCGATCCATACAAACGCTTCCTCTTCCTCGTCATGGAGGGCGGCAAGGCGATGCGCTACGCGGTCGGGGTGGGCAAGGCCGGATTCGAGTTCACCGGCGAGGCGACCGTGGCGCGCAAGGCGTCCTGGCCGCGCTGGACGCCGACGCCCGACATGCTCCGGCGTGATCCGGAGCGGAACGGGCGCTGGGCCGGCGGCATGCCGGGCGGCGACAGGAACCCGCTCGGCGCCAGGGCGCTCTACCTGTTCAAGGACGGCAAGGACACGCTGTACCGTATCCACGGCACGACGGAACCATCGAGCATCGGCGAGGCGGTGTCCTCGGGATGCATCCGCATGCTGAACCAGGACGTGATCGACCTGCACCGGCGCGTCCCCACCGGCACGAAGGTGGTGGTGCTCGGGTCCCGAGGCACCGTCCACGCCGCACGGCCAAAAGCGCCGGAGACGACGGGCAGCCTCGGGAACGGCGCATCCTCCGGACCGAAGCCGGACGACGGCCTCGATCATGCGGGGCTCGACAACCTATCGCGCAGCGCGTCGGAAGCACCCGAGCCTCCGGCCTATGACGGGGAGGCGGACGATGACGGTCTTTAGGAGCCTGATGATCGCGGTCGTGCTTGCGACCCTGGGCGTAGGGGCCGCCCATGCCGGCCCGGAAGCGCCGGCCGGGTACTACGCCGACCAGAAGGTGGTCTACCACAACGACGGCGGCCCCGACGGAGCCGCCTACTTCAAGCGCCTGCTCGGCAATCTGCGCAACCACGTCGAGACCGTGGGCAAGACCCACGTTGAGATCCGCGTGGTGAGCCACGGCGACGGGGTCGGGCTCTTCCAGTCGGCCGCGAGCGACAGGGAGCTCGCCGCCCGTATCGATGCCCTCAAGGGGATGGGCGTTCGGTTCCTCGTCTGCGGCCATACCCTGCGCGAGCGGAAGATCGACCGCAACACGCTCTACGGCGTCACCGAGGACGAAGTGGTGCCGAGCGGTGTCGCCGAACTGGCGCGGCTGCAGGGCATGGGGTTCGCCTACATCCATCCCTGAGTTGGTCGAACGGGAGACGGCGAGCCTCCCGTCGGCATCGATGCCACGCCAACGATGGCGTCCGCCCAAAGGCGAAGGCGCCCGTGCGCCACCGCACCCCCTCTGCGCGTCCCAATCCAGGCCGTCGGTTTCACGCTTGCCATTCCATTAGATGATGCTAAATAAGAGTTATCTAATGTTCTGGTTTGGCAGGGGAGGACGTCCCTTGCGCCCCGCCGGGCATCCCCCGGACCACCGTTTGGGAGCGACCACCATGGACGGCTTCACGCCTGTCAGCGCCCTCGCCGGCGGTGCCTTGATCGGCACCTCCGCGGCCCTGTTCCTGCTCCTCAACGGACGGATCGCCGGCATCAGCGGCATTCTCGGCGGCCTCCTAACCCCGCCATCTCGCGAGACGGGCTGGCGCGCCGCCTTCGTGGCAGGACTCGTCCTGGCGCCGTTCGCCTACGCCGGCCTGGGTGGCAGCCTGCCGCCGCTGACGGTGGATGCCTCGTTCCCGCTGCTCGTGGTCGCCGGTCTGCTGGTCGGGTTCGGATCGCGCCTCGGTGCCGGCTGCACGAGCGGCCACGGTGTCTGCGGCATCGGCCGTGGCTCGCCCCGCTCCGTGGTCGCCACCGGCACCTTCATGGCCGTCGCCATCCTGACCGTCCTCGTCGTGCGCCATCTCGTCGGAGCCTGAGCCATGGCCAAGACCGCCTCCGCCTTCGCCGTCGGTCTCCTGTTCGGCCTCGGCCTCCTCGTCTCCGGCATGGCTGATCCGGCCAAGGTTCTCGCCTTCCTCGACGTGACCGGGCGCTGGGACCCGAGCCTCGCCTTCGTGATGGCTGGCGCCGTCGCGGTCTCGGCGACGGGCTATTTCGTGGCGCGGCGCCGTGGGCGGCCGTTGCTCGCCTCCCGGCTTGAGATCCCGACCCGGCGCGACCTCGACCCGCGCCTGATCGCCGGCGCCGCGGTGTTCGGTCTCGGCTGGGGCCTCGCCGGCCTGTGCCCGGGGCCCGCCCTCACCCTGCTGACGGTCGCACCGGCGCAAGCTGTGACCTTCGTCGTCGCCATGGTCGTCGGGATGCTGGCGTTTCACCTTCTTCCGGCGGCAGCCCCGAAGCCGGCGGTCCAGGGAGCCGACGCATGACGCCCGGCCTGCTGACATCCGGCCTCGCGGCCGGCTCGGGCGGGGTCGTCGGCCTGATCCTCGGTCTCGTCGGCGGGGGCGGCTCGATCCTGGCGGTCCCGCTCCTGACCTACGTCGTCGGCGTGTCCTCGCCACACGTGGCGATCGGCACCAGCGCCCTGGCGGTGTCGGTCAGCGCGGCCGGCAACCTCGTCCCGCAATGGCGGGCGGGGAACGTGAAGTGGCGCTGCGCGGCGGCATTCTCGGTCGCCGGCGTCCTCGGCGCGCTGGCCGGCTCGGTCGCTGCGAAGGCGGTCGACGGGCAGAGCCTCCTGGCCCTGTTCGGTGTCGTGATGCTCGTGGTCGGGGGCCTGATGCTGCGCAAGCGGCGCGGTGACGGCGACCCCGAGGTGCGCCTGACGAAGGCCAACGCCCCGGTACTCCTGCCCTGGCTGCTCGGCATCGGGTTCGCGGTCGGCCTGTTCTCCGGCTTCTTCGGCATCGGCGGGGGATTCCTCATCGTGCCGGGCCTGATGCTGGCGACGTCGATGCCGCTGCCGATGGCCATCGGCACCTCGCTGGTCGCGGTCAGCGCCTTCGGGGCGGCGACCGCCGCGAGCTACGCCGCCTCCGGCCTGATCGACTGGCCGTTGGCCGGCCTGTTCATCCTGGGAGGCGTGCTCGGCGGCCTCGCCGGCACGCGCCTCGGCCAGAGGCTCGCCGGGCGCAAGCGAGCCCTGACCGTCACCTTCGCCGGCCTCGTCATCCTGGTCGGCCTGTACGTCGTCGCCCGCGGAGCCCTGCCGCTCCTCGGCGCCAACACCTGAACCCGAAAAAGGAGGCGTTTCATGTCGGACCAGACCATCGCAGCCCTGCGCGGGCGTCCCATCGTGACCGGCTTCCATGACGAGCCGACCGGCAGCATCCAGTACGTCGTCGCCGATCCCGGGACGAAGCGCTGCGCCATCATCGACCCGGTGCTCGACTTCGATCCGAAGTCCGGCGCGACCGCGACCCGCTCCGCCGATGCCCTGCTCGCCCACATCGAGCGCGAGGGCTACGAGCTGGAGTGGATCCTCGACACCCATCCGCACGCCGACCACTTTTCGGCGGCCGGCTACCTGCACGACAAGACCGGCGTCCCGACCGCCATCGGCGAGAAGGTCGTCGACGTGCAGCGGCTTTGGAAGGGGCTCTACAACCTGCCCGACACGTTCCGGACGGACGGTTCGCAGTGGTCGCGGCTCTTCGCCGACGGCGAGCGCTTCCGGATCGGCGACCTCGACGTCGAGGTGATGTTCACGCCCGGCCACACCATGGCCTCCATCGCCTACCGGATCGGCGACGCCGCCTTCATCCACGACACGCTGTTCATGCCCGACAGCGGCTCGGCGCGGGCCGACTTCCCAGGCGGCAGCGCGCACGCGCTCTGGCGCAGCATCCAGCGCATCATGGCCCTGCCGGATGAGACACGGCTGTTCACTGGGCACGATTACCGCCCGGGCGGGCGCGAGGCGGCCTGGGAGAGCACGGTCGCCCGGCAGCGGGCCGAGAACCCGCACCTCGTCGAGGCCCCGACCGAGGAGGCGTTCGTCCGCATGCGCGAGGCACGCGACCGCGAACTGCCGATGCCCAAGCTCATCCTGCATTCCCTGCAGGTGAACATCCGAGGCGGCCGCCTGCCCGAGCCCGAGGCGAACGGCAAGCGTTACCTGAAGATCCCGCTGGACGCCCTCGACGGCGCGGCCTGGGGCGAGTGACGGAGGAAGCCATGACCATGAGAAGCGCGAAGGATTTGGTGGCGGAAGCCAACCGCGAGGTTGAGACCCTGTCGGCCGAGGAGGCGCTCGCACGCCTCGGCCAGCCCGACACGATGCTCGTCGACGTGCGCGAAGGCGAGGAATTGGCCAAGACCGGCAGGATCGCCGGCGCGGTCCATGTGCCCCGCGGCTTCCTGGAGTTCCAGGCCGACCCGGAGAGCCCGACCCACAAGGCCGAGCTCGGCGGCGGTAGGCGCCTGGTACTCTACTGCGCCTCCGGCAACCGGTCGGCCCTGGCCGCCAAGGTGCTCAACGACATGGGCCTCGGACCGGTCGCCCACGTTGCCGGGGGCTTTCCGGCACTGGTCAAGGCGGGGGCCTCGGTCGACCCCGCCTGAGGACCGTTCGGGCGGTCAAGCTCGGGGTTCCGCATCACAACGAATGCATCGTGCGGTCGTCGCACCTTACCCTCACTCGAAAAGGCATCCGACCGTGACCGACACCCCGCATGCCGCCGATCCAACGGCTTTGCCCAGCGGCGATTGCTCCAAGGCGGGCATCGCTGCCCATCTTACGGGTCCGTTGCGGGATTACTTCTCGGTTGCCGAGCACGCGGCCATCCCGGAGAGGCTCTCGCTCCTCGTCGAGCGGTTCGAGGCGTCGCTGGTCGCATCCGGCGAGCGTCTCGGGGTCACGTTCCGCGACGATCTCCTCCGGGCGCTGCCGATGCTTCGGACGTTCGCGATGTCCCTCTGCGCGAATGCGGCCCGCGCCGACGACCTCGTGCAGGAGATGATGGTCCGGGCATGGGCCAACCGGGAGAAGTTCGTGCCCGGCACCAACTTCACGGCCTGGAGCTTCACGATCCTGCGCAACCAGTTCTACACCGAGATGCGCAAGGCCAGGCGCGAGGTCGAGGACGCCGAGGGCGCGCACGCCGCGACGCTTACGGCGGCACCGGACCAGGACCACGTCGTGGCGCTCGGGGCCGTGATGAACCTCATCGGGACGCTGCCGCTCCCGCAACGCCAGGCGCTGCTGCTCGTGGGGGCCGAAGGCTTCACCTACGAAGAGGCGGCAGCCCGCCTCGGCTGCCAGGTAGGGACCGTCAAGAGCCGGGTGAGCCGCGCACGGAGCCAACTTGTCGCCAGCCTGACGCAGACTGTTCCGTCGCTGTGCGTCACGAGACGCTACGATTCTCACACGGCCGTTTGACAAGGCCTTTCAAGGGTGAACGAATCTAGGCTGATGTTGGACACGCTGCCTGCTTACCTTCTCCGGGCGGCGCTCGGCCTCGCCCTTGGAGCACTGCTCGGCACGGTCGCACGGCGGGGTCGCTTCTGCACGCTCGGCGCCATCGAGGATGCCGTCTACGCGCGTGACACCCGCCGCGCGCGTGCTTGGCTGCTGGCGATTGGCATCGCCATCCTCGGCACCCAACTTTTGGAAGCCGCTGCCGGTCTCGACCTCTCCCGGTCGATCTACACGGGGCCGCGCTTGGAATGGGGCGCGATGATCCTCGGCGGGGCGATGTTCGGCTTTGGGATGGCGCTCGTAGGGACCTGTAGCTTTGGGGCTCTCATTCGGCTCGGCGGGGGAGACCTACGAGCCCTCCTCGTCCTGCTTGTGCTCGGCCTCTCAGCCTATATGGCAATCAGCGGCGTGACGGCGCTCATGCGCGTGACGATTACTGAGCCGTTAAGCGTCGATCTCGGAAGCCAGCGCCTCGGCGCTCTCCTGCGGCTCGATCAGGCGGGCCGCATTGTCGTGAGCGTCGTGGTAGGCGTCGGCTTCTGTATCGCGGCGCTCACGAGCGGCGCCTTCCGGGAGACGAAGCGGCTGCTGGTCGGCGCTATCGTGATCGGATGTGTGATCGTCGCCGGATGGTGGGCCAACGGAAGCGCGGGCTTCGACGAGTTCGAGACCCAGGCGGTCGGCTCCTTCAGCTTCGCTCGACCTGTCGGCGATACGTTGCTCTACGCCATGCTCGCGAGCGGCACGAAGATCGATTTCGGCGTGGCCTCGGTCTTCGGCGTCCTGGTCGGATCTTTCGCGTCGGCACGCCAAGCGGGCGAATTCTATTGGGAAGCGCCCGACGATGCCCGGGAGGTGAAGCGCCACCTTCTCGGCGCGTTCCTAATGGGCACGGGCGGCGTCACTGCCCTCGGCTGCACCATCGGCCAGGGGTTGAGCGGTCTCTCGACGCTGTCGGTCGGCTCGATGCTCGCCCTCGGCGCGATCCTCGTCGGAGCCCGAGCGGGTCTCTACTTTCTCGTAGACCGACATACGTGAGGGGCTTCAAAGGTTACGGCGTACGTCCGTTGCAGAAGGCGCGGTGCAAGGCAGCGATGATTTCGCGAACCTCGGGCCGGGCCAGCGCATAGTAGATGTTCTTGCCGTCGCGGCGGGCCTCGACGAGATCGTCGGCCCGCAACCGCGCCAACTGCTGGGACACGGCGGGCTGGCGCAGGTTCAGCAGTTGCTCCAGTTCCGAGACTGAGCGCTCGCCCTCGACCAACAGGCAAAGGATAACAAGGCGCGCCTCGTGGCCGAGAGCCTTCAGCAGCTCGCTGGCATCACGTGCATTGGCCAGCAACAGTTCCAGGTCGAGGCTGCCCGGGGCCTCGGCGCTCGTC
>NZ_BPQM01000069.1 GCF_022179245.1 Methylobacterium gregans
CCTCCTCGAACAAGCCCGAACTCGTCGTGGTGGTGGAGAGCCCGGTCTCGGAGGCGCGCCTGCGCGCCATGTTCGCCGCCGTCGACGCCGTCCTCCGCCAGAACAAAGAGGTCGGCGCCTACAACCAGACCCTCTGAGGAACCCACACGATCGAGCGCACCGCCCCTGATCGGAGGGGCGGTGCGATCATCCCACGAGGAGACCGAGATGCAATCCGCGTCCCCGATCCCCGCAGGCTTCGCCGGCCCGGGCTGGTCCGTGATGCATGCCGGTGGCGCGAGAGCTGCCGGATCGCGCCTCGTGCATCTGCCATACTGGCTGATGCTCACGGCGCTCACCTTCAACCCCGCCCTCGCCTTCATCAACGGCAACATTAGGCCGCTGACGCCCGGCGTCGTGATCGCCCTCGAAGGCGCGTTGACGCTCGGCTGTCTCCTTGTCGCGCTCCTCCATCAGAGGCGCGAGATGAACCTCCCTATGGCGTTCATCGTCTGGCTATTCCTCTTCATGGTTCTCCGCAGCGCGGTCGTAGATCCGGCAACGAGCGTCAAGTACTTCCGCGATCTCCTGATCGCGCCGACGTTCTTTATGCTCGGCCTGTGTACCGATCGTCGCTACCTTACCCGTTACGTCCTCATCGGCCACACGATCGTCTTCCTCATCGGCGCCCTGGAGGCCTTCCGGACGGACCTCTACTCAAGCCTGTTCCACGTCAAAGACTACTTCATCGCCACGCGCGGGCTGAGCGAGGCGGATTTCTGGAACACGGATTCCGATCTCTTCGTCAGCGCGACGCGGCCGAATGCCCGCTTCCTGAGCATCGCGGACGCGGTGATGGCCAACCATCGCGTGTCCTCGGTCTTCTTGGAGCCGGTCTCCCTGGGGACCTACTGCATCATCATCTCGGCCTACCTCTACGCCCTGTGGCGAAGCCTCGGCTGGAAGAGCCGGGCGTACCTCCTCTCCACCAACCTGTTCCTCATCGTCGCCTGCGATGGACGGCTCGCCTTCGTGACCTTCTTCGCCACCCTGTTCGTCTGCGTGTTCTGGCGGCGCTGGTCCCGCTATCTGCCCGTACTCTACCTTCCGGGCATCCTCATCGCGGCCTTTGCCTTCGTGCACGTCACCGACCCCGCGCGCGGCAACGACGACTTCGTGGGCCGCATCGCCTGGACGACGGACCTGTTGGAATCCTACGACATCGCGGAATTCGTCGGCATGTCCGAAGCCTTCATCGACAAGGCGGTCGATAGCGGCATCGGCTACATCATCACGACGCAATCGATCGTCGGCCTCATCCTGTTCTGGGTCCTCTGCTCGTGCTGCTCACGCTACGAGACCCGTGAGCAGATCTGCTACAACCACGCGCTCTGCCTCTATGTCTGCTTCAACTCGCTGGTCAGCTACGGCTTCCTGACCATCAAGACCGCCGCACTCCTGTGGCTGGTGAAGGGCATTCTCGAAGTCGGGCAGACGTCGCCGAGCGCGGGCGACGCCCGATCGCCGGCCCGATCCCTCCCGCGATAGGCTCATCATGATCTCAGGCCCGGCTCTGGTCGTCGATCGAACCCATCTCGGGCGCCGCGCGTCCGGCATCGAGCGCATCACCGAGGAGCTGTTCTCGGCCGTGGCGCTCGCGCCGCTGCCGGTGGCCGGCTGGGATGCGGCGGGCAGCAAGCCCTCGATGGTGCTGAACCAGCGCCTGCGGATCCCAGCAGCGGCCCTCGCGCACAGGGACAAGCTCTGGCTGTTCCCCGGCTACCCGCCCTCCCCCTGGATGACGTGGATGCCGGAACGGACGATCTTCTACGTCCACGACCTCTTCCTGCTGACCCGGCAGGACGAACTCAATCGATCCGCGAAGCTCTACATGGTCCGGCCCTTCAGGGCGGCGCTCGCACGGCTGCGCTACTTCCTGGCCAACTCGCAGACGACGGCCGACGCCCTCCGGGCGGCCGTCCGCCCCGAAGCCACCGTCCTGCCCTACCGCCCGGCGATCCGGAACGTGTTCGGCCTGAGCGACCAGCACCCCGTCGCGGCGGACGACCGTCCGCTCGTCGTCGGGGCGATGGGAACGATCGAGCCGCGCAAGAACTTCGTCGGTGCAGCGCGGCTGTGCGAGAGCCTCGGGCGAGCGCTCGGACGGCCGGTCGAACTGCACATCATCGGGCGGAGGGGGTGGGGAGACGACGCGTCGATCTTGGAACGTCAGCCGCATGTTCGCCTCAAGGGTTTTCTCGACGATGGCGCCGCGCGCGCCGTGATCGACGGCTTCGACCTCTTTTTGTGCAGCTCGCACGACGAGGGGCTCGGCCTGCCGCTGCTCGAGATGCAGTTTGCCGGCCTCCTCGTCGTCGCACCCGACAAACCCGTGTTCCGGGAGGTGCTCGGCACATCGGGCCTGCTCGTCGACATGGCCGATCCCGAGAGCGCGGCCCGAACGGTCGCCGGCCGGCTCGCCGAACCCGGCTGGCAGGCGCGGAGCCGAGCGCAGGCCGCCGCGAACATCCTGCGCTGGAACCGGCAGGCCGCGCAGGACCGCGACACCGTGATCGCGTTTCTCGAAGCGCGCCTTGCCGCGCTCGATCCGTCCGCCGCTCAGCTCATGCAGCGGGCATAGGATGCCGCGGGCCGGATCCGGCGCGGTGCGCGACTACTTCTTCGAGTGCGCGTGCTTGATACGGCGAGCGAGGCCGGAGGCTGCAGTGGCGCGGTCCGACCTCGCGAGAAGGAAGCCCGCGACGATGTAGCTGAACTGGAGTGTCAAGACCGCCAGCGCCCCGAAGCCGAGGGCGGGCCAGACGCCCTCGGTCGGTAGCGTGTAGATGAGCACCGCCATGAACAGGAAGATACCGAGCAACAGAACCGGCAACCACAGGACCGCAATGCTCAAGCCCGCGCCGACAACTGCCACAGCAACGAGAAAGAGCAGCATCAACGTCTCCCCCGTCGAAGTGCGCCGAACACGCAGAAGATTCCACCCCTTCTGCCAGCGCCGTCGAGCACGGACCGTAGGCCGGCATCAGTCGAAAGACTTACAGAATCTCTTGACGAAGTTCGTTCGACACCCTGGCCGGACGGGTAGCACGAAAATGGCGACCCGCCAAGAAAACCGCTCTCGAACAGGAGCGGCCGCCTCGCGACCGCGTTCGGGTCGCGGACGCGCGCATCCCGCCGGACGGGTCATTGTCCCACGGCGCCTGACGCGCGCAGAAGAACAGTGAACGGCCGATTGGCCGCCGTCGCACAAACCGGAGACCGATCATGCGTATGCCTGTGGGCAGCGGCCCGGACGACGCCTCGACAGACGGCCCCCGCAAGCCGGGTCCGACCTTCAGCGTCATCATCAACAACTACAATTACAGGACCTTTCTGCCCGAAGCCGTGGAGAGTATCCTACGGCAGACGTACGAGGACTATGAACTCATCATCGTAGACGATGGATCGACCGACGGATCGGTCGCCTATATCGAGAGCCTGGGGGGCGACCTCATCCTCGTCCTGACCGACCGCCGTGGCCAGGCCCGGGCCTGCCTGGAGGCATTCAGACACGCGCGCGGCCGCTACATCTATTTCCTCGACGCCGACGACGTCGCCTTCGAGGGCCTCTTGAGCGCGGCTGCCCTGGCCGTCGTGGACGAGCCGGCCAAGGTGCAGTTCCGCCTCGTCCCAACCGACGCGGAGGGTAGACCCTTCGCCGATCCGACCCCCGCCATCACGGCAGAGCACGACGCCGCGAAGCAGCGCGCCGAGATCTACCGGACCGGCATGCCGCTCTCGCCGCCCACCTCGGGCAACATCTTTCACAGGCGCGTCCTGGAGGCCATCGGCGACATTCCGTACGAGACGGCCATCGACGGGATCACGATTCTGGCGGCTCCCTTCCTCGGCGCGGTGGTCAGCATTCCCGAGAGCTTGGGAGCCTACCGTGTCCATGGCCTCGGGCATTCCGCACATGCCAATCCCCTCGATGCCGGACGTATCGGGCGCGACCGGGAGCGTTTCAGCGGACGCATCAACCATCTGAACAGGGTCCTCGAAACGCTCCGACCGTCCGCGCGGCCGGTCCGGGAGGCCGAGGGCTTCTTCTACCATTGGGACTGCGTCACCCTGGAAGCGGCCGTGAAGGGGCAGGTGATCGGGCCGCGGGCGATCCTCGCCTTCGTCGCGCGGCTGTTGGCCGAGCACGGCCTCACGCGCTTCAGCCTTCGGAAGCTCGCCTGGCTGATCATCGCGGTGGCGGCACCCGGGCCGGTCAAACTCCGCTACGTCCGGGCACGGATGAACCCATGGCCTCGCCGCCGGGTGCAGCATCCGCCCGCACTGGAGGGTCGATAAGCGTCGCGACCCGGGCGCGTTGCGTAAGGCACCGAGCGAGGCCGCCGGGCCGAAAGGCAGCCGTCAGGGCGCCGTACCTCGCAGCTCCACTGCGACCACCGGCACCTCCTCGACGCGCGCGGCCGGCAGCGAGGTGGGGTCCTTCCAAGGGGGCGGCACGCGCGGGAACTCGGCGAGTTCGAAGTCGCCGCCGCGGGGGGAGAAGGCCGGGTTGTAGAAGGGGTCGCGCAGGCCCGCGCGGCCCCAGCGCGCCTCCATCCGCTCGGCCTCGCGGCGCAGGCGCACCACCTTGGTCGGGTCGACGTCGCGTCCGCGGCTGACGGATTCCTTGTGAACCAGCCGGATGCCCGGATCGCAGATCACCTTGAGTCCCCGCTTCCGCAGCCGCAAGCACAGATCGACATCGTTGTAGGCGACCGCAAAATCTTCATCCATGCCGCCGACCGCCGCGTAATCGGCCTTGCGCAGGAAGCAGCAGGCGGCCGTCACCGCCACGAATTGCTGAAGCAGCACGCTCTTGCTGAACTGCACGTGCTCGCCGTCCGCCCGCCCCGCATGCGCGTGGGTGGCGATGCCGTAGGGGCCGACACCCGTGTAGACGCCGAAATGCTGGACCGCTCCATGCGGGTAGAGCAGTCGGCCGCCGACCGCGCCGACATCGGGAATCGACAGCCACGCGCGGGCCCGCTGGAACAGGTCCAGGCTCAGAACCTCGGTGTCGTTGTTGAGGAGGCAGAGGATCTCGCCCCGCGCCCGCGCCACGCCGAGATTGCAGAGCTGCGAGAAGTTGAACTCCGTCTCGGAGCGCAACACCACGACTCGCTCGCGGTCGCGCCGCAGGCGCTCCAGATAGGCCAGCGTCTCCGGATCGTCCGAGAAGTTGTCCACGATCACGATCTCGAGCAGCGGATCGCCGAGGCCGAGGAGGGATTCCAAGCAGGGGCGCAGCAGGTCGACCCCGTTGCGGGTCGGGATGACCACACTAATCGTCTTCGGATCGCGCACCCCCAGGGTCCGCACGGCCGCGATTCCGGCGAAGGGCCCATCGACGGATTCGAGCGGGTAGCCCTGTCGCTCGAAATGGCTGTTGATCGCGCGCTTGGCCGCCTCGAAGGCGTAGGATTTCTGCGACGCGCCCATCGAGGTCGAGCCGGGGAGCTGGCGCCAGCGGTAGAGCACGTGCGGGATGTGCACGATCTCGGCCTCCGCGCAGCGCTCCATGCAGCGCAAGGCCAGATCGTAATCCTGACTGCCTTCGTAGCCGACCCGGAAGCCGCCCACCGCCTCGAACAAGGCGCGCTCGTAGACGCCCAGATGGGTGAACATGTTGTGGCCGTACATCAGGAAGCGGTCGAACGCCCCCTTCAGGTAGGGCTGCGCCCGGCGCCCCTCGAGGTTGATCTTGTCCTCGTCGGAGAACAGCATCCGGCAGCCGGGATTGCGGTCGATGGCGTGGGCCACCGTCCAGAGCGCGTGGTCCGGCAGCAGGTCGTCGTTGTCCATGAGGACGAGGTAATCGCCCCGAGCGAGGGCGGCGGCGGAGTTCGAGGCCTCCGAGATGTGGCCGTTGCGCTCGCGGAAGACGTAGCGGATGCGCGGATCCTCCGCGGCGAGCCGTCGGATCGCGTCGCGAACCGCGAAGCTCGGCGAGGCATCGTCGGCGACGCAGAGTTCCCAGCGCGGGTAGGTCTGCCGCTGGAGCGAGCGGATCGCCTCCTCCAGCAGATCGACCGGCGGCTCGTAGACCGGCATCACCACCGAGAGCAGCGGTCGCCGGGCGAAGCGGGCCGTCTCGGCGTCCATCCAGGCGCGGTCGGCTTCGGTGAGGCGGTCGAGGCGCTCGGCCAGAGCCGCGTAGGCCGGATCGGAGGGCGCCGACTGCGCGAGATCCGCGAGCAGGCCCTGGCCGACGGCCGCCGCCAGCGCCGCTTGCGGCCGCTCGGCCGCGGCGTCCTCGGCTACCGCGTCGCGCTCTCGCTCGATCGCCGCGAGCACGCCCGCGACCTTGCCAAGGGTGAGACGCCGCCGGTCGAGGTCCGGCATGCGGAAGAGATGATCGAGGAGGTCGCGCAGGTCCGAGCGCTGCACCAGACAGGCGCGGATCTCCGTCCGCCCCAGCATCAGCCCGTGGAACTCCAGCCGCAGGCCCCGAACGAAGTGCGGCAGCGGCACGTGAATGCCCCAGCGCGAGCCCGCATCGAGGCGCCGCAGCGCGAAGGTAAGCTCGGGGGTATGGCCGGCGCCGTAGTCGATCGCCAGATGGGGCGGTCCGGTCACGGTCTCAGCCTCGATGTCGAGCACGAGCTGCACGGAGAGCGCCGAGAGGGCGAGATAGCGCTTGATGCCGAAGCTGATCCGCGAGCCCGGATGCAGCACGAGGCGGCCTTTTCCGAGCACCGTCAGGTCCTCGATCCGCGCGTCGACGAGGCCGGCGACCTGGCCGGCGAAGTGCGGCGCCTGCCGGAAAAGGCCGTCACCCCCTTGCCCCGCTCCGATCCGCCGGATCGCCGCCGAGAGGCCCTTGATCGTCAGTCCCACACGCAACCCCGGCTCGGCCGCACGCGCGGCGGGGCAGGCGCCGCGCGCCGGCCCGAATGTGACACGTTCAACGGTTATCGCTCCGCTACGAGAGCTTGCGGACGACGAAGCGCTCCATCAGCAGGCCGATGCACAAGCTCGTCAGCCCGAACATGATGACGTAGAAATAGTCCACTTGGACGTCGAGCGTCGGATAATAACCGAGCCGGACCCACTCGATGAGTTGCACAGCGGGATTGTATTTGAAGATCGCGTAGATCTGCTCGGGCAGATAATTCGGCAGAAACATCACGCCGCTGGTGATGTAGATGACGATGTTGAAGAGAACGTAGCCGAGCGCCCATTGCGGGAAATACGCCATGACGCAGACGTTCACGGTGCCGATTCCGATGCCGAGCAGGATCGCGGCCAGAAACCCCGTCACCGCGGTGAAAGGCTCGGCCGGGCGAGGATCGATGCCGAGCGCGACTAGGATCGCCATCACAACGATCAGGCTGAGGCATCCGCTCACGATCTCCACGAGGAGACGGGCGATGATCACGTCGATGAGCTTGACCTGCGGGTAGTAGGTCAGCGGCCGGTTCGCGCTGACCGCCTTCATGACTTCGCGCGACATGTACTGGTAGATCAGCACCGGCACGGCACCGCTGGCAAAGAAGATCGAGCTACTCTCGCCGATCGGCGCCGGCACCTTCCGGAGATAGAAGATTGCGACGAGCATGAAGACGTGGGCGCAGGGCCAGAGCACCACGACCGCGTAGCCCCAGTAGGAGGCCCCGAAGCGCGTGCGCATGTCGCGCAGCATCAGGGCGTGCAGCACGCGCAAGTAGGACTCGGTCGCGCTCAGCCGCGGGGCGGCCTCCGGAAGCGCGAGGGCCGGCTGACCCTGGTAGCTCATGGCGTCTTGCGTCTCTCGGAAAGGGGCTTCCGCCCCCGGTTAAGCCGTAGGCTCTGCTCGGGCAACACGTCGAGAGTATGACCGCGCGACCGGGCGGATCGCCGGATCGCTTGCTGGCACTGCCCTGATCGGGGCCTCGCACATCGCTCCGGAGACGATCGGACGTCCGTGACGGCTCCCCGGATGCCAGCCCAGAGGCGGCCTGGCCTACGGGGCCGTACGGTGCCTGCCGGCAGACTGCTGCGTCGTTTAATCCCGCTCTGGCAGGGGACAACTACTCAAGTCGCTCCGTATGTCATCCCGGCGTGAGGCATGCCCACACGATCGGCACGAAAAACAGAGTCCCCCCTCCGAGGGCGGCTTGACGGTCGAGCTCGATTCAAGGCTACTAAATACAGAGTGCCACACTGAAGGGCACGCCGCGCGAGCGGCCTTCTGGGAGAGGAAATGATGCGATTTACCGTAGGCGCGTCCGCGCTCGCGCTGGCCTGCGCGCTGGCGCTCACACCGGCTTGGGCCGCGGACCCCATCAAGATCGGCCTGACCGGCCCCTATACGGGCGGCTCCTCCTCGATGGGCGTCTCGATGCGCGATGGCGCCAAGCTCGCCGCAGCCGAGATCAACAAGGCCGGCGGCGTGCTCGGCCGGCCGATCCAGCTCGTGGAGCGCGACGACGAGGCCAAGAACGAGGTCGGCGCTCAGGTCGCGCAGGAACTGATCAGCAAGGAGAAGGTCGTCGCCACCGTCGGCTTCATCAACACCGGCGTGGCGCTGGCCGCCCAGCGCTTCTACCAGGAAGCCGAGATCCCGGTGTTCAACAACGTCGCCACCGGCACGATCATCACCAACCAGTTCAAGGAGCCGGACTACGACGCCAACTACGTCTTCCGGAACTCCGCCTACGACGTGCTGCAGGCCGGCCTGATGGTCGACGAGGCGCTCGCGCAGGGCCATAAGAAGATCGCGGTGCTGGCCGACTCGACGAATTACGGCCAGCTCGGCCGCGAGGACATCGAGAAGTACCTCGCCAGCAAGGGCGTGAAGCCGGTCGCCGTCGAGAAGTTCAACATCAAGGACGTCGACATGACGGCCCAGCTGCTCAAGGCGCAGCAGGCCGGCGCCGAGGTCATCCTTGCCTACGGCATCGGGCCGGAGCTGGCCCAAATCTCGAACGGCATGGCCAAGCTCGGGTGGAAGGTGCCGATGATCACGAGCTGGCCCTCCTCGATGCAGAGCTTCATCGATATCGCCGGCGCCAACGGCAACGGCGTGATCATGCCGCAGACCTTCATCGAGGATCAGACGCTTCCGAAGCGCAAGGCCTTCTTGGAGAACTACTACAAGACCTACGGCGTGACGAAGATCCCGACCCCGGTGGCGGGCGCGCAAGGATACGACTCGATCTTCCTGCTCGCGGCCGCGATCAAGCAGGCCGGCAGCACCGACGGAGCGAAGATCCGCACCGCCCTGGAGAACCTGAACGAGAAGGTCGAGGGCGTCGTCACCACCTACGACAAGCCCTTCACGGCCAAGGACCACAACGCGATCTCGCGGAACATGGTCGTGTTCGGCAAGGTGCAGGACGGCAAGATCGTCTACGCCAAGCCCGAGGACGCGAAGAATGCGGGCATCGTCCGCCTCAAGGAAAAGACCTCGAACTGAGGTCTCGGCTCTGCCGTCGCCGGTCCCCGCACGGGACCGGCGGCGCTCTCGCGTAGGCCGGCGACCGAAACCGGCCCGAGCGAGTCGTAACCGGTGCCGTACGAGTCGGCTCTTCCCGGCTACCGCTGTCACTCGGGTCGCTCGCCGAGCTGCCCGGTCCGACGAAGTGAAGTCGGACCGACGTGTCCACGTAAAAACCGGCATCGCACCCATCGATCCCGCGGCCAACGTCCGCGGATCACGAATCTTCACCCCCTCACGGCGCTCCCATGGCCATCCTGCTCCAGCTCATCGCGTCCGGCGTCGCGGTCGGCATGATCTACGCGGCGATCGCGTTCGGCTATCAGCTGACCTTCGCTACCTCGAAGACCCTGAATTTCGGTCAGGGCGAGGCCCTGGCGCTCGGCGCCCTGTTCGGCCTGACGCTGGTGCCCTTCACCGGCTACTGGCTGATGATCCCGCTGGTGCTGGTCTTCGGCTTCGCCCTCGGCGCTGTGGTCGAGCGGCTCGGCGTGCGCCCGGCCGTGAAGATCAAGTCCGAGTACGGGTGGATCATGGCCACCATCGCGCTCGGCATCATCTTCAAGAACGTGGCCGAGAACGTCTGGGGCCGCGACGACCTGAAATTTCCCTCGCCTCTGCCCGAGACCGCCATCCAGGTCGCAGGCGTCCGCATCCTGCCGATGGAGCTGCTCATCGTGGCCGGCGCGCTGCTGATGATGCTCGCGGTTGAGATCTTCAACCGCAAGTCGATCTGGGGGAAGGCGGTGGTCGCCACCTCCAACGACATCGACGCCGCCGGCCTGATGGGCATCAACACGCAGCGCGTCATCACCCTGTCCTACTCGATCAGCGCCATGACGGCGGCCTTCGCCGGCGTGCTCGTCGCCCCCGTGACGCTCACCGGCGCCACGATGGGCGCGGTGCTGGCGCTGAAGGCCTTCGCGGTGGCGATCATCGGCGGTCTCGAATCCGGCCTCGGCGTCATCGTCGGCGGCCTGATCCTCGGCGTCGCCGAGACACTGACCGGCTTCTACATCTCGACCGGCTACAAGGACGTGCCGGGCCTCATCCTGCTTCTCGTCGTTCTCTCGATCCGCCCCGTCGGCCTGTTCGGCAAGGCGGTCATCAAGAAGGTCTGAGCGTGTTCCCCCGCCTCCCCCTGACGGCAGCCTGACGCCATGGCGCAGACCCTCGCCCCGACGGCCGCGCCCGCGCCGGCCTCCGCCCCGAGCCTGTCCCGCTACGCGGGCCTCATCGGCACCGTGCTCCTGGTGGTGTTCCTCGCCGCCTTCCCGCACGTGGTCACCAGCTCGTACTACATCCACCTCGTGGTGGTGATCGCGATCTACGCGATCCTGATCCTCGGCCTCGACATCGTGGTCGGCTATACCGGCCAGGTCTCGCTCGGCCATGCCGGCCTGTTCGGCGTCGGCGCCTACGGGGCGGCGGTGCTGTTCCTGCACTTCAAGCTCGGGCTCTGGTGGGGGATCCTCGCCGGCATCGGCGTCACCTCGGCCTTCGGCGTGCTGCTCGCCGTGCCGGCTCTGCGCGTCACCGGCCCCTACCTGGCCATGGTGACGCTCGCCTTCGGCACCATCGTGCAGATTTTCATCAACGAGCTGACGCCGCTGACCAACGGCCCCCTCGGCATCACCCTGCCGCCGGCCCGCGTGCTCGACTTCTCGCTCATCGGCATGCAGGCGCCCTGGGGCGCGGCCGGCCGCAAGCTCGAGTTCTACTACCTGACCTGCATCGCGCTGCTCGGCACGATCCTGGTGGTCAACCGGGTGGTGCGCTCGCCCTTCGGCCGCGCCTTCGAGGCGCTGCGCGACTCGCCGATCGCCTGCGACTGCATGGGCGTCAGCGTCTACCGCTACAAGGTCTACGCCTTCGTGATCTCGGCCGCGCTGGCTGGCCTCGCGGGCGCGCTCTTCGCCTGGTCCGAGCGCTACGTCGCGCCGAACTCCTACGGCTTCGAGCTGACGGTGCTGTTCCTGCTCGCCGTCACCATGGGCGGCCGCAAGTCGCGGGCCGGCCCGATCATCGGCGCGGCCATCATCGTGATGATGCCCAACATCCTGGCCGACATCGCGCTGGTGCGGATCATGGCCGGCGTCATCGCGGCGATCGCGTTGGTGGTCGGTGTGCTGGCCTTTCTGCGCCGCCAGGACAACCGGTTCGCGATCCTCGTGCCGGTAGCGCTCTGCCTCGCCTTCTTCCCGGCGACGCTCGCCCTGGAATCCGTCACCGATTTCCGCCTGACGGTCTTCGGCCTGATGATCCTGTTCGTGGTCTACTACCTGCCGGACGGCATCGTCGGCTTCGTCCGCGAGAAGATCCCGGCGCTCCGCCCGGCGCACACCGCCGAGGGCACGCGCGTGCAGGCGGAGGGTGCTGCGCTCAGCGTCCAGAGCGGACGCGGGGGGGCCGACCCCCTGCTCAAGGTCGAGCAGGCCCTGATGCAGTTCGGCGGCCTGAAGGCGCTCGCCGGTGTCGACCTCACGGTACGGCCTGGCACGATCCACGGGCTGATCGGCCCGAACGGCTCGGGCAAGAGCACGATGATGAACGTGCTCACCGGCATCTACAAACCGACCGCCGGCTCGGTGACGCTCGCTCGCGCCGATGGGAGCACGCGGCTCGACGGGCGCACGCCCTCCGAGATCGCGGCCTCCGGCGTCGCCCGCACCTTCCAGAACGTGCAGCTCTTCCGCGAGATGACGGCCCTGGAGAACGTGCTGGTGGGCCTCCACCACAGCTTCCGCGGCAACATCTTCGACGCCATCCTGGGCACGCCGCGGCGCAAGCGCGAGGAGCGCGAGCAGCGCGCCCGCGCCATGTCGATCCTCGACTTCGTGGGCTTGGGCTCGCTCGCGCAGGTGGAGGCGCGCAACCTCCCCTACGGCAAGCAGCGTCTCCTGGAGATCGGCCGGGCGCTCGCGCTCGACCCGGTGCTGCTGCTCCTCGACGAGCCGGCGGCGGGCCTCACCGCCCCCGACATCGCGGAGTTGACCACGATCATCCGCAAGATCCGGGACGCGGGCATCACTGTGATCCTGATCGAGCATCACATGGACGTGGTGATGGGGCTGTGCGACCGGGTCAGCGTGCTCGATTTCGGCCACAAGATCGCCGAGGGGAGCGCCCGCGAGGTTCAGCAGGATCCCAAGGTCGTCGAGGCCTATCTCGGCAGCCCGGTAGGCGACGAGGAGACGACCCATGCTTGAGGTCTCCGGACTGTCGGCCGGCTACGGCCAGATCGAGGTGCTGCACGGCCTCGACTTCGCAGTGCCCAAAGGACAGGTCGTGGCGCTGATCGGCTCGAACGGGGCCGGCAAGACCACGACCATGCGGGCGCTCTCCGGCATGATCCGGCCGCGCGCCGGGTCGATCCGCCTGAACGGGCGTGAGATCGGCGGGCTCGAGAGCTACGACGTCGCCCGCTTCGGCCTCGCCCACTCGCCGGAGGGGCGGCGCGTCTTCCCCACCCTCTCGGTGGAGGACAACCTGACGCTCGGCGCTTTCCCGCGCCTGACCGGGTCGCGTCCCAAGGGCGACGTGGCCGCCGACCGCGACCGGGCCTTCGAGCTGTTCCCGCGGCTCAAGGAGCGGCGCACGCAGCTCGCCGGCACCCTATCCGGCGGCGAGCAGCAGATGCTCGCCATGGGCCGCGCCCTGATGCTGCGCCCGGAGATCCTACTCCTCGACGAGCCCTCGATGGGGCTGGCCCCGAAGCTCGTCGAGGAGGTGTTCCGGATCATCCGGCAGCTCAAGTCGGAGCAGGTGACGATGCTGCTCGTCGAGCAGTTCGCCATGGCGGCGCTTGGCGTGGCTGACCATGCCTACGTGCTGGAGAACGGCCGCATCCGCTTCCAGGGGCCGGCTCAGCAGCTGCGCAGCGATCCCGCCGTGCGCGCGGCCTATCTCGGCGGCGGCCACTGAGGCAGGCGGGGCGCCGCCGCGCCCCGTCTCAGCCCTGCGACTCGAGATCCTCGACCGCGATGATCATCTTCAAAAGCTCGGCCTGCGTGCGCGCACCGAGCTTCTTCCGGATGGACGCGCAGGTATTCACTACCGTTCGGTAGCCGATCGACAGGTTGTCGGCGATGAAGCGATAGCTGCGGCCCTCACGGAGCAGGATCGAGACCTGAATCTCGCGGGCGTTCAGCGCGTCGTAGCGTGACGGTTCAGGCATCGCGCCGATGCCGGCGATCTGCGTAGCGAGGAGGTGCGGCAGGTAGGGACGACCCTCCCGCACGGCGTCGAAGGCGGCCAGAAAATCCGGGACCGGCGAATCCTTGAAGACGTAGCCGATGGCACCTGCCTCGAGCGCGCGTGCGGCGATTATGGGATCGCGGTGCATGCTGAAGGCGAGGATGCGGGCCCGCGGCTCGAGGGCCCGCATGCGCTTGATCAGGGCGAGGCCGGCGAGCCCACTGCCCCGGAAGGTCAGATCGACCACCGCGACCTGCGGGCGGATGCGGTGGAACAGCCGGTAGCCCGACACGGGATCGCCCGCCTCGACGATCATCGCGACGCCCGCATCCTCGACCACCCGCCGAAAGCCCTGCAGGATCACCGGGTGATCGTCCACGATGAGGACGCCCGTCACGCCGATCCTCTCACGGATGCCTCTGCGCGGCGTAGCGCTCGCGCAGGCGCTCCAGCGCGGCCGCGCGCGAGAGCCCGTCGCGGCGCACGGTCGCGTAGTGCTGGCACATCTCGCCATAGAGCTGGCGCCGACCGCTCACGGCCGCCACCTCGGAGAGGTCCGCAATCAAGGCGGCCGGGCTCTCGGCGACGTCGATCTCGGCCAGCATCGCCTCCAGTTGCGCCGTGCGGTTTGCCACCATGCGCGGATCCTCGACGAATCGACCGCGTGCCTGTGCGAGGCTCGCGCGGAGTGCACCGAGTGCCGCCGGATCGACCGACGGTCCGCTGGTCGCCCGCCGGGCGAGCCAGAGTGCCGGCTCGGTCGTGTCTGTTGGCGCGAGCCAAGCCGTCTCTGGCGCGGCCCGTTCGCTACGCGCCGCCACCGTTTCGGGCTCGCGCTCGCGCTGATCCTCCTCGCCGCAGCCGGCAAGCAGGGCGAAGGCGGTCCCGAGGACCGCGAGGGCGCGCGGAACCCTCACCGGGCGGTTCCGCGCGCGAAGGCCGGCCGCGCCACGAGGGCACGGGGGCCGCCCGGCACCTTGCGCCGGGCCACTGCGCGCATCTGCGCGAGGTCGATCACCGAGACGTCGTCCGAGAACCAGTTCGCCACGTAGGCGCGCGCACCCTCGACCGCGATCCCCTCCGGGTAGCGGCCGACCGGGATCGTCGCCGTGACGGTGAGATCCAGGTCCAGAACCGAGACGGTGGCCGATTCCTGGTTCGTCACGAGGATCCGGTCGCCGTGCACGGCCACACCGTAGGGGCTTCGCCCGGCCGGCCGCGTCGCCACAGCGGTGAGCAGAGCGGTGTCGATCGCCGTGAGGTCGTTGGTGCGCACGTTGCCGACATAGAGGCGGCTCCCGTCCGCCGATAGTCCTAGCGCGAAGGGCGCGCGGCCGACGGGCACGCGGGCGAGCCGAGTCATCGTGGCGCCGTCCACGACGGCGACGGCGTCGCCGCCCCGCTCGGCGACGTAGATCCGCCCGGCCCCATCCCGCACCAGACCCGCGGGCTCGGGCCCGACCGCGAGTTCAGCCTCGGCCGCGCCGGTCGCGGCGTCGATCCGCACCAGACGGCCGCCCTGCCAGTCCCCGACGAAGAGCTTGGCGCCGTCGCCGGAGACCGCGATGCCGAAGGGTTGTCCGGCGAACGCGAGGTTCCGCAGCACGCGGGCCTCGTCGGGCGCGACCACCGTGATCGTGCTCCGGTCGGGATGGGTGAGGTAGAGCGTGCCGTCCGGCCCCGCCGCGAGGCCGGCAGGGCCCGCGCCCACAGAGACGGGCGCCCGCTCAACCGCGCCGTCGACCTCAGTCAGAGCGCCGCCGTCCTGGCTCACCACGTAAACCGCCGCCTCGCCGCGCTGGCCGCAGAGGGCGAGCAAGAGGGCGAGCACCGTCCCGAGGCTGGCTGGCCCGAGGCTGGCTGGCCAGAGCCTCACCGATTGCCCTCGACCTTCGCCTTGAGGCCCTTCAGCCCATCTCCAAAAAAGCGATCCATCGCGGCGTGTCCGGCGGCGTCGCTCAGTTCCTCCGGCGGCTCGTTGCCGGTGTCTCCACGGTAGAAGCGTCCCGCCCAGGACACCTTCGCGCCCGTCCCGTCCGGCGTCACCGTGATGGTCGCCGAGTAGGAGGAGACCGGCAGCGCCTTCAGGTCCGGCTCACCCATCCGGTACGAATAGGTCATCCCGTCGGCCTTCCACTCGTCGAGGCCCTCTTCGAGGGTGCCGCCGCTTCTGAGCGTCACCTTCCGGGTCGCGCCGCTGCCGTCGCCGCCGGTGGCCGCGACCTTGGCCACGTCCGGGTGCCACGCGCCGATATTGCCGAAGGGGCCGACCACCTTCCAGACCGCCGCCGGGGGCGCCGCGATGGTGATCGTCTGCTCGACCTTCTGGGGTGTGGGGCCGTGGGCGAGCGCCGCCCCGGGCAGGAGAGCTGAGGCAAGGGCGAGGAGCAGCGTCGGCAGGGTCAGTCGCATGCAGGATCAGGCCTTCGTGGGAGTGGAGAGCTTCAGGGTGATGGTGCGCACGGTCAGGGCGCGCAGCGGCGCCGCTGAGAAGGCCGCGAGCACGAGGAGCAGGGCGGCGGCGCCGAGGAACGGCCGCAGGTCTAGCCGGCCGGGCACCGGGCGGGCCGTGGCGGCGGCGCGAAGCGGCGCGTCGAGGGAGGCCGTCCCGTCGAGATGGACGTAGGCGAGGCCGGTGCGGGCGGCGAGTTCCTTGAGGTGAGTCTCGCGCACCGAGGATAGGTGCTCGGTGCCGCTGGCGGCCGCGGCCCCGAAGGGTGCGTTGCGCGGATTGTAGCCTTCGCGGGCTTCAGCATCGGCGGGGGGCGGGCCGAAGCGGTTCTCCTGCTGCACATCGGTCTCGCCGTAGAAACCGGTCTCGCGCCCGCGATCGTTGAATTTCGGGATCGGCGAGAGGCTGTAGCCGCCCGCGCCCGCGATCAGCCCGCGCACGGCCCCCGGCTGCCCCTCGAAGGGCGGCAGGGAGCCAGCCCGCAGCGGGGGCGCTTCCTGCCCGTCCGTGATGAAGAGAAGGTCGGTACCGATCTCGCCCGCCATCGCGACGGCGCGGTCGAGGCCCGCGGTGATCCGGCTGTCGGCCTCCCAGGCCATGCGCCAGTCCAGCGCCGCGATCGCCCCGTCGAGGGGGGTGAAATTCTCGCAGACCTCGACGGGCGCGAAGAGCAGGAAGGGCCGCCGTTCGGTGAACAGGCCGAGCGCGAAGCGCGAACCGCAGGGCAGGCCGGCCACGAGATGCCGGAGCGCCGCCTTGGCGGCCTCCAGCCGGCTCTGCGGCCGACCGTTCGCTGTATAATCCCGCACGTTCATGCTGCCGGTGATATCGACGACCGCCAGCACCTGCACGCCGTCCCGGGTCAGTGGGAGCGGGGGCACCCAGGCGGTGGCCAGCGTGAGGACGAGGGCGGCGGCGAGCATCTGAAAGCGCCGGTCGCGCAGGTTGCGCCGCCAGGGCAGCCCTATTCTCACGGCGCCCCCCGCGGCTGGCCCGGGATGTCGGTCCAGATCTTCTTGGGCTCGGCCTTCAGCTCGTCGCCGATCTGCCGATCGACCTCCGGGAAGTCGCGGATGAGCCGGGCGGCGACATCGAGGTTGAATTTGGCGTCCCAGAACTCGGGCCGGGCCTGAAGGGCGCGGCGGTACTCCTGCCGCGCCAGCACGATCAGCGGCCCGGCCGGATCAAGCTGGCTGCGCTCGATCAGGTCGAGGGCGCGGCGCAGGCGCGCGTTGCCGAGCGCATAGCGGGCGCGCGCCAGCAGGAGGGGGACATCCCGGGATTCGAGAGCGACGACGAGCGGCTCCATCTCTTCGGTGGCGTCCCGTCGGGCGAGCTGCAGCACGCGGGCCAGGATGAGCTGGGATGCGGCTGCCGTGGTCACCGGGCGGTCTTGATTCGCCTCAAGCGCGGCGATCTCGCGGTTGGTGGTCTGCGCGCGCCAGGTGAGGCCACCCGCGACGAGCGCGCCCGCCAGCAGCAGGATGGGGAGGACGAGAAGGAGGTTTGGCCGGGTGCGGGTCCAGGCCGTGTGGAGGAAGGACATGCGCTATTCCTGGCCCAAGGCGCGCCTTCCCTCCCCCCACTGCGGGGGAGGGTACCCTGCAAAGCAGCGGGGGCCGGGACCAAGTCTCGCGAAAGAGGAGCAGCGGTACAGGATCGAGCGCGGTATCGACGCTGCGCCCACCTCGGAAACGGGGTTCCCCTCTCCCGACCCGGCCTTACGGCCGGCCCACCCTCCCCCGCAGAGGGGGGAGGGAGAGAGACGGAGGCCCTTCGACATCTGGATCATGCCGCCATCCTCCGCTCCGGCGCGCGGGCCGTCCCCTGCCCTGCCCGCCCCCGTGCTAGATCGACCTCCGCCAGCTTGGCCAGCACCAGCAGCACCAGCCCCAAAGCCGCGAGCCGATAGGCCCAGGCGGCCAGATCCCGCCGGGGCCGGACCTCGACGTAGGGAATGGGGTCGCGCTCCAGGCTCTCGATCTGCCGGATCGCGGCCGCGACCGCCTCCGGCCCCTCGGCCTCGAAGGCGCGGTAGGGCACCGCCAAGCTCTTGAAGAACAGGTCGAGATGGCGCTCGGGCGCGGCCTGCGGCGTGTCCTCCCCGGTCGGACGGTCACCGATTCCGGGCGAGCCCTTCGTGCGCAGGAACAGCCAGTACAGGTTCGGTCGGATCTTGGCGAAGGCGGCGCGCAGGGTGTCCTGCATCCGAGGGTCGATCACCGCAGCCCCGTCCGAGACGAGGAGCAGTACCCGCGAGGCGTGGCCCGAAGCCGCGCCGAACTGGCCGAGCGCCATGGCGAGCCCGCGCCCGACATTGGTGTAGTCGAGGCCCGGCCGGTCGATCGCCGCGATGGCCGCCCGGACCGCGTCGTGCCGGTCGGTCATCGGCAGGACCAGCATCGGCGCGGTCGAGAAGGCGGTCACGGCGAAGAGATCGTGCGCCCGGCTGCCGACGAATTCGCCGAGGATCCGGCGCGAGGCCGCGGCCTTCGCTTCCTCCTCGCCCGAGGGCTGCCTCCCTGCGAAGGTCTCGTTCATGCTGCCCGAGCGGTCGAGCAGCATCGAGACCTCGGCGCCGGTGCCGGTGCGGGTCACGCGCTCCCCCGCGCGGTAGGGACCGCTGATCCCGGCGACGAGCCCCGTCACCGCGAGGCAGCCGGCCGCCCATAGCAGGCCCGCGAGCGCGCGCGAGAGCGGATCCGGCGGCACCGCGCGGAGGTCGGCCCAGGCGGCGCGGCGGCGCGGCGCGGAGACCAGCGGCAGCAGGGCGAGCGGCAGCAGCCAGAGCACGGCCGGCCGCTCCGCTCCGAACCGGGCGCACTCCGCCAGGACCTTGGCCAGGAACCCACTCACGCCGCGCGCTCCGCCACCGCGAGGGCGCGGGCGGTCGCCCCCGCCTCGGCGAGCGGCAGCCGGTGCCGGGCCTCCGCGACCGAGCCGCCGAAGAAGGCCAGTCGCGAGGCTGCGAAGAAGCGGGCGAGCCCGTCCCGCTGCGGCCGGTAGGCGGGGTGACGGGCGAGGAAGGCGTCGAGATCGTCGGCGAGCAGCCGGTAGCCGGCCTTGGCGTCGAGGCCGCGGTGGAGCGCCAGCAGGCCCTCACGGTAGCCCTGCTCGCTCTCCGGCCCGCGGCCGAGCGCGGCGAGCCGCCGGGCGGCGTCCGCGAATGCGCGCGCGGGTCGCGGCCGGAATGGCCACCAGGCGCGGTCGCGGGCAAGGGACACGAGGGCAAGGAGGGCAGCCGCGCCGAGCGCCAGAGCGGCGTTGCGGGCCGGGACCGGATCGAGGCGCGGCCCCAGCCCATCCGGCCGCAGGTACTCGGCCGGGTCAGCGCGCCGTGCCGGCTGTACCTCGCGCAAGGGGGAGAGGCCGAGGCTCCAGCTGGGTACAGCGACGGGCGCGGTGGTGGCGCCGTGGTCAGTCCCGCTGGACAGCACCAGGGGGAAGCCGGGCACGTCGAGGCTGCGCGCGTCGATGGCCGCGTAGAAGGTCTGGTAGGTCAGGCGCAGGATGTGGCGCGTGCCCTCTTGCCGGGCCTCCACCCTGCGCAGGTCGAGCCAGTAGGTCACCGGCCCCGGCTGCGGCAGCGACGAGGCCTGCAGCACGAAGCCCGGCTCCGCCTCGATCACGATCGTGGCCTCGACGAGGTCGCCCAGGAAGTATCCGAAGGTGCGCGGCACCCGCACCTCGACGCCGTGGAGCTGCGCCGCGGCCGGGCCGGCGGCCAGGAGCACCAGGGCGAGAAGCGGAAGGGCAAACAGACGCACGAGGATCAGGTCCCCAGGAGGTGACGGCTGAGCGCCGCAGGATCGAAGCGCTCAGCGAGGCGAAACGGGGTACGTCCGTACCGGCGCGCGAGTCGCCCGAGACGGGCGAGCCGCTCGGCATCCCGGGCGATCCAGCGGCGGCGGAGCGCCGGCCGCATCAGAACAAGCCGGGAGCCGGAGCCCTCGAGATCCTCCAGCTCCACCAGCCCCCATTCAGGCAGCGCCTCAGCCTCGGCGGGGTCGGCGAGGAGCACGGGCACGACATCGTGGAAGGCGAGGCTCGCGAAGACCTGTTCGAGCAGGGCGGGCGGCCAACGAAAATCCGAGATCAGGAAGACCATCTTGGGTCGGCCGGCGATGCGGGCGGCGGCCGCCAGAAGGCCGGCGGCGCTGGCACCGGCCGGCACGGACTCGGCGAGGCGCGCGGCCGCCAGCGCCGCCCCTGCCCGGCCGCGGGTGGCGGGCAGGAACAGGTCCTCGCGGATGGCTGCATCGCAGGCGAGAAGCCCGAAGCCGTCGCCGATACGGGTAGCGGAAGCGGCCAGACTCGCGCAAAGCGCGCCCACCAGCGCCATCCGGTCGGCGGTGCCGCGGAAGCGCATCGAGGCCGAGAGATCGACGAGCGCCCAGACCTCGACGGCAATGCGCGCCTCGAAGCGGCGGACATAGGTGTTCTCGAACGGGTCTCGGAGCGTGGCGCGCAGATCCAGCCGGCGCGCGTCCGGCAGGCGCAGGAACGAGACCTGATCCTTGAAGGTGCCGGGCCCGCCCGCGTCCCGCCCGCGATGGGCGCCCACCCGGTTCCCCCGCGCGCGCCAGCGCGGCAGGTAGACGATGTCGGCGCCGGGCCGCGCGTCCTCCGTCACGGGGCCGGCACCGTCTCGAACACTGAACGGCAAAGCGCGGGCACGATCTCGGCGCGGCGCAGCTCGTGGATCGGCTCCAGGAAGATGCGGTGGGCCATCACGGGGACGAAGACGGCGCGGATGTCCTCGGGCACCAGCCAGTCGCGCTCCTCCAGCCAGGCGCGGACGCGTGCGGCGCGGACGAGGGCCGCCACGCCGCGAGGCGAAGCGCCGCCCTGGACGAGGCCCGCCATGTCGTCGATCCCGGGGAGCCGGATGCCGGCCGTCTGCGGGCGCACCAGCGCCTCCCAGAGGGCGACGACGTAGGCCTCGATCGCCTCGCTCGCCCGCACCCCGTGCTGGATCGCCGAGGCGATGCCGCCGAGTCGGACGGGATCGAGGATCGCTGTCGGAATACCCCCAATCAACCCGTCCGTATCATGGAAGCGGGGGTCGAAGGCGAGCGTGCGGCGCGTCGCGGGATCCCGCGGCGCCTCCATGCCGATCTCCATGAGGAAGCGGTCGCGGGCGGCGGCCGGCAGTTCGAAGGTCTCCTCGCGCTCGACCCGGTTGCGGTCGGCGAAGACCTGGAGCTGAGGGAAGCGGTACTCGCGGTTGAAGGCGGTGAGACTGCGTTCGGCCATCAGGCGGAGCAGCAGCGCGTGGACCTGCGGGCGGGCGCGGTTGATTTCGTTGAAGAAGAAGATCGCGAGGTCTTCGGAGGAGCGCAGCACCGGCCCCGGCTCGACGCGCGGTCGCCCGTCCTCGGCGAGGTAGGTGTGATAGACGAGGTCGGTCGGCATCATGTCGACCGTGCCCTCGACGCGCTCGTAGGCGCCGCCCATCGCGCGGGCGACCGCGCGCAGCAGCGTGGTCTTGCCGACGCCGACATCGCCCTCCAGCAGCACGTGACCGCGGGCGAAGACGGCGATCGTGACGAGGCGGATGATCGGCTCCTGCCCCAGCACCGCGCCCGCCACTGCCGCCTCGAAGCGCTGCGCCGCGCCGCGCCAGTCGGTCAGCATCGCGTCGCCGCGGCGGATGTCGTTCATGAACCCCTCTCGGAACCCCTGAGGCGCGCCCGCACGGGGCGAGCGCGCTTGGAAAAGTCAGTCGCCGATGTTCAATTGCCGATCTTGGCGACGTCGTACTCGAACTTGCCGGTCTTCTTGGCGTTCTCGATGCGCTTCTTGTTGCGCTCCTCCATCGCCTTGATCGAATCGGCCTGCTTGTTGAGTTCCTTCGGGTCGTGCTTGGGATCGTACTTCGTGCCGGCGATCTTCTCGGGGAAGCCGGGCTTGGGCTCCCAGCAATTGCCCGGCGCCTTGCACTTGGTGCCGTCATAGGCGAGCGCCGGAGCGGCCAGCGCCAGGGTCGCGCTGAGGGCGAGGATCAGGGTGCGCATGCGGTTTCCTCCTTGGGTGGGGTTCTGCGCGCTTGGCGCGTCTGGGCGCGCTCGTGGGCGCGCGGCTTCCTGCAGGTCCTCACTCCAGCGGCTTGCACTGGCCCTTGGCGTCCTGCGGGATCTTCTCGCCCTCCTTGTAGGGCGTGTAGGTCTTCTTCTGCGCGTCGTTCAGCCAGACGGCGTCCTTGACCGGGCCGGTGTAGAGGTGCCGGATCCAGGCGATGGTCTGAAGCATCTCGTCGGGGGTCAGGTTCTCGTTGTGCGGCCCCATCATGCCGTTGGCACCGCCGAAAATCGTCGCGAACAAACCCGAATCCTCAGTGTTCGACGGATAGGTCCAGTAATTGTCGTTCAGGCCGGGTCCGAGCTTTCCTTCCGCCAAGTGCCCGTGGCAGCCGGAGCACGAGGTCGCGTAGAGGCTCTCGCCATTTCGTAGGCAGGACTTGTCGTCGATGTAGATGTTTTTGCCGGTCTGGAAGAACGTCTTCACGGCCTCAGTGTCCCGGCCGCCCTCCTTGCCCTCGGCAGTGTTCAGGGGTTCGCCCGTCACGGTGTTGCGGAAAACGATGCCGGTCTGCGGTCCGGCGCTCGGCTGCGCCACAGCGGCGAGGCCGGCGCCCGCGATCGCGAGTCCGAGGAGGGCGCCGAGTGTTTTCTTGGTCTCGATCATGCGTGGATCCGGGTCGCTCACTCGCGGGTGGTGATCAGTTCGAGGCGGGCGCGACCGGCACGCCTTCCTGCTTGAGGATGGCGTCGATCTGGGGCTTGGCCTTCACGAGCGCGGCGTCGAGGGCGTCGCGGAGCGCGGCATCGTCCCGGCGCACGCCCATCGATTGGTCGAAGACCTGCGGCATCTTCTGGCCGTCGCTGCGCTTCGTGTCGTCGGGTACCGGCGTCATGCGCAGCTTCACGCTGGAATCGCGCACGTAGCGGGCGACGTCCGGTGCGAAGGCGACGCCGACATCGGCTTTGCCCTGCGCCACCTCGGAGACCATGCGGGCCGGGTCGATCTGGGTGTACTGGTTGCGCGGCGCGCGGAAGTTCACCAGCGAGTAGAGGTAGGCCATGTCCTCCTCGTAGCGGCCGATGTCCTTGAGCATCGCCTCGCCGGGCGTGCCGAAGCCCACCACCATGTGGCCGATGTCCTTCAGGCGCGGATCCGACCAGGACTTCACGTCGAGGTCGCCGTCGGCCTTGGTGAGAAAGACGTAGCCGGCCCGATAATAGGGCTTGGTGGTCAGCACACGCTGGTCGTCTGTGTCGAGGCCGACGATCACGTCGCAGGTCTTCTTGTCGAGCCCGTCGCGCACCGCGTAGACCGCGGGCTTGCCCGAGAAGACGAAGACCGGCTCGCGGCCCATCACTTCCGCGACCGCGGCCCCGATCCTGTTCTCCAGGCCCGATCCGTCCTTCAACGAGAGCGGCGGCTGCTCGGCGGCGCAGATGCGCAGGGTGCCGGGATCGGCAGCTTGGGGCGGGTCCTTGGCGGCGGGCGCTTCGGCAGCGGCGGGGCCGCCAAGATAGGCCAGGGCGATCAGGAGGGCGGCCGGACGGGCCGCGCCGTGTCGTCCGATGACGCGCGACATGATGGTCTTCCGTTTCCTCGGGGGTCTGTTCGTTCGGCGCGGCGTCAGGGCATGGCGTGCCCCTCTTCGCTTCGCTGCGCGCCTCTCGGGTTGGGAAACCCCGCCGGCTTGGCCGGCGGGGCGTCCATTCTCCGGGCGGACCGCTTACTTCTTGGCGGCCTGCTGCTCGTACTCACCGACATTCGGGTTGTCGTAGGGGTTCTTGCCGTCGAGCGAGAACACCATCACGCCGCCGCCCATCTGGGTGTAGTTCGCGAGCTTCTTGAAGGCGCCCACCGCGCCGAGGCCGGCGGTCGGGTCGGCGAGGTCGAACACCAAGCCCACGCCCGGCCAGCCGCCGACGCCGTAGTAGATGGCGACGTACTGCGTGCCCTTATGGCTGTAGGTGATCGGATAGCCGATCGCGCCCGACGGCAGCTTGTGCTTCCAGAGCAGGTCGCCGTTGTCGGAGTCGCGGGCCTTGATGAAGCCGTCCAGCGTCCCGTAGATCACGAGGTTGCCGGCGGTGGCCGTCGTGCCGCCCCAGACCGCGAAGCGCTCCATCTTCTCCCAGTTGAACTTGCCGGTGATCGCGTTGTAGCTCTTGATCTGGCCGAGGCCCTCGTAGTTCTGCCGGTCACCCTTCGGGCCCGGATACATGTTCAGCGTCGCGCCAACGAAGAACTGACCTGCCCGGTAGGGCAGCATGAAGGGCTCCCAATCCATGCAGATATGGTTGATGCCCATGAAGAAGGCCTGACGCTTCGGATCGTACGAATCGTGGCCCTGGTTGTGGTAGCCCATCGCCGAGGGACAGATGTCCTTGGCGAGGTGGTCCATCCGGGTGCCGTACTCGGGGTCGCGCACCGGCTGACCGGTCTTCAGATCGACCGACTTGAACACGTTGACCGTGTCGTCGATCTTGTCGGCCGAGACGAGAGAGCCGTCCGTCCGGTCGAGCGTGTAGACGATGCCGTTGCGGTCGGGGTGGGTCAGCAGCTTGCGCATCTGACCCGACTTGTCCTTCTGCTCGGACAGCATCATCACGTTGACGCCGGCGTAATCCCACTCGTCGTGCGGCGTCTTCTGGTAGCCGAACTTGGCCTCACCGGTGTCGGCGTCGCGGCCGAAGATCGTCATCGTCCACTTGTTGTCGCCCGGACGCATGGTCTCGTTCCAAGGCGCCGGGTTGCCGGTGCCGAAGTAGATCAGGTTCGTGCCCGGATCGTAGGCGTACCAGCCCCAATTGGTGCCGCCGCCGATCTTCCAGGCGTCGCCCTCCCAGGTCGCGGTGCCCAGGCCCTTCTGACCATAATGGGCGTTCTTGATGTTGAAGTCGTCGGCCAGCAGCAGGTCCTTGTCGGGTCCCGTGGCGTAGGCGCGCCACTTCTGCTCGCCGGTCCGCACGTCGTAGGCGGTGAGGTAGCCGCGCACGCCGAGTTCGGCGCCCGACGAGCCGATGATCACCTTGTCCTTCACCACGTAGGGGGCGATGGTGAGCGTCGAGCCGACCTTGATGTCGGAGTTCTCGACCTTCCAGACCAGCTCGCCCGTCTCGGCGTTGAGCGCCGCGACATTGCCGTCGAGCTGCGTCTTCAAGATCAGGGCCGGCACCTTGCCGTCGCCCGGCCAGTAGGCAAGGCCGCGATTGACGAGGTCGCAGCAGGCGACCGCGCGGGCGGCCGGGTTCTGCTTCGGCTTGTCCTGCCACAGGATCCGACCCGGATCGTCGAGATCGAGCGCGAAGGTGTTGTTCGGGAACGAGGTGTGGACGTACATCTTGCCGCCGACGATCAGCGGCGCGCCCTCGTGGCCGTTGAGAAGACCGGTCGAGAAGCTCCAGGCGGGCTTCAGGTTCTTGACGGTCTCCTTGTTGATCTGCGTCAGCTCGCTGTAGTTGTTTGAATCGTAGTTCTTGCCGGGCATCACCCAGTTGTCTTCGCTCTTCGCCATCTCGACGAGCTTGTCGTTCGCCTGCGCCCCGGCGGCGAGGCCGAGGGGCGCCACCGCCATCACGGCGAGCACCGAGACCGAATTCAGAAGCCTGCTCATGTGCGTCTCCTTGCCGTCTCGTTCCGTCTCTCGACCACGCGGTCTCGCGGAACCTCTAGCGTCGGAAATCTGAAGCAGATCCGCGAGGGATCCTCGCTATTACGGTCTTTCTAAGAAAAGAACCTCGCGTTCTTATCTTATGAAGCCCTTATTACTGCCTCAGTCCCCAATATTTCTAGGACCAAGCATCGGCTTATGTCTGCGGGAAGACGGTCATTTTTGGTCGGGATCATCCGGCAAGGCGCAGGCGTACTTTGCGCATATGGCAAAACAGTTCTTGACCCACACGGGCGCGACACCAAAACTCGGTCGCCGAAGGGTGCCGCGACAAGGCACCGGCAGGGCGGGGTCGAGACGATGAGGGCAGTGCGCGCGCGCCGGCCGGATCCCCGGCTCGGAACAGCCCTCGTGCTGGCCCTCGCGCTCATCGCGCCCACCTCGGGCTCGGCCCGGGACGGCCAGGTTCGGGAAGCCGCGCTCTACCCGCGCGACGACCGCCGCGAGATGGGCGGCGAGGATTATCGGCGCTTTGCCGGTGCCGGCGTGCTCTGGTGCCGGCGACCGGACGGCGTGCCCCAGAAGGCTGCGGCGGCTTGGCTCGTCGGCGTGCCGGATCTTGTCGTGCTGAACGCGCACAATTTTCGCGATCGGCGCCTCGCGGTCATCCGTGCGGTTTCCGACTGCTACTTTCAGATCGGGGGGCGCAATTACGAGTTCGTCGCCGAATCGCTGCGCCTCGGCACGGCGCCTGGCGCCGAGGCGCTCCACATCACCGACGACTGGGCCCTGCTGCGTCTCGCCAGTCCGGTCGACGGGGTGGCGCCGCAGCCGGTGCCGGAGACACCCGACCTCACGCCCGGGCCGGCCGCGATTACCGTGACGATGGTCTCACCCGGCGGCCACGCGAACTTCCGGGGCGGAACGAGCCTCGAGAGCTGCGCGATCCGCTTCATCGATCCGCCGAGCGAGGACGCGATGCGCCGTGTGCGCCACGATTGCAACGACGGCTACGGCGGCTCGGGATCCGGGCTGTTCGACGAGAGCGGGCGCCTGCTCGCCCTGCAGAGCGCCTCGCTCTCGATGAACTCGCGCCGTCCCTTCGATGTCGAGTTCCACTATGGGTCCGCGATGCTGTTCGAGGGCGAGTTGCTCGCGGCGATCCGGGCGGTGGCCGGCGACCGAAGGCAGCACTGAGAGGCGTCGTCAGGGCTCGGCGCAGCGCTCCAGCGGGCAGAGCGCGCCGCAGGAGGGGACACCCGGCAGGCGGCTGCGCAGGCAGCAGGTGCGGCGGCGGCAGCCGGCGGCGCCCGCGCAGAGGGCTTGGGCGAGCGGCGTCCGGGCACAGGCGCAGCCGCCGGGGCGACCGAGGCAGGCGGCGACCTCGGCACAGGCGGGGGCATCGCCCGCTCCGAGTTCCCCCGCGACATAGTCGAGGATCACCGCGGCGTTGCCCCAGATCACCCGCGGGGCGAGCCCGCACTGGGCGCAGCACAACTCCACGAAGGGGCGCAGGTGGTCCTCCACCAAACCCGCGAGGCCGGGTTGAGGCACTTGCGCGGCGCCGAGGCAGGAGCCGCCGCGGCCCGTCGCCGGATCGACCAGCAGGCGCGCGGGGCGGCCGGCGGCGTCGAGTTCGAGGCTCGTCCGCTCGAAGGCGAGCGGCAGGGGGCGCCCCAGCCGGACCAGGGCGGTGAGCGCCGGCGTCGCCAGGGCGGCGAGGTAGAACTGGCTCCAGTAGGAGACGAGCGCGCGGCGCTCCAGGCCGGCCGAGGAGGCGCCGACGCCCGCGCCGAAGGCCGCGAGCGTGGCGTCGAACACGGCTGGATCGCGCAGGGAGGCGAGCGGGCGGGCATCGGGGCCGCCCGGACCGGCGGCGACGCCACCCCGGTAGGCGGCGAGCGACTCGGGCACGCGGGCGCTGACTTCCTCGATCATCGCGGTTCCGCCGGGTCGGTCCGCAGCGTCCCGGCAACCACGAGGGCGAGCCACGCCACAGCTGCCGCGTAGACCGGCATCGCCCCCGCGAAGTATCCGGGCCAGCCGGCCCAGCCAGCGAGCGCGGGGGCTGCCACCCGCAGGGGCATCGCGGAGAAGAAGGCCGCGCCGAACAGCAGCGCGTAGTCGGTGGCGGGCTGGGGCCCCTGGGCCCAGCGATAGATCATGTTGAAAACCGGCACGCCGAGGATGCCCCCGCAGAGGAAGTTCAGAACGGTGGCGCCGACCGCGAGCCCGGACGCGCCGGACGCGCAGGCCACGGCCATCAGGCCGCCAGTCGCGATCACGCCGAACCCGCCCGCCAGGATCAGGCGGACGGTCCCGAAACGGGCCGTGAGCGGAGCCGCCAGAGCCGCCATCACGAGGTTGACGACCGGCAGCACGGTCCCGGTCAGGAAACCGACCTGTGCCAGCGGCACACCGAGATCGAGCAGAGCCAGGGTGTTGGGCCCGGACACGAGGTAGGCTGCCGCGAAATAGGCACCGAGCGCCAGGATCGGCGCGACGAGTTCCCGCAGGCGGGCGAACGAGCCCGACCAGCGCGGCTGCGCGCAGCCCGCTCCGCGCAGACGCGCCTCCGGATAGGCGAGGATCGGCAGCAGGCAGAGCGCGTCGAGCGCCGCGCAGGCCAGCACCGCTCCCCGCCAGCCCAGCATCTCGTACGATCCGAGCAGGACGCCGACGCCGAGGATGCCCCCGAGGGAGGCGCCGCAGAGCTTCGCCGAGGCGACGTAGGTCCGCTGCCGCGCCGGCACCGTCTCGACCACCAGAGCCTCGAGCGCGATGTCCATCGTCGCGATGCAGGCGGCAGCGAGCACCGCCAGAGCGAGCAGAACGCCGAGAGGCCAGTGCTCGCCGAGGCTGAGCACGACGAGGAGCGCGACGGTCAGGCCGAGCGTCACGGTGATCCAGCCGATCCGATGCCCGAGGACCGGCAGGCGGACCCGGTCGAGCAGAGCGGCCCAGAGAAAGGTCAGGCCGACCGGCAGGTTGATGAGCTGCAGGAGGCCGATCTCGGCGAGCTCCATGCCGCGGCTGCGCAGGATCAGCGGCGCGCCCCCGGAGAGGAAGCCGAGCGTGGCCCCGAAGGTCACGTACAGGCAGAAGAAAGGCGCGAGCGGACGCAGCTCGGCCACGAGCCCCGCGGCCCGCACGGAGGCGTTCCCGCTCAACGCGCGCGCTGCCCGGAACGACGGCGGACGGATGTCGCGCCGCGCGCGGCGCCTCGCGGACAGCAGTTTGGAATCACGCTAATCTGTTGGTATGCCTCATCAATTCGGATTAGGCGACCTCATTCGGCGATTCAAGGCGCGGCCGCGCGCTCGCGCCGCGACGACCGGGCGCACCGGACCGGAACCGGCTCGGCCGGCCGTCAGCTTCTGTCGGGCTCGTGGACCGGCGCCGCGCCGGGGCTCGTCGGCGAGCCCTCCGGCAGAAGCGGGGCCGCGGACGGGCTGCCCAGCGCACGAATCTCCTCCGCGAGGACCTGGGCCAGCACCTGATAGTGGAACGGCTTCCACAGGATCCGCACGCCCGCCGGGATCAGCGGCGGCAGGTCGCTCGCTGCGCCGGAGGTGATCAGGATCGCGAGGTGGGGCCAGCCGTCCCGCGCCCGGTGGACCAGCTCGATGCCGTCGCCGACCTCCGCTAGGGTGCGGCCTGCGATCAGCGCGCGGATCTCCGGCCGGGCCTCCAGCACGGCCAGGGCAGCGGCCGCGTCAGCGGCCGGGGTCACCGCGAAGCCTGCGTCGCCCAGCATGTCGACCATGACCATGCGGATCAGCGCGTCCCCTTCGGCGACGAGAATGGCGTCGGGCTCGCTCGAAAAACTCACCGGATTTTCTCGGCCCCTGCCGCCGCGCCCTGCACCACGAGCGGCAGGCGCACGATCGCTCTGCCCTCCGCTCATTTACGACTGTCTAGTTACATACAGACTTCTGGTTGAGGCTGCAATCGCAGGTCGGTGCGTAAGACTTGTCGCCTCTGAAGCAACCACCACTACAGGTTGTGATCTCTCCGTTCACCCAAGCGCGATCGAGATCCGGGCGCCGCTCAGATCCGCGCGAACAGGAACAGGGCGCCCCCGGCGACGAGCAGACATCCGGCGATGCGCGCGCAGGCGGAGGCGCCGACGCCGTCGTCGAGCCGGCGCAGATGCGCGACCTGCGCGAAGATCGCGGCCCAGTAGGCGGCCCAGAGACCGAGAGCGGAGGTCAACCAGATCTGCACGCGCGCCAGATAGGGCGGTGGCGCTGTCTCCGAAATCCGGGCGCCTCCCCCCTCACCCGCGCCGGGTCGAGCCGCGCAGCACGGTCCGGCCGCTCAGCACCACTTTGCGCACCGGCTGGTCAGGCTGGGCGATCCGCTCGAAGAGCAACCGCATCGCCTGAGCGCCGATCTCGTCCACCGGCTGCTCGACCACGGTGAGACCCGGCTCGACGAGGTCCGTCCAGGGCTCGTTGTCGAAGCCCGCCAGGGCGACGTCGCCGGGCACGCGGAGGCCCAGCGTGCGCGCGGCGCGCAGCGCGCCCATCAGGATCAGGCCGTTCGAGAGGACCAGCGCCTCGGGGCGGTCGGACTCGGCGAGCCAGCGGGCGGCGGCAGCCTCGGCGGTCGCGGCATTCGGCGCCACGGTGCGGGATGAAGGCTCCAACCCGTGCCGGGCCATCGCCGCCTCGTAGCCGGCCCGCCTTTCGCGCGCGGTCGAGCTTGTCGAGCCGAACAGGCCGCCGATCCGGGAGAAGCCCTGCCCGACGAGGTGGTCGACGAGGCCGGCCCCTGCGGCCGGGTTGTCGAGCACGACGCTGTCGTGGGCGCCGGGCGGCCCGGCACGGTCGATCAGCACGACGGGAAAGGCGGGGGGCTCCGCGCGCAGCGAATCGGCCGCGGCGCCCGTCGGCGCGAAGATCACGCCGGTGACGCGCTCCTCCTCCATCAGCCGCAGATACATCGCCTCGCGGGCCGGATCCTCGTCGGTGTTGCAGAGGATCACCCGCATGCCCTTGGCGAAGGCCGCGTCCTCCACCGCCCGGCTGACCGCGGTGAAGAAGGGATTGCGGATGTCGGCAACGATCAGGCCGATGGTCTGTGCGGCTTGCGAGCGGAGGCGCCGGGCCGAGAGGTTCGGCCGGTAGCCGGTGGCCCGCACCGCCGCCTCGACCTGCTCGCGGAGGGCGTCACTCACCGGCCCGCGACCGAGCGCACGCGAGACCGTCGCGGTCGAGACGCCCGCCGCGCGGGCCACATCACGGATGCCCACCGTCATCTGCGCGCTCTTCCTCCCCCCGGTTTTGGGAAACGTTTTCACCAAACACGACGGTTTTGCCATCAGGAACGACGTTGGGCAAGGCTTGTCATGCCTTCGCTGATCGACGCCGGAGTGGCCGGCATTGACAGGTTATATGAAAACGTTTTCAGTCATCGCTACAAACAGCCGACGAACGGTCGGCGATTCGAACGGGAGGAGAGCACGCCATGCTCGCGCCGACGCCGACCTTCAGCCCACGCCTGCTCGTGCGCCTTGGGGCGCAGCCCGCCTCGAAGGAGGCGGCGATCCGCGAGGCCGCTCAGCTTCTCACCGCCGCGGGCTGCATCGACGCGGCCTACGGCGCGAGCATGCTGGCCCGCGAGGCGGTGGCGAACACGTATCTCGGCCACGGCGTCGTCATCCCGCACGGCATGGTCGACGATCGCCACCTCGTGCGCGAGAGCGGGCTGGCCGTGCTGCAGGTGCCCGGCGGCATCGCGTGGCACGACGGCCAGATGGCGCATCTCGTCGTGGCGATCGCCGCCCAGTCCGACACGCACATCACGGTTCTGCGCCGGCTCACCCGCCTGATCCAGGATGAGGCGCGCCTCGAGCGGCTGCGCACCACCGCGCGCGAGTCCGACATCGCCGCGGCTCTCAGCGAGGATGGGGCGCCCCCCGGCGCCGCCGGCCCGGCGACGGACCTGCGCCAGCGCTTCGACTGGACCGTCGACTACCCGACCGGCCTGCACGCGCGGCCGGCCGCGAACTGGGTCGAGGTCGCCAAGACCTGTCCGGCCCGGATCCAGGTCCGGCACGATGCCCAGGTCGCCGACGCCAAGAACCTGATCGCGCTCCTGCAGCTCGGCCTGCGCTGCGGCGACGCCGTGACGATCTCCGCCGAGGGCGACGACGAGGCCGGGGCGCTCGCGAAGATCTGTGCCGCGGTGACCGGCCTCAGCGCGGGCGAGAAGGCGGCAGCGCAGCGGGCGGCGGAAGCGGCGGCGCGGGCGGCCGCCCCGGTCGCCGGCTGGAACCCGGCCGACAAGCCGCGGACGGTGGCCGGCATCGGCGCGAGCCCGGGCATCGCCATCGGGCCGATCCACGTCCTCGCGAATGCCGAGGTCGCGGTGCCGGACGAGCCGGAGCCGCTGACGACCGGCGCCGACCGCCTGCACCGAGCACTCTCGGCCACGGCCGATCAGTTGAAGGCACTCGCCGATGATACCGAGCGGCGGCTCGGCAAGCAGGATGCGGGCATCTTCCGGGCGCAGGCGGAACTCATCGCCGACACCGACCTGATCACCCTCGCCTGCCAGCTCATGGTCGAGGGCCACGGCGTCGCCCACGCGTGGCACGCGGCGGTGGAGCGCCTCGCCGGCCAGCTCGCCGCGCTCGGCAACCCGGTGCTGGCGGGCCGCGCGGCGGACCTGCGCGATGTCGGCCGGCGGGTGCTGGCCCAGATCGACCCGGCCCTGAAGAGCGGGCAAGACCTGCCGGACGTGCCCTGCATCCTTCTGGCCGCCGACCTCGCGCCCTCCGACACCGCCGGGCTCGACCCGGACCGGGTGATCGGGCTGGCGACCGCGCAGGGCGGCCCGACCTCGCACACCGCGATCCTGGCGCGCACCCTCGGCATACCGGCCCTGGTGGCAGGTGGGCCTGGGCTGCAGGCGCTCGCCAACGGCACGCAGGCGATCGTCGACGGCACCACCGGCCGCCTCTACCTCGACCCGAGCGCGGCCGACATCGCATCCGCCGAGGCTTGGCGCGCGATGCAGCGCGCACAAGCCGAGGCGGAGGCGCGCGAGCGGGCGATGCCGGCGCAAACCCGCGACGGTCACCGGATCGCGGTCGGCGCCAACGTCAACAACCCGGATCAGGTCGTCTTCGCGCTCGATCAGGGTGCCGAGGGCGTCGGTCTGATGCGCACTGAGTTCCTGTTCCTAGAGCGCGGCGACACGCCCTCCGAAGACGACCAGTACGAGACCTATTCCGGCATGTTGCGGGCCCTCGACGGGCGGCCGCTCATCGTGCGCACCCTCGATATCGGCGGCGACAAGCAGGTCGCCCATCTGCGGCTGCCGCACGAGGAGAACCCGTTCCTCGGCGTGCGGGGCGCCCGCCTGCTGCTGCGCCGGCCGGACCTGATGGAGCCGCAGCTGCGCGCCCTCTACCGCGCCGCCCGCGACCACGTCCCGGCCGGCGCCCCCACCGGCAAGGACGCCCCGCTCTCGATCATGATGCCGATGATCACCTCGGTGCCCGAGGTGCTGAAGCTCCGGGAGGTCGCCGAGCGCATCCGCGCCGAGATCGGCGCGCCGCCGGTGCCGCTCGGCATCATGATCGAGGTGCCGGCCGCCGCGATCCAGGCGGACGCCATGGCCCGGCACTGCGACTTCTTCTCGATCGGCACCAACGACCTGACGCAGTACGCGCTCGCCATCGACCGGCAGAACACGGAACTGGCGCCGGAGGCCGATTCGCTCCACCCTGCGGTGCTGCGCCTGATCCACATGACCTGCGAGGGCGCGGCCCGCCACGGGCGCTTCGTCGGCGTCTGCGGCGGCATCGCGGGCGATCCCTTCGGGGCCTGCCTCCTGGCGGGCTTGGGCGTGCACGAGCTCTCGATGACCCCGCGCGACCTCGCGGGTGTCAAGGCGCGGCTGCGCGCCGCCGACATGGGCGCGCTGCGGGCGCTCGCCGGCCGGGCCTGCGAGCAGGAGGACGCCGCCGCCGTCCGGGCCCTCGACGACAAGGGAGGCGTCGCGTGAGCCCGATTCTTACCCTCACCCTCAACCCGGCGATCGACCAGACCGTCGTGCTCGATTCCCTGGTGCCGGGCAGCGTGCACCGCGCCCGTGCGGTGCGGTCCCATGCGGGCGGCAAGGGCGTCAACGTCGCCTGCTGCCTCGCCGACTGGGGCCTGCCCGTCGCCGCCATCGGCGTGCTCGGCTCCGATAACGCGGCGCCCTTCACGCAACTCATGGCCGAGAAGGGCATCGCCGACCGCTTCGTCCGGATCCCGGGCGAGACCCGGACCAACCTGAAGCTTCTCGATCGGCGCTCGGGCGACACCACCGACATCAACCTGCCCGGCCTCGCCGTCCCGCCGGATACCCTCGACGCCGCGCGCGCGGTGCTGCTCGACATGGCGGGCTCCGGGAGCCTCGCGGTGCTCGCGGGCAGCCTGCCCGGCACCCTCCCCCCCGAGACCTACCGCGACGTCGCGGCGCGGCTGCGGGGACGCGGCGCCCGGGTGGTGCTCGACGCCTCGGGCGGCCCGCTCGCCGCGGCACTTGCCACCCCGGCGGACGCTCTGCCGTACGCCGTGAAGCCGAACCGGCACGAGTTGGAAGAATGGGCGGGCCGCGCGCTGCTCACGCTCGGTGACGTGCTCGCAGCCGCCCGAGGCCTGCGGGATCGGGGGATTGCGGTGGTCGCGGTCTCGCTCGGGCCGGAAGGCGCGCTGTTCCTCTCCGAGGGCGGCGCAGTCCACGCCCGTCCGCCCGCGACGCGGATCACGAGCACGGTCGGCGCGGGCGACGCGCTTGTGGCTGGGCTCGTCGCCGGCCTGCACGAAGGGCTCTCCCTGGCGGACACCGCCCGCCGGGCACTCGCCTTCGCGGCCGCCAAGCTCTCTCGCGAGGGGGCTAGCCTGCCCCCGCGGCCGGAGGTCGAGGCCATCGCCGCGACCGTGCGGGTGGAAGCTTTGGGGTGATGCCCGACCGCGCGTGTTCCCTCCCTGTCGGGGGGAGGAGGGAACGCGCGCTCTGCGCCACTGACCCAATGTCCTGACGAACAGACCACAACGATCAAAACCGGAGGAAACCATGGCCCCCTTGCTGGCGGTGGTCGGAGGCGCGGACCTCCCCACACATGCCGTCCTCGCCCTCGAGGCCCTGCGCAAGGCCGCCGGGCGGCGCAACCAGCCGATCGCACTGGAGCTGCGCGGCGCAGGCAGCAGCAACCCGCTGCCGGAGAGCGCGCTCGGCGAGGCGCGGGCAGTGCTCCTCGTCGGTTCGGGCGATCTCGGCGAGGGCCGTTTCGGCCCTCTCGCGACGGCGCGGGCAGCGATCGAGGAGGTGTTGGCCGACGCGGGCGCCGTGCTCGACCGGGCGCTGGCGAGTGAACCCGCTTCCGCTGCAGCCGCAGCGGGAACGAGAAGACTCGTCGCGGTGACCTCCTGCCCGACCGGCATCGCCCACACTTTCATGGCGGCCGAAGGCATCCAGACCGCCGCCAAGGCGCTCGGCCACGACGTGCGGGTGGAGACGCAAGGGTCGGTCGGCGCGCGCGACGCACTGACCGCAGCCGAGATCGCGGCCGCCGACATCGTTCTCATCGCCGCCGACAAGGGCGTCGACCGGGCGCGCTTCGCCGGCAAACGCGTCTACGCGGCCGGTACCAAGGCGGCCATCCGCGACGGCAAGGGGCTGATCGCGACCGCCCTCGCCGAGGCGCAGATGCAGCCGGCGGGCGGCGCGGCCGAGACGGAGGGCCCCGCCCGCCCGGCGGCGGCCGAGGCGAAGGCCGGCGCCTACAAGCACCTGATGACCGGTGTCTCCTTCATGCTGCCCTTCGTGGTGGCGGGCGGCCTGCTGATCGCGCTGGCCTTCGCGGTCGGCGGCATCGACGCGATGGCGCCGGGCCATGCCGGGACGCTCGGCTACGCGCTCGGTGAGATCGGCGCCAAGGCGGCCTTCGCACTGATCGTGCCGGCGCTCGCCGGCTACATCGCCTACTCGATCGCCGACCGGCCCGGCATCGCGCCCGGCATGATCGGCGGGATGCTCGCGGCCAATTTGCAGGCGGGCTTCCTCGGCGGCATCGCGGCGGGCTTCATCGCCGGCTACACGGCCGCCTTCCTCAACCGGCACATCCGCCTTCACAAGAACCTGGAGGGCCTCAAGCCCGTCCTGATCCTGCCGTTGCTGGCCACCGCGATCACCGGCCTCCTGATGATCTACGTAGTGGGCGTGCCGGTGGCGGCCGTGCTCGCGGCGCTGACCTCCTGGCTCAAGGGCATGCAGGGAGCGAGCGCCCTGGTGCTCGGCCTGATCCTCGGCGGCATGATGGCGGTCGACATGGGCGGCCCGATCAACAAGGCCGCCTACGCCTCGGCCGCGGCGCTGCTCTCCTCCGGCGTCGATGCGCCGATGGCCGCGGTGATGCTCGGCGGCATGACGCCTCCCCTCGGGCTCGCGCTCGCCACCCGCCTGTTCCCGGCCCGCTTCACGGCGCCGGAGCGCGAGGCCGGAGGCGCCGCGGCGGTGCTCGGCGCCGCCTTCATCACCGAGGGCGCGATCCCCTTCGCGGCGGCCGACCCGCTGCGGGTCATCCCCGCGATGGTGGCGGGATCGGCCGCGGCCGGCGCGCTCGCGCTCAGCCTCGGCGTGACGCTGAAGGTGCCCCATGGCGGCCTGTTCGTGCTGCCGATCCCGAACGCGGTGACGAACCTCCCGGGCGCGGTCATCGCCCTCGTCGTCGGGACCGCGATCACGGCCGTGCTGGTGGGAATCCTGAAGACGCGGGCCGCCTGAGGCGAGACCGCAACAGGCGAACTACAGATCTTTCGCTAGAGACGATTGATATTATCAGTTCTTCTCGACCGAAAGCGTTACAATAAAACACTGTAACAGTTACACAACCCGGCGCGAGACCGGGAAGACAAAAATCGCACTCTCCTGGGGGATGAACATGAAGGGATCGAGCAGGCTTCTCGCCGCTCTCGGACTCTGTGCCGCGGGCGTCACCGGGCACGCGTCGGGCGCGCGGGCGCAGAGTGCGGCACAGGCGGATGGCGGCCTCGGCGTCGGCATCCCGGCGACGGCGGTGTCGCCGCTTCTGCGGCAACGGGCGGCGCGTCGGCCCCCGCCGCGTCCGGACGGCCAGGGCTTCGGCGGGGCCGACAGCGCGGCGGGCGCCGCCGACACGCTCGGCCAGACCGCAACGCCTCCGACCCTGCCGCCCGGGACGCTCGATCTCGGCAACGGCCTGTCGTTCCTGGCGAACTACACCGGGCAGGGTGCGGCCAACCCGGTCGGCGGCATCCGCCAGGGCTCGGCCTGGGCGGGGCAGCTCTTCTTCGGCATCGACGGCGACCTGCAGCGGCTGGCCGGCATCGCGGGCGGCTCGCTCCACGTCGCGGTGACGAACCGCCACGGGCGCAGCCTCGCCAACGACGTCATCGGCAACAACACCAGCGTGCAGGAAATCTTCGGCGGAGGCCAGACCACCCGGCTGACCCTGCTCTCCTACCAGCAGAAGCTGTTCGACAACCGGCTCGACATCGAGTTCGGCCGGCTGGTGGCCAACATCAGCTTCCTGAACTCGCCGCTTTACTGCAACTTCCAGACGAACTCCGCCTGCGGCAATCCGACCTTCGTGTTCAAGACCTCGAACTTCACGTTCTGGCCGGTGTCGAGCTGGGGCGCGCACGCCAAGGCGTGGCTCACCGACAGGATCTTCGTCCACGCGGGCGTCTACGAGGTGAACCCGCTCCATCAGCAGCCCGGCGACAACGGCCTCGATCTCTCGATCAAGGGGGCGACCGGCGCGATCCTGCCGTTCGAGCTCGGCTACTCGACGACCTTCGCCAACGACCCGCTGCCGCGCAACTACGGCATCGGCGGCTGGTACGACGCCTCCGACTACGCCGACCCGGTGCGCGACGTGACGGGCCGGGCCTCGGTGCTCACGGGCCTCACCCCGGCGACCCGCTTCGGACGCTCGGGCGTCTACGCGCGCTTCGACCAGATGGTCTGGCGCCCCGATCCCACCGGCATCCAGGGCCTGACCCTGTTCGGCGTGGCGATGGCCGGGACCTCCGGTCGGCTGATCGAGGATTACTTCCTGGAAATCGGCGCCGTGCAGACCGGCACCTTCGCGGGGCGGCCCTACGATACGGTCGGCTTCGTGATCAACACGCAGAAGTTCAGCCCGCTGGCGCTGCAGAACATCGCGCTCGCCCAGAACGCGATCGGCCTGAACCGCAGCCTGCCGATTCAGCAGATCATGATGGAGCTGAACTACGGGTTCCAGGTCACGCCCGCGATCCGGCTGACGCCGAACCTGCAATACATCGTCAACCCGGACCAGACCCGCTTCCCCTACCGCAACCGTAATATCCCGGACGCCTTTGTGGTGGGCGCCAAACTCTCGGTCGACCTGTTCACGCTGGCGGGCCTCGCGCGCGGTCCCGGCAGCCCGTAAGGGCCCGGCGGGGCTGCCATTCCGGCGCGGGGTATCTCGTCGCCAAGATTCGGTGCTACCAGCCCCGCGGCCGCGGCAGACAACCCATAATCCACATCCTGCCGGCGCCAGAGATGAGCCAGAGTCTGAGTGTGATGAGTGAGATCGTATCGCGTAAAGTGCTCAGGCGGCTCGTGCCGTTTCTGATGCTCTGCTACTTCGCCGCCTTCCTCGACCGTGTGAACGTCGGCTTCGCCGCCCTCACGATGAACCGGGACCTCGGCCTCTCGGCGGCCGTGTACGGGTTCGGTGCGGGCATCTTCTTCCTCGGCTACTTCCTGTTCGAGGTGCCGAGCAACATCATCCTCGAGAAGGTCGGGGCGCGGCGCTGGATCGCCCGCATCATGATCACGTGGTCGATCGTGTCCGCCTCCACGGCCTTCGTGGTCGGCGAGTACTCGTTCTACCTCGTTCGCTTCCTGCTCGGCATCGCCGAGGCCGGGTTCTTCCCGGGCATCATCCTCTATCTGACCTACTGGTTCCCCTCGGAGCAGCGCGCCAAGGTGGTGGGCGCCTTCATGGCCGCGATTCCCATCTCCTCGGTGATCGGCTCGCCGCTCTCGGCCTGGATCATGGCGGCGACGGACGGCGCGCACGGGCTCGCCGGCTGGCAGTGGCTCTACCTGATCGAGGCGGCGCCGAGCTTCCTCCTCGGCTTCGCGGTGCTGGCCTACCTCACCGACCGGCCCGCGCTCGCGACCTGGCTCACCCCGCAGGAGCGGGACTGGCTCGTCGCCCGCATCGAGCAGGACCGCCGCGAGCGGGTCGTGGTGCAGAAGATCGGTCTGCGCCAAGCGCTGATGCATCCGCGCGTGCTCGGCCTCGCGCTGGTCTATTTCGGCGTCAGCACCGGCCTCTACGGCATCGGCCTCTGGCTGCCGCAGATCGTGAAGGGCTTCGGCCTCTCCACGATCGAGACCGGGTTCGTGACGGCGATCCCCTACATCGTCTCCGTCGTCGGCATGATCGCCTGGACGCGCCACTCGGACCGGACGATGGAGCGGACCTGGCACACGGCGCTCCCGGCGCTCGTCGGCGGCCTCGCTTTCGCGGCAGCGGGCTACATCCCCTCCCCGACCCTCGCGATGGTGGCGCTGAGCGTGGCCGCGCTCGGCGTGTTCGCCTGCATGCCGACCTTCTGGACGCTGCCCACCGCGCTCCTCACCGGCAGCGCGGCCGCGGGCGGCATCGCACTGATCAACGCGATCGGCGGCCTCGGCGGCTTCGTCGGACCCTACCTGATCGGCTGGATCAAGGACGCGACGGGCCAGTTCAGCCTCGCGCTCCTCGCCATCGCGGGCTTCATGGTTGCGGCGGGCCTGCTGGCGCTTGTCCTCGGTCGGTCCGGCACTGTGCCGGAGGCCGTGCCAGCGGAGTGAGCGGGCTGGCGAGTCGCCCTGCCGGGCGGCTCGCCGACCGGCCTCACCCCTCCCCAACCCCGGCGATCGCCAGCGGCAACGCGCTCGGGCCCCGCAGCGAGGCGCCCTGGCGATACGGCGGCGGGTCGGCCAGCAGCCGCGGCTCGCGCAGCCGGCGGCTCAGTGCGACGAGCGCGATCTCCGCCTCGATCCGCGCGAGCGGCGCGCCGACGCAGTAATGCAGCCCGCCGCCGAAGCCGAGATGGCAATTGTCGCGCCGGTCGGGGTCGAAGCGGTCGGGATCCGTGAAACGCGACGGGTCGCGGTTGCCCGAGGCCAGCAGCAGGACCACGGGCGCGCCCTCCGGGATCGTCGTGCCGGCGATCGGGATGTCGGCCAGCGCGAGGCGCGTCCGATAATGCACCGGCGGCTCGTAGCGCAGCAGTTCCTCGATGAGACGTGGCGCGATCTCAGGCTCCCGACGCAGCCTCTCCAGATGCTCGGGGAAGCGCAGGAGCGTGAGCATGCCGTTGGTGATCAGGTTCACGGTGGTCTCGTGGCCCGCCACCAGCAGCAGCACCGCCGTGGCGATGAGGTCGTAATCGTTCATCCGCTCGGCATCGTCCCCGGCCGCCAGATCGGTGAGGATGTCGTCCTCGGGTTCCCGGCGCTTGGCCTTCACGAGGTCCTGGATGTAGTCGGCGATCTCCGCGAAAGTCTCCTCGTTCTTGATCTGCGTCGCCTCGTCGCCCCGCTGGTTCGGCTCCAGGGCGGTCGCGAGCTGCGTCGCCCAGCCGTGGAAGCGCGCCTCGTCCTCCGGCGGCACCCCGAGCAGGTGGCAGATCACCGTGACAGGCAACGGGTAGGAGAATTCCTCGACGAGATCGATTCGCGTCTTGCCGGCGAGTTTGTCGATCAGCTCGCGGGTCAGCCGCTCGGTCTTGGCCCGCATGCCGCGCACGCGCGCGACGCTGAAGGCACGCATCACCCGGCCGCGCAGCGCCTCGTGGTCGGGCGGATCACGGAAGATGAAGGGCCGGTGCCGCTTCCGGATCTCGGCGCGCACGGGCCGGACGATGAGGTCGGTGATGGGGTGCCCGGTCCAGCGGAAATGCTGCGGGTCGGGCAGGTCGTCGGAGCTGATGCGCGGATCGTGCAGCAGGCGGTCGATCTCGGCATGCGTACCGACGACGTAGGTGCCGTCGTCCTGTGGGCAGATGGGCTGCCGTCGCAGCTCGGCGTAGAGCCCGTAGGGATCGGCACGATTGGCCGGATCGAGGATCCGCTCGAACAGGGTGCTCACCGGGCGGCATCCTCCAGAACCTGCGTTTCGATGCGGCGAGGCGCGTCGAGACCGCCGATCAGCGGCGGAAACGGTGCGCCCTGCAGGATCGCCGCCCTGTAGGCCGGGAGCCAGCGCGCGGAATCGACCGAGGCGGCCGCAACCGTGCGCCCGGCCTTGCCGAACACCGCGAGGAAGCGCCGCTCGGCCATCGAGCCCCGTACCACCGCGAAGCTGTCCGCACCCGCAGTCAGTCCAACGAGCTTGATCGTCAGCCCGAACTGCTGGGACCAGAAATCCGCCAGGTGGTCATGCGCCACCATCGCGTCGGGCCCCGGCGCCAGCATGTTGCGGGCGGCGGTGCGCCCCTGCGCCACCGCGTTGCCCCAGTGCTCAACCGCCACCAGGGCGTCGCCGTCGTGCGGGTTGGGCCAGTGCGCCACGTCGCCCGCCGCGAAGATCCCCCCCGCCGGGAGCCCGTCGGCACCGAGCGCACGGCAGAACCGGTCGCAGCGCAGGCCGTTGCGGTCAGTGGCGAGGGCGGCCCCGTCGAGCCACGCGATGTTGCGCGCGGCACCGATCGCCACCACGAGGCAGTCGGTCTCGATCCGCCCGCCATCCTCCAGCACCAGGGCGGCGAGGCGTCCACGCGGATCCGCCTCCATTCGGGCGATCGACGCGCCGAGGCGCAGGTCCACACCCGCTCCGCGCGCGACCTCAGCCATGAAGCCGCCGAGCGGTGCGCCGACCGCCCCGGCGAGCGGCACCGCGTCGCGCACCAGAACCGAGACCGGAATGTCGAGCTCCCGGCAGACCGAGGCGACCTCGAAGCTGATGAAACCGCCGCCGACGAGCACGACACGGGCCGGGCGGTCGCGCAGGCGCTGGGCCAGCCGCTCGGAATCGTCGCGGGTGCGCAGCGTCGCGACGCCGTCGAGGGCGGCCTCCGCCGGGTTGGGCCAGGGCCGGGCCCGCGTCCCGGTCGCCACAAGGCAGCGGTCGTAAGGGAGGCGCTCGCCGTCGGCGAGAATCACCGCGCGCTCGGTCCGGTCGAGCCTCGCAGCCGCCATGCCGAGGCGGAAGACGATGTCGAGGTCCGCCGGCTGCGGCAGGGTGGTCTCGGCACCGAAATCGCGGCGCAGAACCTGCTTGGAGAGCGGCGGCCGGTCATAGGGCCGATGCGCCTCGTCGCCGACGAGGACGAGGACGCCTGAATATCCCTCCGCGCGCAGGGTCTTGGCTGCGCTGAGGCCGGCGAGCGAGGCACCCACGATCACGATGCGGTCGGGGGCTGAAGAATCGGCGCTCACCGGGCCGCTCCGTTCTCCGCGGTGTGCTCCGCGGTGTTCTCCGCGGATTCACTGAGGCAGGCGGTGATCGCCCGCACCGGGCAGGCCTGCGCCGCACGCTCGATCTCGGCGCGGTCGGCATCGTCCGGCGCGGTGTCGTAAACCAGTGCCTCGCGGCCGTGCAGCACGAAGTGTCGGGGCGCCGCGTACACGCACTGCGCATAGGCCTGACACCGGTTGAGATCGACCACGACCCTCACTGCGCACCCCCCGCCTGTGGGGCGCTGCCGCGGTGCCCCACAGCCTAGATCGGCCGCGCGGGACCGGTATCAAGCGGGGCCGGAGAGCGGGATCAGTTCATCAGGTGTCGCAGAGCGCTGCCGTCCTCGCGCGCGAGCCGCTTGCCGACGGCGAGTAGCAGCATCTCGGACAGGCGGCGCAGGTCCGGGTCGTTCAATTCGAGCACGGCCTCGTAGGCCGCGATGCAACGGTCGGCCGCGATGGCCAGCGGTCTCTCGCTTTGCGCGCAAGATCCGCCGGACCGGCGATCCGATACTCGGCGGCCGTCCCTGGGTTTCGGCATGATTGGTGGGTCCCTCCGCCGGACCGCCTTAACATCCGATACTTCCCCTGTGTTTGCCAAGGGAACTGAAAATGACAGTTAGGCGAAAGGCCCAAAACGGTCGGCGGAAGTGACCCTAACTCACTGTCCGCTTAAAAAATTGACTTAGATTAATTTCCAACGCTCTGTCGAGGGCGACGACGCCGGTATAGTGCGGAGATGACCGGTGTCGTCGCCGTGCAAGAGAGGTTTTTTACCCCGAGGGCAGCCTCAGAAGCAGCGGCGGGTGCGCACCACCGCCACGCGGCCGTAGGGGCCGCGGCGCTTGGTCACAATCGTGCGGCACCGGGGACCGCGGATGACGGTACGGCGCACCACGCGCGCCTGTTCGATCCCGCTGCCGGGCGTGAGCACCGGGCCGGGGCCGAGCGGAAGGGCCGAGGCCGGAGCGGTGAGTCCGGCCAGGGTCAGGGCGGCAAGTCCGACGAAGATCGCTTTCAAGGGTCAAGCTCCTGCTTCGGTTGCGGGGCAGGCGGTGTCGCCCCCGAGTCCTGAACGATCGCTTAACCCCGGTTGCGGTTGCGCCGGTCAACGAATTGTGGGTTGAAGCAGTGGAGCCTTGCGGGCAGGCGCGTTGCGTGCGTCCCGGCGCTCGTCTAATCGCGGGTTCATGGCGACTTCCATGACGACCGACCACGACAAGATCCTGATCGTCGATTTCGGCAGCCAGGTGACGCAGCTCATCGCGCGCCGCGTGCGCGAGGAGGGCGTCTACTGCGAGATCGTGCCCTTCACGAAGGCGGCCGAAGCCTTCGCGGAAACGCGGCCGAAGGGGGTGATCCTCTCGGGCGGCCCGGAATCGGTGACGACAGAGGCCTCGCCCCGGACGCCGCAGGTGGTGTTCGATTCGGGAGTGCCGGTCTTCGGCATCTGCTACGGCCAGCAGACCATGGCGGCCCAGCTCGGCGGCGAGGTCGAGGGCGGGCACCACGCCGAGTTCGGCCGGGCGGAGATCGAGATCCTCAGCGACTGCGCGCTGTTCAAGGGCGTCTGGCACGTCGGCGAGCATTATCCGGTCTGGATGAGCCACGGCGACCGCGTCACCAAGCTGCCGGACGGCTTCACCACGGTGGCGATCTCGAAGAACGCGCCCTTCGCGGCGGTGGCCGACGAGGCACGCAAGTTCTACGCGGTGCAGTTCCACCCCGAGGTGGCGCACACGCCCCACGGCGCGCTGCTCATCCGCAACTTCGTGCGCGACATCGCCGGCTGCTCCGGCGACTGGACCATGGGCGCCTACCGCGAGGAGGCGATCGCCAAGATCCGCGAGCAGGTCGGCAGCGAGCGTGTGATCTGCGGGCTCTCCGGCGGCGTCGATTCGGCGGTCGCCGCGGTGCTGATCCACGAGGCGATCGGCAGCCAGCTCACCTGCGTCTTCGTCGACCACGGACTGCTGCGCCAGGGCGAGGCCGAGGAGGTCGTGCGGCTCTTCCGCGACCACTACAACATCCCGCTGGTCCACGTCGAAGCGCAGGAGATGTTCCTCTCCGCGCTCGAAGGCGTCAGCGACCCCGAGGTGAAGCGCAAGACGATCGGGCGACTCTTCATCGACGTGTTCGAGGCCGAGTCGAAGAAGATCGGGGGCGCCGCCTTCCTCGCCCAGGGCACGCTCTACCCCGACGTGATCGAGAGCGTGTCCTTCACGGGTGGACCGTCCGTGACGATCAAGAGTCACCACAACGTGGGCGGCCTCCCCGAGCGCATGAACATGAAGCTCGTCGAGCCGCTGCGCGAGCTGTTCAAGGACGAGGTTCGGGTGCTCGGGCGCGAGCTCGGCCTGCCGGAGGGCTTCGTCGGCCGCCACCCCTTCCCGGGCCCGGGTCTCGCCATCCGCTGCCCCGGCACGATCACGGGCGAGAAGCTCGACGCGCTGCGCAAGGCCGACGCGATCTACCTCGAGGAGATCCGCAAGGCCGGCCTCTACGACACCATCTGGCAGGCCTTCGCGGTGATCCTGCCGGTGAAGACGGTCGGCGTGATGGGCGACGGGCGCACCTACGACCACGTCTGCGCGCTGCGCGCCGTCACCTCGGTCGACGGCATGACGGCCGACTTCTACCCCTTCGACATGGCGTTCCTGGGCCGGGTCGCGACCCGGATCATCAACGAGGTCAAGGGCATCAACCGGGTGACCTACGACATCACCTCGAAGCCGCCCGGCACGATCGAGTGGGAGTAGCGGGGCCTCAACCCCGCCAGACGTCTCAGCCCCGCCGCTCAAGCGTCGCCACGTAGAACCCGTCTGTCCCGGTGCGGGCGGGACTCATCTGAAGACCGTGGTGGCGCGGGTGCGTCCCGATCTGGCGGACGCCGTGCGCTTCACCCACCACGGTCTTCAGATG
>NZ_BPQM01000070.1 GCF_022179245.1 Methylobacterium gregans
CGTCGCATCGTGCTCGCCGCGCGCCCGCACGGCGAGCCCACCCCCGCGCATTTCCGCCTGGAGGAGGCGCGGGTGCCGACCCCGCGCGCAGGCGAGATCCTGTTGCGGACCCGCTGGCTCTCGCTCGATCCCTACATGCGCGGCCGCATGAGCGCGGCGAAATCCTATGCCCAGCCCGTCGTCATCGGGGAGCCGATGGTCGGCGGCACGGTGAGCGAGGTGGTGCAGTCGAACAACCCGGACTTCGCCGTGGGCGAGTTGGTCTCGGCCTATGCGGGCTGGCAGGATTACGCGATCTCGGACGGGCGCGGCCTGCACCGGCTGCCACCCGGCCTGCCACCGACGACGGCGCTCGGCATCCTCGGGATGCCGGGCATGACCGCCTATACGGGGCTGCTCACCATCGGCCGGCCGAAGGCGGGCGAGACGGTGGTGGTCGCGGCGGCGGCGGGCCCGGTCGGCTCCCTCGTCGGCCAGATCGCCCGGCTGAAGGGTGCCCGGGCGGTCGGCATCGCGGGCGGCCCGGACAAGTGCCGCTACCTGACCGAAACGCTCGGCTTCGACGCCGCGCTCGACCACCGCGCCGAGGACTTCGCCGACGCGCTCGCCGCCGCCTGCCCGAAGGGTATCGACGTCTATTTCGAGAATGTCGGCGGCGCGGTCTTCGAGGCGGTGCTGCCGCTCCTCAACGATTTCGCCCGGGTGCCGGTCTGTGGGCTGGTCTCAGGCTACAACGCGACCGAGTTGCCCCCGGGGCCGGACCGGCTCCCGACGCTGATGCGCACCGTCCTGACCAAGCGTCTGCACCTGCAGGGCTTCATCGTCTGGGACTTCGCCGACCAGCAGGAGGCGTTCGTCCGCGACGTCGGCGGCTGGCTCGCCGAGGGCAAGGTCCGCCATCGCGAGGACATCGTCGAGGGACTGGAAGCGGCCCCCGAGGCCTTCATCGGCATGCTGCGGGGCAAGAACTTCGGCAAGCTCGTCGTCCACGTGGCTTAAGCGAGCCTATCGCCTTTCCCCAGGACGGCACGGCCGAGCGGCTTGCTGCCGACATCGAACAAAGATAGAACATCAGGGAGACCCGTGCCGGCATGTGTTTACCGGGAACAAGCTGCGGACGCGCGTTGCCGCGTCCCCTCTCGGCAGTCATCTAGGACCGGCCCGGGCTCGTGAGACGAACGCCCAGTGAGATCGGAACGGTAGGAGAGAGCGATGGCGGGCAGCGTGAACAAGGTGATCCTGGTGGGCAATCTCGGGCGCGACCCCGAGACCCGCCGTCTCGGATCGGGCGACCCGGTGGTGAACCTGCGGCTCGCCACCTCAGAGACCTGGAAGGACAAGGCCTCCGGCGAGCGCAAGGAGCGCACCGAGTGGCATTCGGTGGTGATCTACAACGAGAACCTCGCGCGCGTGGCCGAGCAGTACCTGCGCAAGGGCTCGAAGGTCTATATCGAGGGCTCGCTCCAGACCCGGAAGTGGACCGACAATTCCGGCGTGGAGAAGTACACGACCGAGGTGGTACTCCAGCGCTTCCGCGGTGAGATGACGATCCTCGACGGGCGCGGCGGTGGCGGCGGCGACTTCGCCTCCGACGACGAGGGCAGCAGCGGCGGCCAAGTGAGTCGCGGCGGCGATTACGGCGGCGGCCGCGCCCAGGGCGGCGAGCGCCGGCCGGCACCGGCGAGCGGCGGCGCTGGCGCAGGTGGCGGCGGGCGCGGCAACTACGACCTCGACGACGATATCCCATTCTAGGCCGATCCCGCGGCCAACAGGTAGGCGCCGGCCTGGATCGCGAGATCCGGGCCGATCGCGTTTCCATTTTTCGCGACCGTGCGCCTAGCCGCCGCCAATCCCGGTCGTGACCTTGCCGGTGCCCCTGCAATCCGGGCAGGCCTCGGCGTCGATCCGGCCGGTACCCCCGCAGTGCCGGCAGAGGTTCTCCCCTGTCCCCGGTACGCCAGCCGGCGCCTCGTCGCCCGGTTTCGAAGATTCCGGGGCAGATCCTGGAGTGGTCATCGCGATCTCCTGATCTCCGGAAGAAGCCCGGATGCGCGACCCGTGTTCCCCGCAACGGGACAGGCACCCACCGCGCGCGGAACCGCGCCACGCCGCCACCCGTTCCCGCCGCGGCAGGCCGGAGAGGAACGGGGAACCGCATGATCAATCTGAATGCAGCGACGGCCGAGGAACTGGACGACGTTCCGGCACTTGCGGGCCACGGCTTCGAGATCGTGCGTTACCGGGAAGAGCGTGGCCGCTTCACCAGTCTGCGACAGCTCGACGAGGTGCCTGGTCTCGCCGGCAAAGCCGACGGCGCGCACGGAGCGCTCACCATCGAGGGCGCGGACGAGAGCGCCTGACCGGCGCTCAGACGGGGACGAGGCCCGACGGCACCTCTGAACCGGCTGTGAACCCTATCGGCTTTCGCATCGTTCTCGTCCCGTCTGGATGTATCGAACAGGGGTAGGGAATGCGTCGTGACATGGCCGGGATCGGCGCTCTGGGGATCCTCCTCGTCCTGGGCGTGTCGCTCCCCGCATCCGCAGCGGAGACCGGGCAGCCCGCGCGGGCGGACGCTTCGGCAACGCGCTTCCTCGAAGGCCCGGCTCCCGGGACGATCCGCGCATCCGACATCATCGGCTTGCCGGTGATCGGTATGGATCACGTCCGCGTCGGCAAGATCGAGGATGTCCTGGTCGACGGGAGTGGGCGCGTGCACGCGGCCGTCATCGGCGTCGGCGGGTTTCTGGGCCTGGGCGAGAAATCCGTGGCCGTTCCGTTCGACCAACTCGCCTGGAACTTCCGCGACGTCTCGCTGACGAGCGGCCCGACCTCCGTCGTGACCCCGGAAACGGCGCCCGACGCGCGTGCGGCCGCTAAGGCCGGTCCGGCAACGATGCCGGGCTCGGACACGAACCGGGACGTGCTGGCCGCGGTCCAGAATCAGCACAGCGGCCGCGTCACGGAGGCGACCGGCTCGGTCGAGCCGCGGAAGCAGAGCGATGAGCCCGCGACGGTCCTCGCCGGTGACAAGCCCTGGCACGCCGAGATCCGACTGACCAAAGCGCAATTGCAGGCGGCTCCGGCCTTCCGCTTCGACGCTCCCCGTCCCTGATACGTCGCCCAGCGGATGCTCGGCGACCAACCATCATCGAGGAAACCCCATGCGGTACGCCGCCGTCGCCGGTCTGCTCTGGGCCACGAGCCTGGGGGCCGCTCTGGCTCAGCAGACCAATCCGGCCCCGCCGATCCCTGAGACGGGCCCGGCCGGGTCGAGTTCCGGCGCGGCCACCGCTGCCGCAACGGACTTCAACTGGGTCTGGCTGAGCCTCGTCGTGGCCGTGATCGTCATGGCTATCTGGTACGTTGCGCGGCGGCGTCAGTCCGGGCCGCCGCGCTGACGGATCAGCGCGTCCCGGGCGCGTGAGCGTTCGGGAAGAACAGCTGCTCGCCGCCGATCTTGTAGCTGGCGATCGCGTTCTGACCCTCGGGCGAGACCAGCCAGTCAACGAAGGCCTGCCCCTCCTTGACCTTCACGCTCGCGTGGCGCTCCGGGTTCACCAGCATCACGCCGTAGGGATTGAACAGGCGCGGATCGCCCTGAACCAGGATCGTCAGGTCGCCCCGGTTCTTGAAGGCGAGCCATGTCCCGCGGTCGGCGAGGATGTAGGCGCCGAGGGCGGAGGCGGTGTTGAGCGCCGGTCCCATGCCCTGACCGACATCGCGGTACCAGTCGCCACGCGCGGATGCCAGATCGACGCCGGCCTCCTTCCAGCTGCGGAGTTCCGCGCTGTGCGTGCCCGAGCGGTCTCCCCGCGAGACGAAGGGCGCCTTCGCGGCGGCGAGCTTCGCGAAGGCCTCGCGTACGCCGACGCCCCGAATCCTGGCAGGATCCGAGACCGGGCCGACCAGCACGAAGTCGTTGTACATCACGTCGCGCCGCGCCTTGGCGAAGCCCTGGGCGACGAACGCGTCCTCGGCGGGACGATCGTGGACCAGCACCACGTCGGCATCGCCCCGGCGCGCAGCGTCGAGCGCCTGGCCCGTGCCCAGCGCCACGACCTTCACGTCGATGCCCGTCTTCTCGTGGAAGATCGGCAGGAGATACTTGAAGAGGCCCGATTGCTCCGTCGAGGTGGTCGACGCGACGACGATCGCGGACGGCTCGGCCGAGGCCGGTGCGGTGGCGGCGCTAAGCCCTAGGACGAGGGTGAGGCCGACAGTCAGGAGGCTTCGGCGAAGACGGTCCAAGGCAGTTCTCCGGCAAGGTAGGCACGCGCTTCGGGCGTGCGGGGGGAGGACAGGATCCGGCGGGGCGGCCCCTGCTCGACGACGCGCCCGGCCGCCAGAACCAGGACCGTTCCGGCGAGGCGCGCCACCTGCCCGAGATTGTGCGAGACGAGCACCACGGTGGTGCCCGCCCGCGCCATCGCGCCGAGCAACTCCTCCACGATCTCGGTCGCGGCAGGGTCGAGGCTCGCGGTCGGCTCGTCGAGGAGGAGGAGATCGGGCCGCATCGCCCAGGCCCGCGCTAGGGCTAGCCGCTGCTGTTCGCCGCCCGAGAAGCGCGTCGCGGCATCGCGCGACCGGTGCGCCAGCCCGACGCGGGCAAGCGCCTCCGCGACGCGCGCCGCACGCTCGCGGCGGGGCAGGGCCTTCAGCGCCAGCGCGACGTTCGCGGCCGCGCTCGCGCGGATCAGGGCCGGGCGCTGGAAGACGAAGGCGCGGCGGCGGCTCGCCACCCGCACCACACCGGAATCGGGGCGCAGAAGGCCATCGATCACCCGGAGGGTCACGCTCTTGCCGGCGCCGTTCGGCCCGATCAGGGCCGTCACGCCGCCGGCCGCGATCTCCAGGCGAAGGCGATCGAGGATCCGCCTTCCGTCGAGGGACAGACCGATGTCGTCGAGGCGAATCAGGGGAGCGGCGCTCATCCGTAGGCCCGCGCGGCGTGGCCGCGCAGGAGCGCGGCGGCGGCGTTCACCACCACGACGAGACTCATCAGCACGAGGCCGAGGGCGAGGGCGAGGCTGAGATCGCCCTTCTGAGTCTCCAGGGAAATCGCGGTCGTCATCGTGCGCGTATGCCCGTCGATGTTGCCGCCCACGACCAGAACGGCGCCGATCTCGGAGATGGCCCGGCCGAAGGCCGCCAGAGCCGCCGTCACCAGGGAGAAGCGGACGTCGTAGATCAGGATACCGGCCTGCCGCGGCGCCGAGAGGCCGAGCGAGCGCAGCTGCTCGCCGAGATGGACCTGCGCGTCGGCCACCACCTGGCGGGTCAGCGCGGCGACGAGCGGTGTGGCGAGCGTCGCCTGCGCGGCGATCATCGCGGAGGGGGTGAACAGGAGGCCGAGCGAGCCGAGCGGACCGGAGCGGGACAGGACGAGGTAGAGGACGAGGCCGACGATGACCGGCGGCAACCCCATGAAGGCGTTGAGCAGGCCGGTGAGCGCGCCGCGCCCGGGAAAGCGCGCGACGGCGAACAAGGCCCCGAGCGGGATGCCGAGGAGGAGCCCGATCGATACCGCGGTAAGGCTGACGCGCAGCGACAGCCACGCGATCGCCAGCACGTCGCGGTCGAGGGTCCACAGGCGGGACAGAGTCTCGTGCAGGATCGGCATGGGAGACCCGTCGGCCCGCTCACCAGAGTAGCGCGTGCGGATAATAGGCGAGGCTCTCACCGGGCGCGATCGCCGTCGCCTCGTCGGGCAGCTCCACGAGGCCGTCGCTTCCGGTCAGCGAGGTCAGCACGCCGGCCCCGTCGCGGGGGTACTTGCGGGCCTCAAGGCCGCCATCGGCGGCGCGGTCGAGGCAGACGCGCACGAACTCGCGCCGGCCCGCCTTCTTGCGGTAGGCGAAGGCGGCGCGGACCGGACAGGGCACGGGAACCTCGGGGCTCGCGCCGCCGAGCCGGGCGAGAAGCGGGCGTACCACGAAGAGCAGCGTCACGTAGACGGCGACCGGGTTGCCCGGCAGCCCCACGAAGGGCGTGCCGTGAACGAGGCCGACCGCCACCGGCCGTCCCGGCTTGATCGCGAGGCGCCAGAGCATCAGCTCCCCGAGCGATTCGACGGCGCCCTTCACGTGGTCCTCCTCGCCGACCGAGACACCGCCCGAGGTCAGGATGACGTCGTGGTGGCGTGCGGCCTCGGCGAGGCGGGCGGCGAGGCTCTCGGGCTCGTCGCGCAGGATGCCGAGATCCGACACCGCGACGCCGAGGCGGGCCAGCAGGGCCGCGAGCAGGACCCGGTTCGAATCGTGGATGGCCCCGGGCCGCAGCTCCGCACCCGGTTCGGCGAGCTCGTCGCCGGTCGAGAACAGGGCGACGCGCAGGCGTCGGCGTACCGCGAGATCGGCGTGGCCGGTGGCGGCGGCGAGCGCGAGATCGCTGGGGCGTAGGCGCCGGCCGGCCGGGATGGCGAGCGCACCGCGGGCCAGATCCTCGCCCGCTGGTCGGGCGTTCGCTCCGGGCTTCAGCCCCGGCGGCAGGACGACCCGGCCCTCCTTGATGCGTACGTCCTCCTGCATGAAGACCGTGTCGGCGCCCGGCGGCATTGGCGCCCCGGTGAAGATGCGCACGGCCCCCGCGATCGCGGCTGCACCTGCCGCCGCGCCCGCGGCTAGCCGGCCGCTCACCGGCAGCACGGTCTCGCCCGCGTTCGCCAGATCGGCGTGGCGCACGGCGTAGCCGTCCACCGCGGAGTTAGCGAAGGGCGGCAGGTCGTGGCGGGCGCGGACATCCTCGGCCGCGATCCGCCCGTCCGCCGCGTGCAGCGGCACGGTCTCGATTCCGGCCAGCACCGGCATGCGCTCCGCGATGAGCGCCGCGGCCTCCTCGACCCGCATCGGCCTGTTCCCGAAGGCGAAGCAGTCGTCGGTGACCTGTGCCATGGCTCAAGGGTGCTCCAGCCGGGTCAGGACCACGTCGAGAGGCTCGGCGCGGGCGAGGACGAGATCGGCGATACCCGCGACGTCGTCGAGATGCACCACCGGCCGGCCGGCATCCGGAAAGGGCCGATCGCTCGCGATGCCGACGATGCGGGGATCTCCACCGTGCAGGGGCTCCCGGCCGTTCGCCGCCCGGTACACCTCGAGCTTCGGGTGCGCCTCGCGCTTGAAGCCTTCGACGATGGCGAGCCCCTCGGGCGCCAGGCGGCGCAGCAGGTCGGCGAGCACGGCTTCCTCGCCCTCCGCCACCTCGCGGATCTGGGCCCAGCGGCGGGAGGACGAGACGATGACCTCGCTGGCGCCCGCCTGCCGGTGGATGTGGGAATCCTTGCCTGGATGATCGAGATCGAAGGCGTGGTGGGCATGCTTCAGAGTCGCGACCCGCACGCCGCGCCCGACCAGCAGCGGGATGAGCTTGGCGAGCAAAGTGGTCTTGCCGGCGCCGCTCCAGCCGGCGAGCCCGATGACTCGCAAGCCGCTCATGTCGGGCTCCTCGGCGCGTGCTCGGCCGGGACGAAGCCGAGATCGCGCAGTGTGGCGTCAGCCTCCGGCGTGTGGAGAAGATCGAGGAAGGCGGCGAGCGCCGGGCTCCGCTGCGCGGATTCACGGCAGGCGAGGTCGTAATGCTCCTCGGTCAGGGCCAGGAAGCCGAGGCCGTAGGCCTCCGCGACGCTCGCGATCGCGACGCCCCAATCGGCCCGGCCCTGGGCCACGGCGGCCGCGACGGCGTTGTGTGAGCGCGGCTGGTTCCAGAACCCGGCCGGCCGGGTCCCGTTCAGGAGACCGTCGACGAGAAGACGGGTCCCCGATCCTGCGTTGCGGTTGACCATCACGGCCTTCGGATCGGCGAGCGCGGCGGCCACCGCCTCCGCGGCCTCTCGGCCCTCGAAGCGCGGATCCCCGGCGCGGAAGACCACACCCTGCAGGCGGCGCCAGCCGGGGATCAGCGCCATGCCGGGGTCAAGGAAGGGGGCGTTGTAGCGGCCGCTCGCGGGGTCGAAGAGGTGCATAGCGGCAAGATCGCACTCGTGCCGGCGCAGAGCCGCGAGGCCGCCTGCCGAGCCGACCCACATGGTCCGCGCACGGTAGCCGCGCTCGGCCAGGAGCCCGACCACGCGATCGAGTCCGACGCAGTGGCTGCCGACGATGGTGAGGTCCGGCGGGCGCACGCCGGCGCCCAAGCGCAACACCGGAACGGTCTCGCCCGCCTCCATCCCGGCGCGGGCGGCCGGCACCGCGAAGAAGCCGTCCGCCTGCGAGAAGGCGGTGACCGAGCCCGACCCCTTCGGCAGGGGGAGGGCTGCCAACCCTTGCGGTCCGCGCACGAGCGAGGCCATCACGAACTCGGTGCGGCCGAGTTCCGAGGACAGGCGCTGCGGCAGGATCGCCTCGACGGTTTCCTCCTCGCGCGGCGGCAGTCCGGCGAGCGCCCGCACGAGCGGCACCACGAAATCGTGGAAGGTGAACATCGCCGATGTCGGAAAGCCCGGCAGGACGACGATCGGCTTGCCCTGCGCGGCGGCGAGGCAGAGGGGCTTGCCGGGCTTGAGGGCGACGCCGTGCACGAGGATGCCGGGGGCGCCCAGCCGCGACAGGATGCGGTGCGAGACGTCTCCCGCGCCCTTGGAGGTGCCGCCCGAGAGCACGACCAGATCGTGATCGCGCAGGGCGCCTCGCAGCACTTCCTCCAGCGCCGCCTCGTCGTCGCGCACGATGCCGAGCCGCGCGGGCTCGCCGCCGTTCTCCGCCACGGACGCCGCCACGATCGCCCCGTTCGAATCGTAGATCGCGCCGGGCCGCAGGCGCTCGCCCGGTGCCACCAGTTCATCGCCTGTCGAGAGGACCGCGACCTTCGGGCGCCGCACCACCGCCACGGTGGAGAGGCCGCAGGCGGCCAGCATGCCGACCTCACGGGCCGTGATCACCGTGCCCCGGCGCAGCACCGTCTCGCCCGCCGCCATGTCGGCGCCGGCATAGCCGACGAACTGGCCGGGCCGCACCGCGGCGGCGACGTCGATGGCGAGCGCCGCGCCGTCGAACTCGGTCTGCTCGACCATCACCACGGCGTCGGACCCGCGCGGAATCATACCGCCGGTGGCGATCGGCGTGGCCGTGCCGGGATCAACCGGCAGGGACGGCGCAACCCCGCAGGCGAGAATCTCCCGATTGAGGGCGAGGCGGCGCGGGCTTGCGGGGCCTGCCCCCTCGACGTCGACGGCCCGCAGCGCGAAACCGTCGACGAGGGCGCGGTCGAAGGGCGGCACGTCGATCGGAGAGGCGACGTCGCTGGCGAGCACCCGTCCCGGCGCCTCGGCCAGCGGCACGGACTCGGCCGGCAGAGCCGCGTGCGGCACGGCGGCCCGGAAGGCGTCGAGCGCCGCCTCCCGACTCATCACGGTGAGGAACTGCTCCTGGCGCGATGCGGCGGCGAGCCGCTCGGCGAAGGCGGCCGGATCGTCGGACTTCATAGCGGTCGGACCTCGACCTGATCGCCGGCGGGATGGCCCTCGCGTTCGGGCGCCACCAGCACGAACCCGTCCGCCTGGAGGAGCCGGCGCAGGGGCAGCTCGAAACCGCCGAGCGGCTCGACGCCCTCTGGATGACGGCGGACGAAGACGATCTCGGCCAGACCGATGACGGAGGCGATCTTGCGCAGGAGCGTGGCCGGCATGCCCGGCGCCTCGCGCGTCCCTCCAAGGCGCGCGAGGAGCGGGGTTCCGAGCGCCAGGAACGCCGCGAACGCCGCCTCGGGTCGCCCCGGCAGGACCAGCACAGGCCGGCCCGCTGCCTCGCCGAGGGCGGCGGTCTCGCCGGGCCGCAGGGCGATGCCCTGGACGTGGAGCCATCCCGCGCGGGCAAGTCCCGCGGCGCTCCGGTCGGTGCGGCCGTACCCGCTCCCGCCGAGGACGAGTACCGCGTCGGCCTCGCCCGCGCGGATGGCGCAGGCGATTGCCTCCTCGTCGTCCGGGACGGCAACGCGCTCTGCCTCGCCGCCCCTGTCCTCGATCAGGGCGGTCAGGAGCGGCGACAGGCCGTCCGGCGTCGCGGAGCCCGTCACGACGAGGCGCAGGCGGGGCACGCGGACCGCGACGGAGTCTAAGCCGGCCATCGCCAGGGCCAAGATTTGGAGGGGCCCGATCCGCTCACCCGCCACGAGCAGGCGCTCGCCCGCCGCCAAATCGTCGCCAGGCCCACGGGTGCCTTCCCGGGGGGCGACATCCACCACGGCGCCGTACTCCTCCAGACCTTCCGGCGGCAGGATTGCATCGGCGCCGGGCGGCAGCGCATCGCCCGCCTCGATCCAGGCAGATCCGTGTGACAGCGGCACCGGCGCGTAGGGCGAGGCACCGCCGATCGCGACCGCATCCACCGTATAACCGTCACGCGCAGCCACGAGGCAGGCGGGCAGCGGGCGCAGGGCACCGACTGCACCGGCGGAGATTCTGCCGCGCGCGGCCCCGAGCGGGAGAAGCCGCTCCGCGACAGGCTTGGCGGCGGCGCCGAGCAGGCCGAGCGCGTCCCCGAGCGGCATCAGCGCCGCGGAGGCGGGCCGGCTCATCCGCGCCCGCACCCGAGGCGGGATGCGGTCGGCGGCGGGCTCGGCGGCAAGGGTGTTCCGGCGCGCGTCATCGCTGGAGCGATGCGTCATCCTCGGGCGCGGATCAAGGTCTTGCGTAGCGCGCGTCGGAGAACCGCAGGTCGCGTGATGGCGACATCTCGACCGCGGCTCGGCTATGGTCCGCCCGCTGGACCGAGGATCAGCCCCCATGACGTGTCTCCACCGGCTTCCCGGCCAGCTGCTGGCCGGGTTGCTTGCCGCCCTGCCCATCGTTCTGCTCCTAGCTCTGCCCATCCCGGCCTCGGCCCAGATGCGGGGGCACGGGGGACCGGTCCGCGCCCTCGCCCTGAGCCCGGACGGGCGACTGGCCATCTCCGGCAGTTTCGACCAGTCGGCGATCCTGTGGGGCCTCGACACCGGCGCGGCGCTGGGCGTGCTGCGCTTCCACGAGGGCGCCGTGAACGCCGTCGCGGCGCTGCCCGACGGGCGCTTCGCCAGCGCCTCGGAGGACGGGCGCATCGCCCTCTGGCGGCTCGGGCGCGCGGAGCCGGAACAGGTGCTCGACGGGCATTCCGGGCCGGTGGCGGGCCTCTCGGTGTCGGCGGACGGTACCGCGCTCGCGTCCGCCTCCTGGGACGGGACGGCGCGGGTCTGGCCGCTCGGCGGGGGAGACCCCCGTGTGCTGGAGGGGCATCGGGGCAACGTCAACGCGATCGCCTTCTTGGCCGACGGGCGGCCGGTGACGGCGGGCGCCGACGCGACCGTGCGGGTCTGGCCGCGCGACGGGACCTCCCTCACCATCGCCACGCTGCCCACGGCGCTCAGCGCGCTCGCGGTGACGGCGGACGGGGAGATCGCGGCGGCCGGCGCGGACGCGACCCTGCGCTTCCTGCGGACGGACGGGACGGTCCGTGCCACCGTCGAACTCGGGCCGCAGCCCGTGATCGCACTGGCGCCGTCGCCCGACGGAACGCGCGTCGCGGCGGCGACCGCCGGCGGGACCGTGGCGGTGGTCGAGCGCGAGACGGCCCGCGTGCTGCTGCGGCTCGTCGGGCCGGGCCTGCCGGTCTGGTCGGTCGCTTGGCGGCCGGACGGGCGCGAGCTCGTCACGGGCGGCGGCGACCGGCTCGTGCGGCGCTGGGACGCGCGGAGCGGCGAGCCGATCGGGGCGCTCGCCATGCCGCGCCCGGGCGATCCGCTGGCGGCCTATCACGGCGACCGGGGTGCGGAGGTGTTCGGGGCCTGCGTCGCCTGCCACACCCTGACGCCGGGCGAGGGCACCCGCGCGGGCCCGACGCTCTCCGGCCTGTTCGGCCGCCGCATCGCCAGCTTGCCGGACTACCGCTACTCCGAGCCGCTGAAGCGCCTGGACATCGTCTGGACGCCCGAGACCGTGGCGCGCCTCTTCGAGGTCGGCCCGGCCCGCTACACGCCGGGCACGAAGATGCCCGAGCAGACCATCGGCAGCGCCGCCGACCGGGAGGCGCTGGTCCGCTTCCTGGAGAAGGCGACGCGCCTGCCCTAGCTGTCGGCGCGCTCGCGGAAGTAGTCCTCGCTCGTGCGCGGCTTGGCGCGCTCGGGCGCCGCGTGCGGGTCGAAGCCCTGGTTGAGCGCCGCCTCGACGCGGCAATCGTCGCACATCGTCAGCGAGCGGACGCGCTCCGCCCCGGCCGGGCCGGTGAACATCCAGTGCTTCTCGGCCAGGCGCTCGATCACCCGCTCGATCGTCGCGCGCGTGCCGAAGGGCTTGGCGCAGACCGTGCAGCAGAAGGGCTCCTCCTCCTTCACGACGCGCCGGGGTGCCGACCAGGCCTCGAAATCCACCTGCGGGATCAGCGAGATCACGTCCTCCGGGCAGGTCGCGGCGCAGAGGCCGCACTGCACGCACAGGCTCTCCTCGAAACCGAGGAGCGGCTTGTCGGCGCTGTCGGTGAGTGCGTGGGTCGGGCAGGCACTCACGCAGGAGAGGCAGAGCGTGCAGTCCTGCGTGCGGAAATCGAGGCCGCCGAAGGGCGCGCCCGCCGCGAGCGGGACCCGGGCGACGGGAGCGGGGGCCGCGACATGCATCTCCCGGAAGGCCTGCCGCAGCACCGCGCGCTTGGCCCCCTCGGGCACGAGGCCGGCCGGGTTCGCGGTCGGGGTCCCGAGCGGCGCCGCACGGAGCGCCTCGCCCAGCGCGTCCGGATCGTCGGTCTCGAGCGTCGCGACGAGCGCCGCGCCGGTCTCCGGGCCGTAGCCCAGGGCCCGCGCCAGGGTGTCGGCGAGGTCGAGGGTGCGGTGGAGGGGCGCCAGATCATGCTTGGGGCGGGCCCGGGTCAGCACGCGGACGCCCGCCGCCCCGTAGGCGAACAGGGCCGCGATCGCCTCCGGACCGATCTGAGTGACCTCGTTGACCTGCATCGGCAGAACGTGGGCCGGCAGCCCGTCGCCGTAGCGGCCGAGCGCATCGATCAGCGGCTCGCCGTGATCGCCGTCGTGGAAGAGGACGAGCGCGCGTGCCCCGCCCGCGTCCCGATAGGCCTTCATCAGGCTGCGCAGGCGCCGCATCAGCGCGTCGGCCGGGGGCAGGGCGTAGGCGGCGGCGCCCGTGGGGCAGACCGCCGCACAGCTGCCGCAGCCCGCGCAGACATGCGGATCGATGGCCACCGTATCGCCCGCCGAGGTGATCGCGCCGGTCGGGCAGACCTCCAGGCAGCGCGTGCAGCCGGTGATGCGCGAGCGCGAATGGGCGCAGAGCGCGGCGTGGAAGTCGACGAAGCGCGGCTTGTCGAACTCGCCGACGAGGTGCGAGGCCTGCATCACCAGCCGCTCGACCGCGGCGGGGTCGCGCGGGTCGGCGCGCAGATAGCCGGCACGGACGTCGTGGGCCGGGAAGAGCGGCGTGCCCCCCGAGAGGTCGAGCACGAGGTCGCAGGTCGAGACGGCGCCGTTTCGCGCCTGTCCGAAGACGAGGTGCGTGCGCGAGGAGGGCGCGGGCACGGCGTAGTCGTCGATGCGCAGCTCGAACGCGCCGAGATGCCCCTTCGCGCCCCGGATCGTCCCCTGCAACACCGGGAAGGTGTTGCGAAGGAGCGGCGCGACCTCGCCCGGCCGGCTCAGCAGCACGGTGACGTCGAGATGCTCGGCGAGCCGCTGCCCGGCCTCGACCGCGACCGCGTCGCGCCCGTAGATCAGCGCAACGCCGCGGCTCTCCAGCGGCACGGTCCCAGCGGCCGGCACCGGCTCGGACGCGGCGGCGAGGAGCGCCGCCATCTTCGGTCCCGCGGCGGCGGCCTCCGACGACCAGCCGGCGCTCTCCCGGATCTTGGCGTAGGCGACGCGGTCCTCGGCCGCCATCTCCTCCGCCACCTCGTCGAAGAGCGGCGCCTGGAGCGTGCAGGAGACCGTTACCGGCCCGCCCGCTTCCAGGGCTTCGCGGAAGCGGTCGAGGTCGCGGCCGCAGAGCTGGTCGGCAGTGGCGACGCGACCGCCGCAGCCCCGGCCGATGGCGGCTGCGTCGAGGGGCATCGTCCGCTCGCAGGAGCAGGCGAGGATGAGACGGTCGGACACGGATGAACCTGGGACGAGACGTGACACACGGGCCCCTTCGCGCGAAAGGGGATGCCCCTTATACGCGAAGCATTCTAAACGACGAGCCGACATGCGGGCGCAGGCCCCCTCTCGTCCTCGCCGGTCCGGCCGGACCCACGCCATGCAGCAGACGATGCCACCGACGACGCCAGGAAGCGCATCCTCCACCGCGCCGCCCGATCCCATGCCGCGCGCCGGCCTGATCCTGCCCCCGGGCTTCAGCGGCCTGACCGTCGCGGGCGATGCCCACGCGGCGGCGTGCCGGCTTGCGGGCGCGGGCGAGGCGGAGGCCGCGACCCTGGTGCTCGGAAGCCGTGCGGACCTCCTCGACCTCGCGGTGGTGCTGGCCCCGGACGAGCCCCTGCGCACGGCGCGGCGCGCCTTCTTCGCCGGCATGGCAGCCCTCGCCGACGCCGTCGGGATCTTCGGACCGCCGGAGATTCCGGTGCGGATCGTCTGGCCCGGCACCCTGACGTTCAACGGCGCACGCCTCGGCGGCGGACGCCTGGGCTGGCCCGAGGGCTGCGCCGAGGAAGCGGTGCCGGACTGGCTCGTCTTCTCCGCCACGTTGATCGTCTCGAAGGCCGCCGCGGGCGATCCAGGACTGACGCCCGAATCGACCGCCCTGGACGAGGAGGGCTTCCCGCCCGACCTGCAGGGTCCCGTCGCGGAGAGCTTCGCGCGCCACCTCACCAAAGCGTTCGAGGTCTGGCGCGAGGACGGTTTCGACCGTCTCGCGGCTCGCTACCTCGGCCGCCTGGAGGACGAGCGCCGGAGCCTCGCGCTCGACGGCGACGGGGCCCGGCTGGTGCGCGCTGACGGCAGCGCGGAGCGCGTCCCCCTGATCGCGGCCCTCCTGGCACCGGCTTGGCGCGATGCGGGGACCGGAGGGGTCCGCCTGTGAGCCTGAAGCTTCCGAGGACACTGCGGCTCGATCCCTCCGACACCTTCGTGTTCGAGAACGCCGCCGAGCCGGGTGAATGGGCGGTGACGGGCTCGTTCCTGTTCTTCGACACCGACCTCGCGGCGCTCGGTCCGAAAGCGCGCGTGGCCTTCCGCTCCGGCTTCGTCGGGATCACGTCGCTGGGCTTCTCGACGCTGATCGTGGTGAGCGAGGCGAGCGAGGCGGAGCGCGACGCGGCGGTGGAGGCGTTGGCCGCTCATATCCTGACACGCTTCGGCGCGCCGGATGGGGAGACGGCCCGCGCCGCGGCGCGCGAGGAGATCGACGTGGCGGCCTCGCTGTGCAACCTGCCGGTCGGCAGCGTGGTGGCGATGCACCGTGCCGCGGAGGGCGGCGAGATCCGCGAGGAGTTCCGCACCCTGCACCAGCGCCCCGGCTCGGACCGGCTGCACGGGCGCGCCTTCCACTTCGTCGAGACCGATGCCGAAGAGCCCGAGGAGCGGGCCGATCTCGTCGGCCTCCTGCGCGGCAAACCGGCGGAGCGCCGAGGATCATGACCGAGTTCTGGGTCTCGAGCGGCCATCATCTCACGCAGCGGACCGCGGGGGGCGGCCTCGCGGTCACGGACGAGCTGATCCTCGCTTACCTGGCGCGGCCCGAGCTCGTGCCGCCGGACGAGGCCTGCGCGGCCGAGCGCACGCTCTACGCAGGCCTGAAGGCCGAGCCGCGCCGCCCGGTCGCGGCGCACGAGATCGCGGCGATCGCCGATGCGGACGCGCGCGAGAACTGGGAGGTGATCCTCGCCTTCCGGGATCGTCTGCTCAAGGCCCGCTCGGTCGAGGCCGCCTACCTGTCGCTGGCGCGCGGCAACCTGCAGGGCGTGCCCTCGCTGTTCCTGAACCAACTCGTGCACCTGATCCTGCGCAACGCCCTCGACGGCTGCGACGACCCCTTCGTGCTGCGGGCGGGCGAGCTGTTCTTCCGGCCTCAGCGGGTCAGCTTCCACGAGGGGCGTGTGCTGCTGGCCGACGCCGAGGTGATCGCCGCCCGGGAAGGATCCGCGCCGCTCTCGCCGCTCGTGGCGATGCTGGGCAAGGAGGCCGCCAACGAACTCGACGTCCTCGGCGAGGCCAATGCCTGGACCTACTGGAGCCGGTCGGACGCCTTCACGATGGCGCTCGACCTCGCCGGGTCGCAGGGCCGCGCGGGGCTCGCGCGGGTGATCGAGATCTTCGTGCGCCACCTGCTGAACGCCGAGGTGCGGGTCACGCCGCTCGACCGGTTGGAGGATCCCGACTGGCGCTGGTTCGTCGGGCTCGACGCCGAGGGCACCCGCATCGGCAACGCGCTCTGGCGCGGCGAGGCGCTCGATGCCGCGGCGCGGGCGCGGATGCTCGCCGCCTTCAGCCTCGTCTTCGAGGACCCTGCACAGGTCGAGCCCTCGGTGGGCACGCGACCAGTCTATCTTCTCCTCGCCTCGCCCCAGGACAAGACGCTGCAGCTGAAGCCGCACAACCTCGTGGTCGGCTTGCCTCTGGCCGGCGGCCGCGAGGCCGGCTGACGACCGGATCAGGCACCGCCGGCCCGCCCCCTTGGAGCGACGTGGAGGTGTCCGGGCCAGCGGGGGCAAGCGATCGCGTCCCGGTGATCCTACATCACCCACTCATAGCGGTTGAGGTCTGCGCAATGCCCGAGGATCGGTTCGAGGTCGGCATCATCGTGGCGCGGCGGCGCCTGAAGGGTCCGTGGGCCGACCATGCCTGGCTACCGGTCGAGGCCCTGCCGGCGGCGCCGGCCGCGGCTCCGGGCACGAAGCTCTCCGAAACCGAGGACGAGGCGACCTTCTACGCGGGCTCCTACGAGGTCACGCTGCACCCGGCCGAGACCGCGCATTACCGCGACAATCTCGTCTCCGGTCGGCCCTCCTTATGGGTGGCGCTGCGCGACACGGGCGAGGACGCCTACGCTGTCGCCAGCGTGACCGCCGATCCCTACGAGGGCGAGTCGATGGCCGAGGGCATCGGTGAGATCGTCGAGGCGGTCCCGATGCCGCCCGAGGTGCAGGCGAAGCTGCTCGCCTTCTTCGAGGCCTTCCACATCGAGCGCAAGTTCGAGAAGCGCAAGCGCGACCGCGCCGACCCCGAAGCGCTCGCCCACCGCGCGCCGACCCAGCGCGGGAGATCCGAATGAGCGACGGCTTCCTCTCCCGCTGGACCCGCCGCAAGCGCGCGGTTCGGGCAGCCGAGCGCGCCACCGATCGCGGCCTCGAACCGTCCGCGAACGCAGCGGTGGGCGAGGACACGGCCGCTGCCGCGGGCGCTGCCGAGCGCGACGACTCGGAGGGGATCGTGAACGCGGCGTCGGCTCCGCCCGAGGCCGCCGCTAAGCGTGTCGCGGGCGATCCGGCGGAGCCCGCCGATCCGGTGCCGGAGCTTCCCGACCTGAACGCGCTCACGCGGGAGAGCGATCTCACCCCGTTCCTCCGGGCAGGCGTCCCTGCGGCACTGCGCAACGCCGCGCTGCGGCGGATGTGGTCGATCGATCCGGCCATCCGCGACTTCGTCAGCGAGGCGCGGGAATACGCCTACGACTGGAACAGTCCCGGCGGCGTGCCGGGGCTCGGTCCCCTCCTGCCGAGCGACGACGTGCAGGCGATGCTGCGCAAGATCGTGGGCGGACTGCCGGCGGAGGCCGCAGAGCCCGCGGCCGACGAGAGCCCGTCACCGCCGGAGGCCGTGGACCCGGATGCGGCCATCGTTCCCGATGCGGAGCCGCCGACGGAGGAGCCCGGGCGCCCCACGCTGGTGGTGCAGGCGTCGGTGCAGGCGTCGCCCCTTCCGGACGCTCCTCCGTCCCCCGCATCAGCGGAGATTGAGCCCATTACCCCGGCCCCGCAGCGCGCCTCGGATTCCGCCGCGGCACCCGGACCGCGGCTGCGACGACACGGCGGTGCGAAGCCGGCTTGAGAAGGCCAAATTTCAGTTGCGGGCGATACAAATGCTTTTTAAGACCACTCTAAAGTACCGCTCCTGAGGCGGGGTCGGGGAGGCCGATGAGTTCGGTGGCGTCTGCGTTGGAAGGTCCGTTGGCTGGAGCGTCCGGTGGTGGCGCGCCCGTCGATGAGATCGACGTGGTGCGTGCCGAGCACTACGACCTGCTCGCGCTGCTGCTGGGCCGCGCGCCGGCGCAGGCCCTGCTCGACGGGCTCGCGGCGCTCGGTCCGGGGGAGGGGGCACTCGGCGCCGCGACCGCGGAGCTGCGTCGCGCGGCGGCGGCCACGGATGCCGGAGCTGTCGAGCGCGAGTTCTTCGAACTCTTCATCGGGGTCGGGCGGGGCGAGCTTCTGCCTTACGCCTCCTACTACCTCACCGGTTTTCTCAACGAGCGTCCCCTCGCGCGGGTGCGCGAGGATCTCGCCGCGCTCGGGCTGACCCGGGTCGAGGGGATGAGCGAGCCGGAGGACCACCTCGCATTCCTGCTGGAGATCATGGCGGGGCTCGCGGCCGGACGGTTCGGGGCGGAGAATGGTGCCGCGAGGCGCTTCTTCGACCGGCACGTCGCGCCCTGGGCACCCCGCCTCTTCGCAGACCTCGAACGGGCGAAGTCTGCCCGCTTCTACCGCGCGGTCGGCGGGCTCGGCCGCGTCTTCCTTGAGGTGGAGGCGGAAGCCTTCCGGATGGATGCGTGACGGCGGCTCGGGGCGCTCGCCCCGGGCTTGATACGAATGGGATCGCGGCGCGTTGTCCTCGCGGGCACGCGCCACTCTAGGAGATGGATCGATGCGACAGGATCCGAAGACACTCGGTCGTCGCCAGTTCTTCCGGGCGCTGGGCGGCAGCACCGTGGCGGCGGCGGCCGCGGTCGCCTCCCCGATGAGCGCGACGGAGGCGCAGGCCTACGATCCCGGCAATGCCGAGACCAAGGCCCGCTACCGGGAGAGCGACCACGTGAAGGCGTTCTACCGGACCAACGGCTACGAGACGCTCCTGAAGAACCCCGATCCCGCTCCGGGCACGAAGTGAGTCTGCCATGCTGACGAAGCGTAAGAGCGGCGAGGCGAGCCGCAGCAAGCACCAGGCGGTCGCCGCGGGCCTGGCCTCGGGCGTGCTCGACCGGCGCGCCTTCCTGCGCCGGTCCGGCCTGACGGCCGGGGCGCTGGCCGCCGCCGGCACGATTCAGCTCGGCGCCGTGCGCCGGGCGGAGGCCGCCGGCTCGTCCGCGGTCGGCCCCGACACGGTGATCAAGAAGAACGTCTGCACCCACTGCTCGGTGGGCTGCACGGTCACGGCCGAAGTCGTGAACGGCGTCTGGGTCGGCCAGGAGCCGTCCTGGGCGAGCCCGATCAACCGCGGCACGCACTGCGCCAAGGGCGCGGCGATCCGCGAGCTGGTCTCGTCGGACCGCCGCCTCAAGTACCCGATGAAGCTCGAGGGCGGTCAGTGGAAGCGGGTCTCCTGGGAGCAGGCGATCGACGAGATCGGCGATAAGCTCCAGGCGATCCGTGAGAAGAACGGCGCCGATTCCGTCTACTGGCTGGGTTCGGCGAAGTTCACCAACGAAGCCGCCTACCTGATGCGCAAGTTCGGTGCTCTCTGGGGCACGAACTCGGTCGACCATCAGGCCCGCATCTGCCACTCGACGACGGTCGCGGGCGTGGCCAACACCTGGGGCTACGGCGCCCAGACGAACTCCTACAACGACATCCGCAACGCCAAGACGATGATCATCCTCGGCGGCAACCCCGCCGAGGCGCACCCGATCTCCATGCAGCACGTGCTGTCCGGCAAGGAGATCAACCGCGCCAATATGATCGTCATCGATCCGCGCTTCACCCGCACGGCGGCGCACGCCACCGAGTACGTGCGCATCCGCTCCGGCACCGACATCCCGGTGGTCTGGGGCATCCTCTGGCACATCTTCCAGAACGGCTGGGAGGACAAGGACTTCATCGCCAAGCGCGTCTACGCGATGGACGACGTCCGCAAGGAGGTCGCCAAGTGGACGCCCGACGAGGTCGAGCGCGTCTCGGGCGTGCCGGGCGAGCAGCTGCGGCGCGTGGCGGAGAAGTTCGCTAAGGAGAAGCCCGCCACGCTGATCTGGTGCATGGGCGCGACCCAGCACACGGTCGGCACGGCGAACGTGCGCGCGCTCTGCATCCTGTGCCTGGCCACCGGCAACGTCGGCAAGCCCGGCACCGGCGCCAACATCTTCCGCGGCCACACCAACGTGCAGGGCGCGACCGATCTCGGCCTCGATGTGACGACGCTGCCACTCTACTACGGCCTCGTCGAGGGCGGCTGGCGGCACTGGGCCCGCGTCTGGGACGTGCCCTACGAGTGGCTGCAGTCGCGCTTCGACGAGGTTCCGGCGACGGGCGGCCGCAAGGGCCGGACGCGCAAGGAGAACATGGAGGCGCCCGGCATCACGTCCACGCGCTGGTTCGACGCCGTCAACCTGCCGCCAGAGCAGATCGACCAGCGCAGCCCGCTCAAGGCCTTCATGATCTTCGGCCACGGCGGCAACACGGTCACCCGCCTGCCCGAGGCGATCGAGGGCATGAACAAGCTCGAGCTGATGGTGGTGGCCGACCCCCATCCCACCACCTTCGCAGCGCTCGATGCCCGGCAGGACAACACCTACCTGCTGCCGATCTGCACCTCGCTGGAGATGGACGGCTCGCGCACGGCCTCGAACCGCTCGATCCAGTGGGGCGAGCAGATCGTTCAGCCGGCCTTCGAGTCGAAGAACGACTACGAGGTGCTCTACCGCCTCGCGGAAAAGCTCGGCTTCGCCGACAAGCTCTGCAAGAACATCAAGGTCGTCGACGGCGTCCCGGATGCCGAGGACATCCTGCGGGAGATCAACCGCGGCGGCTGGTCGACCGGCTATTGCGGGCAGTCGCCGGAGCGCCTGAAGGCGCACATGCGCAACCAGCACAAGTTCGACCTCGTGACGCTGCGCGCGCCCAAGGACGATCCGGAGGTCGGCGGCGACTATTACGGCCTGCCCTGGCCGTGCTGGGGCAAGCCGGAGCTGCGCCACCCCGGTTCGGCGATCCTCTACAACACCGAGATGCACGTGAAGGAGGGCGGCGGAACCTTCCGCGCCCGCTTCGGCACCGAGCGCAACGGCGCGACCCTGCTCGCCGAGGATTCCTTCTCGAAGGGCTCCGATCTCACGGACGGCTACCCGGAGTTCACCTTCGGGGTGTTCAAGAAGCTCGGCTGGGACAAGGACCTGACCGCGGACGAGCTCGCCACGATCCTGAAGATCGGCGGCGAGAAGCCCGACACGGTCAGCTGGGCGACCGACCTCTCCGGCGGTATCCAGCGCGTCTGCCTGGAGCACGGCGTCACGCCCTTCGGCAACGGCAAGGCCCGGGCGAATGCCTGGAATCTGCCCGACCCGGTGCCGGTCCACCGCGAGCCGATCTACTCGCCGCGGCCCGACCTCGTCGCCAAGTACCCGACCCGGCCGGACGAGCGGCAGCTGCGCGTGCCGAATATCGGTTTCTCGGTGCAGAAGGCGGCGGTCGATCGGAACGTCGTCAAGGACTTCCCGATCATCCTCACCTCGGGTCGCCTCGTCGAGTACGAGGGCGGCGGCGAGGAGACCCGCTCGAATCCGTGGCTGGCCGAACTGCAGCAGGACATGTTCGTCGAGATCAACACCGGCGACGCGTCCGAGCGCGGCATCAAGGACGGCCAGTGGGTCTGGGTCACGGGCCCCGAGAACGTCGCCAAGACCAAGGTGAAGGCGCTGGTCACCGACCGCGTCGGCAAGGGCGTGGCCTTCATGCCCTTCCACTTCTCCGGTTGGTACCAGGGTAAGGATATGCGCGACTATTACCCGAAGGGCACCGACCCGGTCGTGCTCGGCGAGAGCGTCAACACCGTCACCACCTACGGCTTCGATCCTGTCACGGGCATGCAGGAGACGAAGTGCACCCTGTGCCAGATTCAGGCGGCCTGAGAGGAGCGACCCGACCATGGCCCGCATGAAATTCCTCTGCGACGCGGATCGCTGCATCGAGTGCAACGCCTGCGTCACGGCCTGCAAGAACGAGCACGAGGTGCCCTGGGGCATCAACCGGCGCCGCGTCGTCACGCTGAACGACGGCAAGCCCGGCGAGCGCTCTGTCTCGATGGCCTGCATGCACTGCACCGACGCGCCCTGCGCGGCGGTGTGCCCGGTGAACTGCTTCTACACCACGGCCGACGCGGTGGTGCTGCACTCGAAGGACATCTGCATCGGGTGCGGCTACTGCTTCTACGCCTGCCCGTTCGGTGCGCCCCAGTATCCGCGCGTCGGCAATTTCGGCTCGCGCGGCAAGATGGACAAGTGCACCTACTGCTCCGGCGGCCCTGAGCCCGATTTCTCGACCGCCGAGTACGAGAAGTACGGCTCGAACCGCCTGGCCGAGGGCAAGCTGCCGCTCTGCGCCGAGATGTGCTCGACCAAGGCGCTGCTCGCGGGCGACGGCGAAATGATCGCCGAGATCTACAAGCAGCGGGTGATCAAGCGCGGCTACGGCTCCGGCGCCTGGGGCTGGAAGACGGCCTACCGCGAGACCATCGCGATCTGACGCGGAACCCGGCGCCGCGGCGTGAGCCGCGGCGCCCATCCCTCGACCTGAAAGGAACGCCGATGCGGCGGGCATTGACGCTTCTCAGCACCCTCCTGCTGGCGACGACGCTGTGGGCGGCGCCGGGTGTCGCCGGGTTGGCGCACGCGCAGAACCCCATCCAGGCCGACGGCCAGAACCCGATGGGTGCGCGGCCGACTGCGGATTCGGTCAACGAGGAGTTCCTGTTCAAGCAGGCCCCGAAGATCTCGGGCCGGATCAGCATTCCGGACGGCAAGGCCGCCAACCTGATCCAGCCGCAGGGCCGCGAGTACCAGATGTTCCGCGAGGGCTGGCTGCCCTGGATCGGGGCGCTGGCCATCCTCGGCATGCTCGGCGCGCTGGCCGTCTTCTTCCTCTGGCGCGGCCGGATCATCACCGAGCACAGCCAGGAATCGGGTCGCAAGATCCTGCGCTTCAACGCCTTCGAGCGCTTCACGCACTGGATGACGGCGGTGTGCTTCATCATCCTGTCGCTGTCGGGTCTGAACTACATCTTCGGCAAGCGCCTGCTGATGCCGCTGATCGGGCCCGACGCCTTCGGCGCCCTCGCCCAGTGGGCCAAGTACAGCCACGTCTACCTCGCCTGGCCGTTCATGTTCGGCGTGGTGATGATGTTCGTCGTCTGGATCCGCGACAACATCCCGAACCGCATCGACTGGGAGTGGATCAAGGCCGGCGGTGGCATCATCGGCCACAAGCACCCGCATGCCGGCCGCTTCAACGCGGGCCAGAAGGGCGTGTTCTGGATGGTCGCGAGCTTCGGCGCGGCGATGGGCGTCACCGGCCTGATGATGCTCTTCCCCTTCGCGCTCGTCGACATCAACGGGATGCAGATCATGCAGGTGATCCACTCCCTGATCGGGATCGTGTTCATCGCCGGCATCCTCGCCCACATCTACATCGGCACGCTCGGTATGAAGGGCGCCTACGACGCGATGGGCAGCGGCAAGGTCGATCTCGCCTGGGCGCGCGCGCACCACGACCTCTGGGTGGAGAAGGAGCAGGCGCGCACCGCGAGCGGTCCGCAGCTCGGCGGCCGCCCAGCACCGGCCGAGTGAGCGCGGCGGCACCGCAGCACGTGGTCTCAAGCCCCGATCGGGAACTGCATCGATGAAAGCCTTTATCGCCGCCGTGGTCGCCGCCCTCCTGCTCGGGGTGGGAGCCATGCTGGCCCTGACGAGCAACCAGAAGTTCGCCTACCAGGCCTTCGCGACCTCGGGCGCCCGGGTGTCCGAACCCGGAACGAACCTTGTCGGGCCGCGCTGGAACGGCGACCCAACCCCCGGCGAGTTCGAGGGCGAGCCCCACGGCAAGGCCGAGGGCGCGGCGTCCCACCCGAAGCGCTCCTGAGATCTGCCAGCGGCCTGCCGGCGGTACCCCGGTGCCGGAAACGATGTGTTTTGAGGGAGCCTGTCCGATGAAGCGGCCCGTGAGCGACCTGATGATGGCGGCGAGCCTCGCGAGCATCCTCCTGGCGGCCGGCGCCGCCCGTGCGCAGGAGGCCGCGGGCGCGCCTGCGGCGACTGGCCGGCCGGCCGACTTGTGCCAGGAACTGCTCGCCTTCGTGAAGCAGCCCGAACCCGCCAAGCAGGCGGCCGCCACCCCGCCGCAGCAGGCGACGGCGGTGTCAAATCCGTCGGGGCAGAGCCAGGGCACGCCCTCGTCGGTCGGCGGCGTTCAGCAGAACTCAGGTCTGAGCGGTCCGACGAAGAACGAGGCAGCAGCGCCGACCGATCGCAAGGCCGCTCTTGCCCAGGCCAACGCGGCCGCGAAGAGCCCGCCGGCCCCCGGTGCCGCGGCACCGACACCGCAACCGCAGCCGGCGACGATCGCCCGCATCGAAGCGGCCGCCGCGGCCGGCGACCAGCCGGCCTGCCGCGCGGCGGCGCGGGAGATGCGGGTGGCCGGCGTCGTAATGCCGCCGCCGCTCCTCGCCCTGTCGGCGCTCGACCCGAAGTTCTTCACCCGCTAGCGCTCCCGCCACGCCTCGGTGATCTGGTCGGCCAGCGGCTTGGTCAGGTAGCTCAGCACCGAGCGCTCGCCGATCTGCAGGAAGGCCTCCACCGGCATGCCGGGGACCAGCCGCGCCCCACCGAGTCGGTCCTTCTGCGCCTCAGCGACGCCGATGCGCACCGTGTAGTAGCTCACGCCTGTCTTGGCATCCTGGCTGACATCGGCCGAGATTCGGGTGACCTGCCCTTCGATCTCCGGTGTGGTCCGCTGGTTGAAGGCAGAGAAGCGCAGCATCGCGCGCTGGTCGAGATGCACGCTGTCGATGTCCTGCGGCTGGACCCGGACCTCGACGGCGAGCTGGTCCGCGGAGGGCACAACCAGCATCGCGGGCTCCTGAGACACGACGAGGCCGCCGACCGTGTGCACCGTGAGCTGGTGCACCGTCTCGTGCTGAGGCGCGCAGATCGACGCGCTTGAGCTGATCCTCGGCCGCCACCCGCTTCTCCACGAGTTCGGACCATTTCGCGTGGATCTCCGAGAGATCCTTGCCGACCTCAGTGTGCATGTCGCCGTCGATCTGCAGGATCTGAAGCTGGGTCTCGGTGATCTTGCCCCGCGCCGAGGCCGTCGAGGCGACGAGCTGGCCCGGCGCGATCACCGCACCGGCAATCTGCGTCAGTGAGGCCCAGCCGCCGACGCCCAGCACCAGCGCCGCCGACAGGCGGAGGGCGAGCGCGAGATGGCGCCGGATCGAGCTTCGGGCGGGTGAAGGCAGGGCCAGGTTGCGCGCACCGGCCGGATTGAGGGCGAGCGGAACGGCGCCCGCCGGGTTCAGGCTCGCGGCCATCAGGCGATCTTCTGCAGTACGGAGGCCGGCGCCACGAACGGTGCAGGCGCCGTGGCCGGGACGGGCTCCCCTGCAGTCTTGCGCGATGGTGCGGGGGCAGGGCGCAGCACGCGCCGGAACACCTCGTCTTTCGGCCCGAAGGCCTGGGCACGACCCTCGGCCATCATCAGGACGAGGTCGACCGCCGCCAGCGCGCTCGGCCGGTGGGCAACCACCACGCAGATGCCGTCGCGGCGGCGGACGCCGAGGATCGCCTGAGTCAGCGCGGCCTCGCCCCCGTTGTCGAGGTTGGCGTTGGGCTCGTCGAGCACCACGAGGAAGGGGTCCCGGTAGAGCGCGCGGGCGAGCCCGACCCGCTGGCGCTGCCCGGCGGAGAGGCCGGCGCCCCCCTCGCCGATGCGGGTGTCATAGCCCTCGGAGAGGCGCAGGATCAGCTCGTGCGCGCCCGCGGCTCTCGCCGCGGCGACCACCGCCTCGGGATCGGGCTCCGGCTCGAACCGGCCGATATTGTCCGCGATGGTGCCGGCGAACAGCTCGACCTCCTGCGGCAGGTAGCCGAGATGACGGCCGAGATCAGCGCTCGACCACTGGTCCAGGGCCGCCCCGTCGAGGCGCACCTTGCCGCGTCCGGGCAGCCACACGCCGACAAGGGCGCGGACCAGGCTCGACTTGCCGGAGGCCGAGGGGCCGATCACGCCGAGCCCCTGGCCCGCTCGCATCACGAAGGAGAGATCCTGCACCACGAGCCGGACGGTGCCGGGGGGAGCCACGCTGATGCCCTCGACCGCGAGCTCGCGAGCGGGGGCGGGCAGGGCGTGCGGCTGGCCCGGCGCTGGGATGCGGGCGACCGGCTCCGACAGGCGCGCCCAGGCCTGGCGGGCCTGCACGAAGCCCTTCCAGTTGGCGATGGCGAGCTCCGCCGGGGCCAGCGCCCACGAGACCAGGATGGAGGAGGCGATGATCACACCCGCGCTGGCCTGATCGCGGATGACGAGCCATGCCCCGAGCGCCAGCACGCCCGATTGCAGGGCGCGGCGCCGTCGCGTCGATCTGCAGCGCGACCGCCGCCGAGGCGCGACCGACATTGCCGCTGAGATCCGTCGCCCGCGCCGTCAGGCTGTAGGTGCCATCAGCGAGCGGTAGGATGGGCGTGAAGCTGTAGGCACCGTTCGCGCCCGCCGCCGCGGTGCCGAGCGCCGTGGTGCCGTTGGAGATCGTTACGGTCGAGCCGATCTCGGCGGTGCCGGTCAGCGTCGGCGTATTATCCGCGGTGGCGGCGGTTCCCGCACTCAGCGTCGGCGCGAGCGGAGCCGTCACGTCGGTGGTGACCACGTCGTCGATCGCGAAGCGGACGCCGATATTCACGTCGAGAACGTCGCGCGCGAAGACCCGAACCTCGGTGAGGTTCTGCCATTGGGTGTCGAAGGAAATCGCTTGGTCACCGATGCTGAGGAGGTTGCCGACCTCCTGCGAGATGACCGGGACCCCGTTCCGGTATCCGACGAAGAAGGTGTTGCCGAGAACGGAGACGTCCCGGTCGATCACGAGGCTGTTGAGATTGAAGGCGGTGCCCGAGGCCTGCGCGATCGACAGATAGCCGCCGGTCGCGTTCAAATCGAGCACGGCGTCGCCGAGCAGTTCGCGCTGCACGTTCAGCGTGCCTGTGGTTGCGCCTGCATTCGTGCGGAGTGCGTAGACATAGCCGCCGATGGTCAGCGGGTTTTCCGAAACGCCGACTGCGTCGTCGAATGTCTGCCTCGCTATCAGCAATCCCCCAAGAGCTCCGGCACGCCCCGCAACAGTGCGCCGAAGATGGTGATCGATCCAGCGCCAAGCATCCGATATTCTAAATCGCCTGCTAAACGTTGATCCATGCGCAGCAACTGGCGCAAGACATCGGACCTCGACAGCAACGCTGACGGAAAGATCTTTTTCACGAGGAAGATGGAACCTGTATGGGCCGTTTGTCACAGACACCGAAGATCAGCGGTGCGATGGCCAGCGCTGCGCATCCGGCTCGGATTCGGAGCGCGGCGCAACCGCACGGGCGGCTGTGCGGCGCGCGATCCGAGCAAGGCCCAGATCACGTAGCACTCAATCAGATGTTTCGAATGCGGTCGGAGCGCTGTGCACGCGCGGAGGGGATGATGCGCGCGTGCCTTCCGCGCTGCCATCCAGCGTTCTGGGTGACGCGTAGCGGCGTGGGAGCTGTCCGCCCTGGTCGTGTGAATGCTCTGCCGAGCCGGGAAAGGACGAGGTCTCTCCCCATCGTGGGGCGCGAAGGGGCCTGACCCGGAGGCCTCGCCCAGGTAGTCCTTCGTTGCCGGGACGGCCGAGCGCCGCTCTCGCGCACAGGCCTCAGTTCAGGCCGTGCGCGCTCGCCACCCCGGCCCGGCGCGCGATCACGCGCCCGACCTCCAGCAGGAACATGTCGACGAGGAGCCTGAGCGAGGCGCTTCCGTCCTCATCGACCGCGTCGCGTGCACCGAGCGCGTGGCGCGCCGCGCGCTCGAGGGCGGAGGGCGTCGACGCTTCCGATCCATCCGGTTCCGGAGGCGGCATCTTCCGGTGGGTGATGTCGATGAGGACGCCGTGGCCGTGCGCCGGCACGCCCTGCAGCGCCGGATAGACCCGGCCGTGGTTGAGCAGCCAGCGGACGCCCTCGGGTGTCCAGACGCGGTATTCGAGGACGACTAGACCGCATTCGCGGTTCATCCGCTCCATCGCCGAGAGGAGTGCCGGGCGATCCGCCAGCAGGACGCGGCGGGCGAGCACCTCCGCGCGGAGTTCGGTATCGGCAAGGTCCGGGGCACCCGTGAGAAACACGGCGGCGCCCGAATCGAGGATGTGGCGATCGTCGCACCGCCACATCCATGTCCCGACGACCGCGGCGCTCTCGGCCTGCATGCCGTACGCGCCGACCGGTCCTGCGGCGCCCTCCCGGGTCCGACCTCGCATCCGCGCTCTCCCGATGATCCGCGACAGCGCCGTGCAGGTGTGCTGTCGATCAACTCGCTGTTACAATCCGAAATAGACCTCACGCAGAAAGGACGTTCTGCGTACTAGATCCGCCTTGCCCGAGGCGGTGGTCCACGCGATGCCTCGCCAGAGCAAGTCCGGCCACGGTCTGTCCGTCCGTTCGGCCACGATCCATCGCAGCGAGGGTTGCACGTGTTCGAAACCGATGATCCGCGACCGTCGGAACCGTCCAGGACCTCGAAGTTCAGTAACGAGCGTTCGTCCGTCCACTCCCTGCCCGCGGCTGCGCAGCGCACCCTGGACGACGTGGCGGAGGCGCTCGGCCTCGCGACCGAACTTCTCGGCCGCATCGATCCGGGCGCGCCGGACCGGGACATCGCGGCCGTCAGCCTCGCCGAGGCGTCGGCTCTGCTGCAGGCCTTTATCCGCATCGAGGATCCGGCGACGCGCCAGCGCTGCCTCGCCTTCGTGCAGGCCGCCGCCGCGCAGGTGCAGGGCCGCGGCTAGCCTGACACCGGCCAGCGGCGCCCAGCGCCGTCGCCGGCCTCATCGGGCAGGGTGCCAGCGATACCGCGCCTGCGCGGCGCGGCCGGCGGGGCGCCGGGCGCGCCGTCGGCGCGTGCGGTGGAGATAGACGAGCATTGCGGTCCCGGCCGTCAGCGCGCTCGCCCCGAAGGGGGCGGCCGCGACGGCGAGGACGGCGCCGCAGGCCGGCCAGAGGACGGCGGCGGTCAGAATACCGCCGAACCAAGCGGCGGACGCGTAGAGCAACACCATCGAAGCCTCTCACGCAGTTATCTTGAGTTGCGTGGAGACAACGTGGTGGGTCATACAAAGAGAACCGCGATTTCTGGAAAGCTGTTTCCCGTGCTTTTCCGTGAGCGATCGCGGTGCAGGGCCGCACACCGGTCGCGCTCCGGACGTCTGCGGCCGGAGCGGTCAAGTACACTCAGGCGGACATACAGCTTCCGCGCTATATGAAAACTGACAGTTTCGATACGCGATCTTGGCATATTGAACACAGGACAATGCTGGACTTCGTTTACCACAAGTCTGCGCCCTCCGGTAATCAACCTGTCGAGATGCTTGAATGATCCCCCAAAAACTCTACCTCTGGTTGCGGTCGATGAGAGGGCGGATCGCGCCCGCACGACCGGGGCCAGGGAGTGCTTGGGGCGACGATGCCACATCCTCAGGTTTTGCGCGACATTGCCCTCTTCGTCGAGGTCGCCAAGCGGCAGAGTTTCAGCCAGGCGGCCGCCGCGCTCGACATGCCGGTCTCCTCACTGTCCCGCCGCATCACGCAATTCGAGACCGCGATCGGCCTGCGCCTCCTCGACAGGACAACGCGCAAGATAGCCCTGACAGCCTATGGTGAGGCCTATCTCGCCCAGGCGACGCGGGTCGTCGAGGAAGCGCAGCGCAGTTTCGACGAGCTGGTCGCACAGGCCAAGGGGCCGACCGGCTTCATCAAGCTCGCGGTGCCGATGGATTACTGGGCGGTGCGGCACCTCTCGGAGATCGTTTCCGCCTTCACCCAGCAGCACGAGCACGTCCACGTGCATCTCGATCTGCGCGCGAGCGAGGTCGATCTCGTGCGGGAGAACTACGACCTCGCCATCTCTACCGAGACGCCGCGGGAGGCCTCCCTCATCGTGCGCAAGGTTGCCGTCATCGAGAACGGCCTGTTCGGCGCGCCGTCCTATTTTCAGGCCCACGGACGCCCAGAACATCCGGGCGACCTCGCCCGTTACGAGATCCTGATGCCCACCGCGGCCGAGAGCACGACGTGGCAGTTCCGGCGCGGCACCGAGACCGTACCGGTCACCGTGAGCGGTCGCGTCTCCTGCAACAGCCTCAGCGTCGCACGGCGCCTCGCGATCACCGGGCGCGGCATCGCCGCGGTGAGCGTGGTCAATGTCGAGCGCGACCTCGACCGGGGCCGCCTCGAACCCGTCCTGCCCGGCTGGAGCATCCCGCCGACCAGCGTCTACATCGTGACGACGTCGCGCCTGATCCCGGCCAAGGTCCGCCGCTTCATCGACTTCCTGACGCAGAGCCTGAGCGCACTCTTCGCCGAGGTACCGAGCCTCGCTGACAGGATCGCGCCTCCGGGCACCGCCGGGATCCGCGAGGCGACCATGGGCGCGCAGGGCTGGCCGCCTGCCGGGCGGCCTCGGCGCGCGGTCGGCGCCGCATCGTGCCGGACCGCATCCCGGAGCGACTGACGACATCGAGCCCACAGCGTCGACCGGACGCCGCCCCGGTGGGTCGCAAAGCGGAACCTTGCCTGTCCACTCGGCCGGTGCGTAGTCTCTCGGCGCCGGAACAGACTGCCCGGCCTCGACAGGCCACGCGCATCAGCCCCCGTGCAGACCCCATGCAGACCCTGTCCTTCAGTACATCCGGGCTGTCCGACGACCAGGCGTTCTCGGAATGGCGCGACCTGCTCGCCCCGATGGTCCGCGTCGAGCGCGCGCGGGGCGGCCTCGCACCGCGGGGCAATCTCACCTGTACCCTGCTCGGCGAGATCCTGTTCAGCCGCATGACGTTCAACGCCCAGCTCATGATCCGCGACCGCATCTGTGCGGACGGGACGCCCGATCACGTCACGACGATGCTCTACCCGGTCGGCGGCCTTGAGGGCGATCTCGCGGGCGAGGCGGTCTCCCGCCAGCCGACCCGGATCATGGCCGTCGACATGGCCAAGCAGATGTTCATGCGGAGCCATCCGTCGAGCGCGTACGGCCTGACGATCCCGAAGACGCTGCTCGCGGGCATCGATCTGCGCGCCCTGCCGGTCCGGTTCGATCCGGAGCGCAATCGCCTGCTCGTCGCCCGGCTCAATGCCCTGTCTCGGAGCACGCAGCGTTCGGAGACCGTCGAGGCTCCCGTGCTCGAAGAGGAGCTCGTCGCCTTCGTTCGGCGCCTCCTCGACCGGTCGCGATGCCGCGACGTCCTTCAGGGCGCGGAGCTCGACGCGAGCGTTGTCGAGCTGGCCGAGCGGATGATCGAGCGATACCTGCCCGTTCTCGAGATCTCGCCGGCCTTCATCGCGGAACGGCTGGGCATCTCGCGCTCCACGCTCTACCGCGCGTTCGAACGGACCGGCGGCGTCATGCAACGGGTGTGGGAGTTGCGGCTCGACGGGATCCGGGCGGCGCTCGACGACCCCTTCGAGATCCGCTCGCTTGAGGCGCTGGCCCTCGCCCACGGATTCAAGTCGGTGGCACACATGAGCCGGAGCTTCCGGTTGCGGTTCGGCGAATCGCCGGGCGCGTGGCGCCGCGAGCGGATGCAGCAGGAGAAGGCCGCCTCGCGAGCCGACAGGGGTCTGGCGCACAGCTGGTACGATCGCCTCGGCCATGCGGCCTGACCTCGGGCCATCGCGAACCGTCTCACCGCAATCCCGTACCATCGCGCCGGACGCTATGCGTTCGCACTGAGATGCGCGCCGTCGCGTTCGAGGTGCAGGTAGTTGGGATTGAACAGGGCCGCCTTCCGCAGAGCCGCGAGGTCCGGAACCGTGAGCTGCCGTCCCTTGAGGATGATCAGACCGGCTGCGCGCATCTCCTTGAGGGTGCGGTTCACGTGCACGCTCGTCAGCCCCGTCGCGTCCGCGAGCTCGAGCTGCGTGATCGGGAACGCACAGGTGTTGCCGTCCGTCAGGCCGATGGCGCGCAGCCGGATGAACAGCTCGCAGAACAGGTGTGCCAACCGTTCAAGGGCCGTGCGGCGACCGAGATTGACGGTCCATTCGCGCTGGATGGCGGCATTCACCAGAGTCTCCCACCACAGGGCGCGCGTGATCCGGGGGTGGCGGTCCATCAGGCCGAGCAGCACCTCCCGCGGGACCTGGACGAGCCGTACGGGCGTGATCGCAGCGATCGCGTGATCCATTTCCCGCAGGATGAAGACGTGCAGGTCGCACAGGTCCCCCGGCACGAAGAAGGACATGATCTGTCGACGGCCATCTTCGAGCTGCTTGTAACGGCTGGCCCAGCCGTCCAGGAACAGGTTGACGTGCTCCGGACTGTCGCCCTCCCGGATGATGTCAGCACCGGGCTCGAGCAGGCGGACCGTCCGGGACAATCCCTGCAGGACGGCCTTGTCGTCGTCCGAGAGGCGCGTGAAGTGTTCGAGCTTTCTGATCAGGTGGTGCAGCATGCTCTCCCCTGCGCGCACCTGCACCGGAGCGCGCCCGCACGATCGCGGTGGCAACATAGGCGGGACTTCACACAGGTGAGCGCCGGCCGCTGCGCGTGGGGCTCAGCGATGCCCGATCCACGGCAGCGCGAGGACGAGGTACCGCCTCCCGTCCGCCTCCGTCCGAGCCTCGCGCAGGACGGGCGGACCGAAGCCCGGCACCCCCGAGAGGGCGGCGATCACGGCTCCCTCGTCCGACGCCGTCACGTTCATCTCGGCGCCCGCCGCGTTGAGGCGGAGCGCCGAGGCCGAGGCGGTATCCGGCAGGGCGGCCGCGAGCGCGTCCCAGGTCCGCGCGATGGACGGGGCGCGCCCGGCAAGCAGCGCCGCACGGCTCGCCTGGATTGGGGCCGGCACCACCGGGCCCGCCGCCCGCCGGGCAGTGACGAAGGCCTCCTCGAGAGTGGCGAGCGTCGATACCTGATGCTGCCGGAAGCCCCAGAAAGCTGTGAGCAGCAGCAGGCCGGCACCGATCAGCAGGCCGAGGTTCCGGCCCGCAGAACCGGGAAGTGCGCGGTAGCCACCAGTCAGCAGATCGACCGGCATCGTGCGCGCCTCATCCGACCCGACCGTGACGGGACCGGGGGCGAGACCGCACCGGCGGAGGCCCTCCAGCAGGGGGTCCAGCCGCGTCCGCTTCAGCACGATGTGGCGCACGCGCAGGGTACGCGCCTCGGCGTCCTCACCCTCCACGAACCAGTCGCCATAGACGGAGTCCGGCCGGAACGGCGTGGTCGCCTCAAGTTCCTGCTCCAGAACCGCACGCATCCGGGGCAGGGCGGCGCTCGGCAGGACGAGGGTGCGGGCAAAGCAGCAATCCGGATCGACCACGACCTTGGCCGCGAAACCGGACTGGCCGCCGCGGATCGCGAGAAGCTGCTCCGCGAAGTCGTCGGCCTGCGCGTCCAGCCGGTAGGAGCGGGGCCGCCCGGCGCGGTGATCGGTCAGGATCAGGCCGCTCGCGCCCGCCCCGCCGATTCGGATCGTGAAGGGGAGGAGCGCGCGGTCGACCCGCACCTCGCGCAAGCCGAGACGATGCGCGGAGGCGTCGATGGCCTCCCGCAGGAAAGCGGCGCCCGCGCTCGGGAGCCTGGCGACGCGGGCCGATATCGCGGTCTGGGTGGCACCCACGGGACAAGCCTCTCCCTCACGGCGCGGCTCGGGAGAACTCTGTTAAGGCCACGGCGTTTGTGTGGGCTTAACGGCGTGCGGGCCACGCTGGCGTCGAAGCCGCGCTTCCGGCAGAAGCCCCATATGGTACCCTGCGCCAATTCCGACGCCGGTCCGATGGCAGACCGCGGCGCCCGGCATACCCCCCGATCCCGGGGGGCGGCTTGCCCATGACGCCCCGCGAAAGCAGCATCGCGGCCGACGTCCCGCTGCGGCACGCCCTCGACGAGGCGGAGACCCGTCTGCTGCGGGCCCAGGAGGCAGGCGGCATCGGCCTGTTCTCGGTGGGGATCGCGGACGGCATCCTCCGGCCGACCCCGCATTTCTGCCGCCTCTACGGCATGCCCGAGGCGGCGAGCTTCCCGGCGACGGCCTTCGAGCGGCTCGTCATCCCCGCGGACGAACACCTGATCTCGACGGCAGACAGCCGCCGCAGCGGCGAGGCCCCGCGCGACGTCGAGTACCGCATCCGCCGGCCCGACACCGGCGAGATCCGCTGGATCGCCCGCAAGGGCGAGATCGAGCGCGACACGGACGGGCGCCCGCTCCGCTTCAACGGGGTCGCCCGCGACGTCACCGAGCAGCGCGCGGCCCGCGATGCCCTGCTGGAGCGCGAGGAGCGCTACCGGGCCCTGTTCGAGGCGATCGACGACGGCTTCTGCATCATCGAGTTCATCGACGGGCCGCATGGCCCCTTCGGCGACTACGTCCATGTGGAGGCCAATCCCGGCTACGAGCGCCATACCGGTATCTCCGGCATCGTCGGCCGCCGGCTCCGCGACATGGTGGGCGAGGAGGCCGACGGCTGGGCCGAGCTCTACGGCGGCGTGCTGCGAACCGGCGTGCCGATCCGGTTCGAACGCTTCTTCGTGGCGGCCGACCGCCACATCGAGGTCTCCGCCTCGCGCATCGAGCCCGCGAACCGGCGTCAGGTCTCGGTGCTGTTCCGGGACGTCACCGCACGCAAGCGCGCCGAGGCGGCGCTCCGGGACAGCGAGGAGCAGTTCCGCGTCCTCGCCCAGACCGTGCCGAACCAGGTGTGGGCGGCGCGTCCGGACGGGCACCTGCACTGGTTCAACGAGCGGGTCTACGCCTATGCGGGGCTGGACCTACACGCGGTCGCGGGCACGGACCCGTGGGGGCGAATCGTACATCCGGACGACCTCCCGGCCGCTTCTGCCGCCTGGACGCGCGCGCTTGCCGCCGGGACGGCCTACGATACCGAGTTCCGCCTCCGCCGCGCCGACGGCGCGTGGCGCTGGTTCCAGGTCGAGGCCGCGCCCGTGCGGGATGCGGGCGGTGCAATCACGGGCTGGGTCGGCACCAATACCGACATCGACGAGCGCAGGCGTCGCGCCGTCGAGCTCGAGCGGCAGGTCGCCGAGCGGACCGCCGACCGCAACGCGCTCTGGCAGCTCTCGCGCGACCTGATGCTGCGCTGCACCTTCGAGGGCACGATCACGGCCGTGAACCCGGCCTGGACCGAGATGCTCGGCTGGCGCGAGAACGAACTCCTCGGCAAAAGCCTGTTCGACCTAGTCCATCCGGACGATCTCGCCAGCACCCTGGCGGGTGCGCAAGAACTCCGGGAGGGCACCTCGCACGCGCGCTTCGACAACCGCTTCCGCGCGCGCGACGGCAGCTACCGCTGGATCATGTGGTCGACCCGGCCGAGCGATGGGATGATCAACGCGGTTGGGCGCGACTTCACCGCCGAGCGCGCGCAGGCCGAGACGCTGGCCCGGACGGAGGAGGCCCTGCGGCAGTCGCAGAAGATGGAGGCGGTGGGCCAGCTCACGGGCGGCCTCGCGCACGACTTCAACAACATGCTGGCGGGCATCGTCGGCTCTCTCGAACTGATGCAGACCCGCCTGCTCCAGGGCCGCGTCGGCGATCTGGAGCGCTACATCGGAGCCGCGCAGGGCGCGGCCAAGCGCGCGGCGGCGCTCACCCACCGCCTGCTCGCCTTCTCGCGCCGGCAGACCCTCGCGCCCCGGCCGACCAACCTGAACCGGCTGGTCGAGAGCATGGTCGAACTCGTGCGGCGCACGGTCGGGCCCTCGGTCACCGTGGAGACGGTCGGCGCGGGCGGTCTCTGGGCGACCCTGATCGACCCGGGCCAGCTCGAGAACGCGTTGCTGAACCTCTGCATCAACGCCCGCGACGCCATGCCGGAGGGCGGGCGCATCGTGGTCGAGACGGCCAACCGCTGGCTCGACGACCGCGCCGCCCGCGAGCGCGACCTGGATCCGGGCCAGTACGTCGCGCTCTGCGTGTCGGACAACGGCACCGGCATGACGCCCGACGTCGCCGCCAGGGCTTTCGATCCGTTCTTCACGACCAAGCCGATGGGGGAGGGCACGGGGCTCGGCCTCTCGATGATCTACGGTTTCGTGCGCCAGTCCGGCGGTCAGGTGCGGATCTACTCGGAGGTCGGGGCCGGCACGATGGTCTGCCTCTACCTGCCCCGCTATCTCGGCGCGGCGGAGGACGCCGAGCCGCTCCCGGATCTCGCCGAGGCGGGACGTGCGCGGGCCGGCGAAACCGTGCTGGTGGTGGATGACGAGCCGACCGTGCGCATGCTCGTCACCGAGGTTCTGGAGGATCTCGGCTACGCGGCCATCGAGGCGGCCGACGCCGCGGCCGGCCTGAAGGTGCTGCGCTCGGACGTGCGCATCGATCTCCTGATCAGCGATGTCGGCCTGCCGGGCGGCATGAACGGGCGGCAGATGGTGGATGCGGCGCGGGTCGGCCGGCCGGACCTGAAGGTCCTGTTCATCACGGGCTACGCCGAGAACGCCGCGCTGAACCACGGCCATCTCGCACCCGGCATGCAGGTGCTGACCAAACCCTTCGCGCTGGACACCCTGGCAAATCGGATCCGCGGCCTGATCGAGGGAGAGGACCCTGGACGCCCGATCGATCCCGGCTAACGCCGCGCGCGCAGGTGCTCCAGTACGGCCGGCGTCGCGTAGCCGTCGGCGGTGAGCCCCTCGCGGATCTGGTAGCGGCGCAGGGCTTCGCGCAGCTTCGGACCGGCGCGCCCGTCGGCCTCCGCGTCATAGAAGCCTTCCGCCCTCAACCCGGTCTGCAGAGCCCTCAGCCCGGCTTGGTCCAGCCGCGCCGCAGCACTCGGCCAGGGGGCGGTGAGAGCCGGGGCGCCCGCGAGCCGGTCGGCGAGGCGGCCGACCGCGAGCGCGTAGGCATCCGAGGTGTTGTAGGCCCGGACCACCTCGAAATTGTCGGTGATCAGGAAGGCCGGGCCGCCCACACCGCCCGGCAGGAACAGGCTGGCCCGGCCCGCGGCCGGCAGGGCCGAGCCGTCGATGCGCCGGACGCCGGCGCGCGCGAAATCCGAGAGGTCGCCCGCGTAGCGCTTCAGATCGAAGCCCGGCGGCAGGGCGACGGCATAGCCCCAGGACAGGTCGGGGTTCCAGCCGAGAGCCTTCAGGTAGGCGGCGATCGAGGCGAGCGCGTCCGCCTCGCTCGTCCAGATATCGCGGTGCCCATCGCCGTCGAAATCGACCGCGTGGCGCAGGTAGGTCGAGGGGAGGAACTGCACCTGTCCCATGGCGCCGGCCCAGCTCCCCTTCATGCCGGACGGGGCGATGTCGCCGCGCTCCAAGATGGCGAGCGCGTCGAGGAGCTCGTTGCGGAAAAGGTCTCCCCGATGCCGGGCCTGCGCGAGCGTGGCGAGCGCGCGGATCGTCGGCACGCTGCCGCCACTCGCGCCGAAGTCGGACTCGACGCCCCAGAACGACAGCACGATCCAGCGCGGCACGCCGTAGCGGGCCTCGATCGCGTCGAGCGTCGCGGTGAGCGCCCGCGCGCGGGCCTGCCCGCGGGCGATGCGCCCGGCCGAGACGGCGCCGACGAGGTAGTCCCAGACCGGGCGGCCGAACTCGCCCTGGCGACGCGTGCGCGCCAGGACGGCCGGGTCAGGCCCCGTTACCCCCGCGAAGGCGGCCGCGAACGTCGCGCGCGAGACGCCGCGCGCCTCCGCTTCCGGCCGCAGCGCCGCCACGAAGGCCCCGAAAGAGGCCGGATCGGCGTGGCCCGGCTTGGTGTCCTGCGCGGCGGCCGGCACCGCCGAGACGGCGAGCCCGAGCGCCAGCGCGGCGAGGATCCGCGGCCGCACGCCTCAGATCCGGTTGCGCTTGGCGAGGTGATCCTCCCAGGCGAGGGCTTGGCGCACGATGCCTTCGAGGTCGTCGTGGCGCGGCACCCAGCCCAGTTCCGCTCGGATCCGCTCGGAGCCCGCCACGATCCGGGCCGGGTCGCCCGCCCGGCGAGGGCTGAGCCGGACGGTGAAATCCCGGCCCGAGATGCGCCTGACCACGTCCACCACCTCCAGCACCGAGTAGCCGCGGCCGTAGCCGCAATTGAGCGTCAGGCTCGCGCCGCCGTTGCGCAGGTGGTCGAGGGCGACGCGGTGCGCCTCCGCAAGGTCCGAGACCTGGATGTAGTCGCGCAGGCAGGATCCGTCCGGCGTCGGGTAATCGGTCCCGAACACCTCCATGTGGCTGCGCTGACCGAGTGCGGCCTGGGTTGCGACCTTGATCAGATGGGTGGCATTCGGCGTCGACTGGCCTGAACGGCCCCGCGGGTCGGCGCCCGCGACGTTGAAGTAGCGCAGGATGACGTAGCTGAAGCCGTGCGCGCGGGCCGCGTCCTCGATCATCCACTCGCTCATCAGCTTCGAGCGGCCGTAGGGATTGATCGGCTTGGTCTCCAGCGTCTCCGGCACGGGCACGGTCGCCGGCTCGCCGTAGACGGCGGCCGTCGAGGAGAAGATCACGTGCCGGATCCCGCTCTTGACGGCGGTCTCGATCAGGGCGCGGGTCTTCACGGTGTTGGCGAGATAGTAGCCCAGCGGATCGGCCACCGAGTCCGGCACCACGATCCTGGCGGCGAAGTGGGCGAGCGCGTCGCAGCCATAGGTCCGGATCGTCTCGGCGACGCGGTCGGGGTCCGCCACGTCCCCGACGACCAGCCGGACCTCGGGCGGGAGGAGCCAGTCGTACCCAGTGGAGAGGTCGTCGAGCACGACCACGTCCTGCCCGGCATCGACGAGGGCCAGCACCATGTGACTGCCGATGTAGCCGGCACCGCCCGTGACCAGAACCGTCATCGCCCCGTTCTCCCGCCGCGGTGTTCCGGGTCCTCAACCCTTTCGGGGTGAAGCTTCGCCGTCCGCGCGTCAATAAGGCTTGATGGCGTAAAAGTCGTGCTATCTCTTCGGACGTCCGCCCCGCGGACCCATGATTGCGCTGTCCCGTCTACGATCAGGTTCCGACGATGAAACCAATCCGCAAGGCCGTCCTTCCCGTCGCCGGACTCGGCACGCGCTTCCTGCCGGCCACCAAGGCGGTGCCGAAGGAGATGCTCACGGTCGTGGATCGCCCCGTGGTGCAGCACGTGGTCGACGAGGCGCGGGAAGCCGGCATCGAGCACTTCATCTTCGTCACCGGCCGCGGCAAGGCGGTGATCGAGGACCATTTCGACATCGCCTACGAGCTCGACCGCACGCTGCAGGAGCGGAACAAGCTGGCCGCCTACGAGGAGCTGAAGAAGGACCTGCCCAAGGCCGGCCAGACCAGCTTCACCCGTCAGCAGGCGCCGCTCGGTCTCGGCCACGCAGTGTGGTGCGCGCGTGAGATCGTCGGCGACGAACCCTTCGCGGTGCTGCTGCCGGACATGCTGAGCCGGGGCTGCATGGGCCAGATGCTCGCGGCCTACGAGCGTCACGGCGGCAACGTCATCGCGGTGGAGGAGGTGAAGCCCGAGGAAACCCACCAGTACGGCATCGTCAGTGTGGGCGAGACCTTCGGGCAGACGTTCGAGATCACCGGCATGGTCGAGAAGCCGAAGCAGGGCACCGCGCCGTCGAACTTCATCATATCGGGCCGCTACATCCTGCAGCCGGAGATCTTCGCGATCCTGGAGAAGGGCGAGACGGGCGCGGGCGGCGAGATCCAGCTCACCGACGCGATGATCAAGCTGATGGGCGAGCAGGACTTCTACGGCATGCGCTACGAGGGCCGGACCTACGATACCGGTTCGAAGATCGGCTTCCTGACCGCCAACCTCGCCTACGGGCTTGAGCGTCCGGATCTCGCCGGCCCGCTGAAGGCCGAGATCGAGCGCCTGCTCGGCAAGGCCTGAGCGCCGGCCCGCACGCGGCGAGGGGCAGGACTGTGGGACGCGATCGATGGACGCGCTCACGTCTTTGCAACGCACGCGGCCGAGCTATGCGCGGGAGGCGCGTCGTGAGCGCCGAATTGGTCTTGCGTTTTGTGCGTCGCACTTTACTTTGTGCATTGCGAGATCGCGATGGCGTCGCGGTCCCGCAGCCCTTCTTGGGCGTTTCCTCCCTAGACTTCGGGCCGCTCCTTCGGGAGTGGCCTTTTTTCTTTGTCGCGGGCCTGTCCGGGACCGCCCCCCGCTGCTATTCAGCCGCGATGCGCTGCGGCGAGAGATCGCCGATATCTCCGGCCACCTCCGCGACGATGTCCTGCAGGGCCTCGGCCAGCGCCCCGAAGCCCGGCGTCACGGCGAGACTCGCCTCGTTCATGTAGAGGCCGCGGTTGATCTCGATCTGCAACGCATGCCGGGCGAGGTTCGGCTCGCCGTAATGCTCGGTGATGAAGCCGCCCGCGTAGGGCTTGTTGCGCACGACGACGAAGCCGCGCGACCGGAACGCCGCCTCGACCCGCTCGGTCAGCAGCGGCGCGCAAGCGGTGCCGAAGCGGTCGCCCAGCACGATATCGGCCTTCGGATCGGCCTCGCGCCCGAGACTCGACGAGGGCATCGAGTGGCAATCGATCAGGATGCACTGCCCGAAGGTGCGGGCCGTGCGCTGGATCAGTGCGCGCAACGCCCGATGGTAGGGCTTGTAGAGCCGCTCGATGCGCTCGACCGCCTCCTCGACGTCGAGGCGCCCGCCGTAGATCTCCTGCCCGTCCGCCACGACGCGCGGCACTGTGCCGAGACCTCCCGCGACCCGCATCGAGCGCGTGTTGGCGAAGGGCGGCAGGCGGCCCGAGAACATGCGCGGGTCGAGCTCGTAGGGCTCGCGGTTCACGTCGAGATAGGCGCGGGGGAAATTCGCCCTGAGGAGCGGTGCGCCCATGGGCACGACGCAGCCGAAGAGCCGGTCGACATAGGCGTCCTCGGAGCGCCGCAGGGCGAGCGGCTGCAGCCGGGAGGCGGCCAGGAAGGCCGGGGGATAGATCGCGCCGGAATGCCCCGTGTTGAAGACGAAGGGCAGGCTGTGCTGCGCCGGCTCGTCGACCGCGAAGGGGGGCACGAAGCCCAGGACGTCGGCGGGGTCCGGGGAGGGCAGCATCATCGTGGCGGGTGAGCCCCAGCAGATCGGCCAGTCGGCATCGGCACAGTGTGGGGCGCCACCGCCGCCCTGTCCACCGTAGTGCGAGACAGGCGCCGGGGCGTCGGCTGTGGCGCCCGCGCGGCGGTGCGCCACGTCACACGGGCGCATCCGAGAATCCTAACGCCTTGTTTACCACCGGCTCCCTTTATGAAATGAACACGTGCGACTCGAAGGGTTCGGAACCGTCCGATGAAGATCCTGCTGGCGGAAGACGACAACGACATGCGGCGCTTCCTGGCCAAGGCGTTGCAGAACGCCGGCTACGACGTGCTGTCCTACGACAACGGTCTCTCGGCATACAACCGCCTGCGCGAGGAGCCGTTCGAGCTGCTCCTCACCGACATCGTGATGCCGGAAATGGACGGAATCGAGCTGGCGCGCCGCGCCACCGAGCTCGACCCCGACATCAAGGTGATGTTCATCACCGGCTTCGCGGCCGTGGCCCTGAACCCGGACTCGAAGGCCCCGAAGGACGCCAAGGTCCTGTCGAAGCCCTTCCACCTGCGCGACCTCGTCAACGAGGTAGAGAAGCTGCTGGCCGCCTGAGCGGCCCAGCCCCCGCTCCGCGGCGGGGCCGTGGCCGCCGCACCATAGGCAGGCCGCCGCGCGCCGCCTTATATGGGCGTGTTCAAACGCAGGACGCCCCCATGCAGCCGGTCACGATCTACACCACGGCTTGGTGCCCCTACTGCTCGGCGGCCAAGAGCCTGCTGAAGGAGAAGGGCGTCGCCTTCCAGGAAATCGACGTCGAGAAGAGTTCGGGCGCCCGTGCCACGATGGTGCAGCGGGCCGGTGGTCGTACCAGCGTGCCGCAGATCTTCGTCGGCGAGACGCATGTCGGCGGCTGCGACGACCTCTACGCGCTCGAGCGCGGCGGCAAGCTGGACCCGCTCCTGAAGGACGCGGCCGATGCCTGAGGCCCGGACTTTCGTCGCCGCCTGCGTGCAGATGCGTTCGGGCCGCGAGATGCTGGCGAACCGCGACGCGGCCGTCGCCGGCGTGCGCGAGGCGGTCGCCGCCGGCGCGCAGTACGTCCAGACACCCGAGATGACCTCTCTGGTCGAGCGCAGCCGCGAGCGTCTGTTCGCGGTCGTGACCGAGCAGGACGCCGACCCGACGCTCGCCGCGCTCCGCGAGACCGCGCGCGAGACCGGGTCCGTGGTGCAGATCGGCTCGCTGGCGATCCGCAACGGGGACAAGGTCGCCAACCGGGCCTTCCTGATCGGCCCCGACGGCGAGATCCTGGCTGCCTACGACAAGCTTCACCTCTACGACGTCGACCTGCCGAACGGCGAGCGCTGGCGGGAATCCGCGACCTACACGGGCGGCGCCTGCGCGGTGGTGGCGGAGATGCCCTGGGCCGCGATCGGGCTCGGCATCTGCTACGATATCCGCTTCCCCGCCCTGTTCCGGGCGCTGGCCGAGGCCGGCGCCGACGTGCTGACCGCACCCGCCTGCTTCACCCAGCAGACCGGCGAGGCGCACTGGCACGTGCTGCATCGGGCGCGGGCCATCGAGACCGGCTCCTTCATGATCTCGGCCGCGCAGGGCGGGCGCCACGAGGACGGGCGCGACACCTACGGCCACTCGATCATCGTCGATCCCTGGGGCCGCGTGCTGGCGGATGCCGGCGGAGCGGAGCCCGGGATCATCCTGGCCGAGATCGATCTCGCCCGCGTCGCCGACGCGCGGGCGCGGATCCCGACCCTGCAACACGCCAAGCCCTTCCGGGTGGAGCGGGTGGGCGCCGGGGATACCATCGGCTAGTCGCGGCGCGCCCTCCTCGCCGCGGCACCTCGAACGAAAGGGGAGGCGATCCGGGAAACGGCGGCACGGCCAGCGTTGCGGCCTGGACCCATTGCAGCCGCCCTCAAGAACCGCCACGTCTGATCACCGATCCCGTCACGCCAAACCGTCATGATCCGCTACGCCCTCGTCTGCGAGGCCGGCCACGAGTTCGAGAGCTGGTTCCCGTCCTCCGAATCCTACGACGATCAGGTCGTCCGCGGCCTCGTCGCCTGCCCGATCTGCGACACGCCGAAGGTGGGCAAGGCCCTGATGGCGCCGCGGCTCGCGCGCACCGACCGTGCCCCCGCAGCCGTCGCGCCACCCGCGCAGGATGCCACCGTCCCGATGATCTCCGAGCCGGAGCGGCAGATGCGCGCGATGCTGCGGGCCTTCCGGGCGCACGTGATCGCGAACTCGGAAGCCGTGGGCCCGCGCTTCGCCGAGGAGGCGCGCAAGATCCACTACGGCGAGAGCGAGGAGCGCTCGATCCACGGGCAGGCGAGCCCCGAGGAGGCGCGCGCCTTGATCGAGGAGGGGATCAGCGTCGCGGCGCTGCCGCCCGTGCCCGACGACCGGAACTGAGCGCAGCTTTTCCCGCGACCGAGGCGAGCACGAAGGCGATCACGGCGTTCCAGCCCGCGAGCGAGATCCCGACGATGCGCAGAGCCGCGGTCGAGCAGTCTGTCACCCGCGTGATCGCCAGGGCGTCGCGGAAGCTGCCGAGATCCGCAGGGTTGGCCGAGCCCCCACCGCAATCGGTCGGCCCGGGCCAGAAGCCCCACTCGGCACCCGCATGGTAGACGCCGAGACCCGCGCCGTAGAGCAGGCCGGCCGCGGCGAGGCCGAGGGCTAGGCGCGCGAGCCGCTCGGGCAAGAACAGGCCGGCCAGCGCCAGCGGGATCGCCGCGTAGTAGGGCAGGCGCTCGGTCAGGCAGAGCTTGCACGGGCTGTAGCCGTAGACGTGCTCCAGCACGAGCGCAGCGCCGACGGTCAGCACGGAGCCGATCAGGACGGCCAGCGCCGCCCGCTTCAGACGCAACAGAGCGATCTCGTCGATCACAGGACCACCTTGAACAGGACGAAGCCGAGGACGATCACGGCGACCGAGATCGCCGCGACCGCGTTGAGGTGCCGGTCGAGCACGCCGCGGATCTGCACGCCGTAGCGGCCGAGAAGCGCCGCCAGCAGGAAGAAGCGCGCGCCACGGGTGAGGATCGACAGGACCGTGAACCAGAACAGGCTGTAATGGGCAAAGCCTGAAGTGATGGTCACGAGCTTGTAGGGGATCGGGGTCAGGCCTTTCAGGAGGATCACCCAGTGCCCGTAGGCGGCGTAGGATTCCTGAAAGGTCGCGGCCGAGTTCTGAAGGCCGTAGATCTTGATCAGCCATTGCCCGAGGGAGTCGAACAGCAGCGCGCCGATGGCGTAGCCGACGAGACCGCCGAGCACGGATGCCACGGTGGTGATCGTAGCGTAGAACCACACGCGGTCCGGGCGGCTCACCGCCATCGGCACGAGCATCACGTCGGGCGGGACAGGGAAGAATGAACTCTCGGCGAAAGCGACGGCGCCGAGCGCCCAGGGCGCTGACGGCTTTCCGCTGAGCGCGAGTATCCACTCGTAGAGGCGGCGGATCATGCAGGTCCGGGATCGTACGGTCGGGAGAGCGCGGCTCTTTGAGCACAGCCGCGCGGCCGATGCCAGCGGGCATCGGCAGTATTCCCGGCCGGCCCCATAACGACGATGGGAACCGGCCGGAGAGGGATGCGTCAGGCCGCGTCTGGCATCCGTTCGAGCAGCTTGTCGAGGGTGAGAGGATAGTCCCGCACCCGGATGCCGGTGGCGTTGTAGATCGCGTTCGCGACCGCCGCGCCGACGCCGCAGATGCCGAGTTCGCCCACGCCCTTCGCCTTCATCGGCGACGACATCGGGTCGACCTCATCGAGGAAGATCACCTCCTGGTGCGGGATATCGGCGTGGACCGGGACCTCGTAGCCGGCGAGATCGTGGTTGACGAAGAAGCCGCGGCGCGTGTCGACCGAGAGCTTCTCCATCAGCGCCGCGCCGGTCCCCATCACCATCCCGCCGATGACTTGGCTGCGGGCGGATTTCGGGTTGAGGATGCGACCGGCCGCGCAGACGCACAGCATCCGCCGCACGCGGACCTCCGCGGTGTCGACATCGACCGCGACCTCGACGAAATGGGCGCCGAAGGTCGATTGCTGCTGCTGCTCGGTGAGCTTGCCGAACTCGATCATGTCCTCGGCCGCGATCGCGCCGTCCCGTACCGCCTCGGTGAGCGGCACGGCGCGGTTGCCCGAGCGGACCTGCCCGTCCTCGAACACCGCGTCGGTCGCGTTGAAACCGAGGCGTTGCGCAACACTCTCGCGCAATTTCACGCAGGCGGCGTAGACGCCCGCGGTCGCAGAATTCGCGCCGAACTGCCCACCGGACCCGGAGGAGACCGGAAAGTCCGAGTCGCCCAGCCGCACCGTCACCTGTTCCAGCGGCACGCCCATCATCTCGGCCGCCGTCTGCGCGATGATGGTGTAGCTGCCGGTGCCGATATCGGTCATGTCGGTCTCGACGATGACCGTGCCCGTTCCGTCCAGACGAACCCGGGCGCCGGACTTCATCACGAGGTTGTTGCGGAAGGCCGCGGCCATCCCCATTCCGACGAGCCAGCGCCCCTCCCGGACGGCGCCGGGCCGCGCATCGCGGCGGGACCAGCCGAACCGCTCGGCGCCGAGCCGCAGACAACCGACGAGGTCGCGGTGGGAGAAGGGCCGCTCCGGGTCGTTCGGATCGACCTGGGTGTCGTTGCGGACGCGGAACTCCACCGGGTCGAGACCGAGCTTCTCCGCCATCTCGTCCATGGCGACCTCGAGCACCATCAGGCCCGGCGCCTCGCCGGGCGCCCGCATGGCGTTGCCCTCGGGCAGGTCCAACTCCGCGAGCTTCATCGCGGTGAGCCGGTTCGCGCCCGCGTAGAGGAGCTTGGTCTGGCTCACCGCCGTCTCGGGGCTGCCCTCTGGCAAGTTGCCGGACGTGCTCTCGTGGGCGATCGCCGTGATCGTTCCGTCCGCGGTGGCGCCGATGCGCACGCGCTGGATCGTGGCCGGCCGATGGGTGGTGTTGTTGGCGATGAGGGGGCGCGTCAGCGCGACCTTGACCGGGCGTCCGGCCGCCTTGGCGCCCAGCGCCGCGAGGATCGCGTCGGCGCGCACGAAGAGCTTGCCGCCGAAGCCGCCGCCCACGTAGGGCGCGTCCAGACGGACCTTCTCTTTCGGCAGGCCCAGCATCTTGGCGATGCTGCCGTGGCCCCAGCCGATCATCTGGTTGGAGGTCCAGAGCGTGAGCCGGTCGCCTTCCCAGGCCGCCAGCGTCGCGTGCGGCTCCATCATGGCGTGGCTCTCGTCGGCCGTCGTGTAGCGCGCGTCGAGGGTGACGGGCGCCTGCGCGAAGGCCGCCTCGAAGTCGCCGATACGCTCCTCGCCGTTCCCGCCGCTGCCCTCGCCGCTGTCGGCGGGCACGGGCTGGGCCGACTTGGCCGCGGCGGCGAGATCGAAGCGACCCTCTTCCGGTGCGTAGTCGACCCTCACCAGAAAGGCGGCCGCACGGGCCTGCTCGAAGGTGTCCGCCACCACCACGGCGATGGCCTGATGGTAGTGCTGGATCACATCGCCGCCGAAAATGTAGGCGACGTTCATCACGCCGCGCTTGATGCGGGGCGTGTCGAGCGTCGTCACGACCGCCAGCACGCCGGGCGCCTTCAGCGCCTCCGCCGTGTCGATGGCCGTGACGCGGCCCTTGGGGATGCTCGAGCCCAGCACGTAGCCGTAGGCTTGGTTCGCCACGACGTCGTGGCGCTCGTAGGCGTAGGGCGCGGTGCCGGTGGTCTTGTACTTGCCGTCGATGCGGTCGGTCGCTTGGCCCACAACCTTGAGCCGGTCGATCGGGTTCGGGCCCGCGGGGGTATCGAACTTCATGGCTCAGGCCCTCGCCTGGTTGAGCACAGCGCCGAGGATCCGCTCGGCGAGCTTCAGCTTGAACGCGTTGTCGTGTGTGGGCCGCGCATCGGCAAAGACCCGGTCGGTGACGGCCTTGGCGCCTCTCTGCAGGTCGGCCTCGGCCGCCTCGACGCGCCATGGCTTGTGGGCAACGCCACCGAAAGCGACGCGTCCCGTGCCGTCCGCGCCGATCACGGCCGCCGCCGAGACCAGGGCATAGGCGTAGGAGGCCCGGTCGCGGACCTTCCGGTAGATATGCGTGCCAGGAACCGGTTTCGGCAGCGTGACCGCCGTGATGAGCTCGCCGGGCTTCAAGGTCGTGTCGACCTCGGGCCTGTCCTCGGGCAGGCGATGGAAGTCGGCGATCGCGATCTTTCGCTCTGCGCCCGTCGCGTCGACCGTCTCGACGGTCGCATCGAGGACGCGCATGGCCACCGCCATGTCGCCCGGATACGTGGCGATGCAGGCGTCGCTGGACCCGATCACGGCGAGCTGCCGGCTCACCCCGTCAAGCGCCGAACAGCCTGAGCCCGGACGCCTTTTGTTGCAGGCCTGCGCGGTGTCGTAGAAGTACGGGCAGCGGGTGCGCTGGAGCAGGTTGCCCGCAGTCGTCGCCCGGTTGCGCAGCTGGCCCGAGGCGCCCGCGACGATGGCGCGGGAGAGGACCCCGTAATCCTTGCGGACCCGGGCATCGGCGGCGAGGTCGGTGTTGCGCACCAGGGCGCCGATGCGCAGCCCACCCTCTGGCGTCGGCTCGATCGTGTCGAGGCCGAGGCCGTTCACGTCGACGAGGTGGGTCGGCGTCTCGATCTGCAGCTTCATCAGGTCGAGCAGGTTCGTGCCGCCCGCGATGAACTTCGCCTCGGGGTTCCGTGCCACGGACGCCGCCGCCTCGGCGGCCGTCGTCGGACGCTCGTAGCTGAAGGCCTTCATGCGCGCCCCCGGTTCGTCTCGATCCCCGCGACCTCGGTCACCGCCTCGACGATGTTGGAATAGGCCCCGCAGCGGCAGAGATTGCCGCTCATGCGCTCACGGATCTCGGCCTCCGTGATCTCCGGCGCCGCGTCGAGATCGGCGGTGACGTGGCTCGGGATGCCGGCCCGGATCTCGTCGAGCACCGCGACACCCGAGCAGATCTGCCCCGGCGTGCAGTAGCCGCACTGGTAGCCGTCGTGGCGAATGAAGGCGGCCTGCATCGGGTGCAGGCTGTCGGGCTGCCCCAACCCCTCGATCGTGGTGATCTCCGAGCCCTGATGCATCACCGCGAGCGTCAGGCAGGCGTTGAGGCGGCGCCCGTCGACGATCACCGTGCAGGCACCGCACTGGCCGTGGTCGCAGCCCTTCTTGGAGCCGGTCAGACGGAGGTGCTCACGCAGGGCGTCCAGCAGGCTGGTGCGGGTATCGAGTTCGAGGTCCCGCCTCTCGCCGTTCACCGCGAAGGCCACTCTGGCGAGCACGGGCGTATCATCGTCCGGCCTGTCTATGCCGGCGGGCGAGGCCGCAGCGGCGGATGCGTCCACCATCAAGTCTCTCCGGTTCAGAGCGTCTTCCGGCCCGCCACCTTGAAGCGCCGAACCGTAGGAGCGGCGGCCGGCTGACGCGCGGACAGTTCAGATCGGCTCCAAACTAGGGTGCTCGCGCGCGACGATCAGGGGGTCGAGCGGAACGGCATGACATCCGCGGACCTCCCGATCGGTGCGCCCCGGGGACTTGCCGCGGCTCTACCGTGGCGCGGTCGCCGGCGCGCCGCGCAGCAGGCGCAGCGGGTCGAAGCCAGGAGCCGATCCGCGCGGCTCGACCGCGACCGTCGCCGTTCGGCCGGAGACGAGGCGCACGCCTTCGGGCGCCGGATCAAGGGCGATCCGGACCGGTACGCGCTGGGCGAGGCGAACCCAGGCGAAGGTCGGGTTGACGTTGGCGAGCAGGCTGGAGCCTGCCGTGCGCTCCCGATCCTCGATGCCGCCCGCGAAACTCTCGACCCGGCCGGTCAGCGTCGTGCTCTCGCCCATCAGCCGGACGCTCGCCCGGTCGCCGACATGGATGCGCGGCAGCTTCGTCTCCTCGAAGTAGCCCTCGACCCGCAGGGTATCGCCGTCGATCAGCGCCATCACGCCGCGGCCAGTTGTGACATAGGCGCCGGGCCGAAGCTCCATATTGGTGATCCGCCCGTTCACCGAGGCCTGCACGGTGGAGCGAGCGAGGTTCAGCTTGGCGAGGTCCCGGTCCGCCGACGCCTGGTCATAGGCCGCCTTCGCCTCCAGGTTCGCCGCCCGTGCCGCCTCGACCTTCTGCTGGGAGACCGCGGCGTCGCTGAGCTTCGAGTAGCGGGCGTAGTCGGCCGCGGCCTGCTCGGCGCTGGCCCGCTTTCCCTCCACCAACGCCTCCGCCTGCCGCAGGGCCAGAGCAAAGCGATCGGGGTCGATCCGAAACAGGACGTCGCCCCGCCGCACCACTTGGTTGTCCTCGACTAGGACCTCGGTGACGAGGCCGGAGACGTCGGGCGCCACCGGCACCACGTCCGCGCGCACCCGGCCATCCCGGGTCCAGGGCGCCTCCATGTAGTAGTCCCACAGCGCGAGACCGACGACGATGGCGGTGGCCACCATCGCGAGGGTGACGAGAAATCGAAACGAGAGCGCGAGGAACCGGGGCATGGAGAGGACCGGACGAGAAGGCGGCGCGGGGCAGGGCGAACGCTGCGCGCGCTCACGAGGTGAGAGGCACCGCGACCGCGACGACGGCACCGAGAAGCAGCACGTAGAGGGCGAGGTCGAAGAGCGGCCTGTGCCAGACCAGCCGGTAGAGGCCGAGCCCGGCCAGCGCCCGCCTGATCGGCAGGCCGATGACGAAGGCGATCAGCATCCACGCGGCGAGGCTCGGGACATAGACGCCGTAGAGGTCGAACTCACCCGTCATGCCGCGAGCTCCGAATGCGACGCCGCGCTGGCGGACGTACGGTAGGGGCCCGCATCCGGGAACAGGCCGCGACGGATGCCGACAAGGCCCATCAGCGCGGCGCGGCCCGCGGCCCGGCCGGCATCATGGCAGACCGCGTCGAGCGCAGCGTCGATCCCGGCGAGGAGTTCGGCCGGCGGTTCCTCCGCCCCGCCCTCGAAATGGCGCGCCAGGTCGGCCAGCAGCCGCTCGACCGCGGCGCGCCCCGGCTCCGAGAGCCGTCGCCGGTCCCGCCGCAGCTCGACCACGTTGATGCCGACGCGGACCTCGGCCAGGAGGTCGGCAGTCCACTCGGCGTCGTCAGGCGGCAGGGCGGCGAGTCGCGGCGCGATCAGGCCCACGCGGTCGAGCATGAGCGCGGCGAGTTCGAGGCCGTTCTGGGCGCCGTGGCGCCGCGCGGCCCGGGCGAGGCTGCGGCGATTGACGGCCCGCAAGCGCCGGGCCGACCAACCGGCCCCGACCGACCGCACGAGACGCGTGACAAGCGCCGCGGTCCACATACCGAGGATCACGGCGACCGCCGAGTTCGTGAAGGCGGCGAAATCGGCGCTGTAGGTGGTCTGAAGCGCGATCATCGTCGAGCCGTTGAGCGCCGCGCCCATCGCCAGCGGCGCTGTGCGCGGCTGCGCCATGAAGACCCCGCAGATCAGCAGGCCGGGCGCCAGCGCCAGGACCAGCATTTCGAAACTTGTGGCGAGCGGAAGGATCGCGAACAAGTAGATGCCCGCGCCCAGCGCCGCGACGATAGCCGAGTTGGCGAAACCAAGGATCGAGGGCGCGGGATCGTCCTGAACGGCGAACAGGCTGCAGGCGACCGCCGCCATCATCGGTGCACCGGCCCCGTCGGGCCAGCCTGTGGTGATCCAGATCGCGCAGGTGAGCAGGATCGACAGGAACACGCCGATCGCGGACAGAAGGGCCATGCCGTGGTCGCGATGACGGATCGTCCGGGCGGCGGCCGTGTACCGGAACGCGAGATGCTCGTGCACGGGCGTGCCGTCCGCCATGTGCCGTTGCAGCAGCCGGGTGTCCTGTCGCAGGTCGATGAAATCGATCAAGCGGCTGAGCAGGCTCGCCATCACCAGGTCGTTCCATGTCGGCCGCGCGCCGAGAGCCGGCGCAAGCGTCCCGGCCGCGGCGCGCAGCCGCGCGGCCTCGGCCGGATCGGTGATGCCGGCCTCGATCCAGGCGGCCATCTCATCGAGGAGGCCCCGCAGGCGCGGCGGCAGGGCTTGGGCTCGCTCCAGGGTCTCGATGCGGTCGGCGATCGCCGAGACGATCGGCAGGAACATCAGCATGTGCTGGCGCAGGATCGCCATGGCCTCGGCCGAGCGTTCAGCGCCCGTCATGTCGTAGCGCAGCGGCGTGGCGAGCGCGTCGAAGGCGATCGCGTCAGAGGCCAGCCGCAGCCGTTTGGCCTGCGTGTCCTCCGCCGGACCGGCCCGACCCAGGACGTCGCCGACCCAGGCGCGCGCGTCGCTGAGCCACAGGTCCAGACGCCGCGCGATCGCCGGCACGACAGATTGCGGCAGGACGACCGAGGAGACCAGGCTGGCGCAGAGGATGCCGAGCGTGATCTCCTGGGCCCTGGCCACGGCCGTGTCGAAGATCGCCCCTGGCTCTCCGACGGACGGGAAGCCGATCAGGGCAGCGGTGTAGCCGCCGAGCATCATCAGGTAGCTGCGGGGCGTCCTGTCGAGCAGCGAGACGTAGAGACAGAGAGCGACCCAGAGCGCGATGGCGAGCACGAGCAGCTCCGGCGCGTCGACGAGGTTCGGCACCAGGATGACGGTCACCACGGCGCCGAGCACCGTCCCGCCGACCCGGTACACGGCCTTCGAGCGGGTGGCACCGGCCAACACCTGGCTCGTGATGTAGACCGTGCCCAGCGCCCAATAGGGCTTGGGCAGGTCGATCCAGAGCGCCAGGAACAGGGCCAGCATGGCCGCTCCGAAGGTCTTGATCGAGAAGGCCCAGTCGCGCCAGCCGGGGAGGGTCATTCCGCTCCCCCGTCCGATATCCGATCCGCCGTCCCGTTCTCCTGACCATCCCCCTGGCCACGGAGCGGCGCCTGGACGGCCGCGAACACGCGCAGACCCGCCTCAAGATCGGCCGCGCTCACCCCCGCGAACACCGTCTCGCGCAGGCGGTCGAGATCGGCCTCGATCCTGGCGACGACGGTCTCGCCGGCCGGCGTCAGGCTCAACACCTTCGCGCGCCTGTCGGTCGCGTCCTCCCGGCGCCGGACCAGATCCGCTGCACAGAGCTGATCGAGGAGGCGTACCAGCGACGGACCTTCGATGCCCAGCGCCTCGGCCAGGGCGTTCTGCCGGGGCGCGCCCCCCATCCGGGCGATCAGCACCAGGGGCAACGCCTTCGCCTCCGAGATCCCGTGGGCGTCCGCGGCCATGTCGGCGAGCCGGCGCCAGTGCCGTCCTGCCAACAGGAGCGTCTGGGTATAAGCCCGCCGGATCTGGCGCAGATCCCTCCTTGCCACCGTACGCCTGCCATCTGTCCGAGAGGGAAACGCGCGGCACCGCCACGGCGAAACAGATAGGAGGCTATCTATTTTTCAGAGGACCGACAAGCGGGGGCAGGGGCGCCCTGCCGTGCTTCATGCCGCGCATATGGCCGAGCGCCGCTGGCGCTTCCGCCACGGCTGCGATATGGGAGCGAGGCCCGACCCTGGATCTTCGATTCAGGGTCGCGGCCGCGCGCGGGCGTGGCGAAACGGTAGACGCAGCGGACTCAAAATCCGCCGTAGCAATACGTGTCGGTTCGAATCCGACCGCCCGCACCACCAGTCAGGCCTAGCCCGAGAATCCGACCGGCTGCGCATGGCGCGGTCCGGGGGCCGTGTGCGGCGCGGGCGCGCTCGGCACCCGCGTCGCGGGGGCGGGTCGGCCGAACCCGCCGGGGCTCGTCGGCGATGGACGCTCCCCTCGCCGAGGGTAATCCTCAGACGAAGTGCATCGGCAGGGCGAGGGTCTGCGCGTAGGCGGCCAGGGCGACGGCGGCGGTGAGGCCGGCGACGGCGACGGCGGTCAGGCGGGTCTTCAGGCTGGTCATGGCAGTCTCGCAGGTTCTCGTGGCTCTGTCGCGCGGTTAACGAGTACTTACCGCCAAGGTTTCGCCACATTCGTGCGCTCGCGCACCTGCCGCGCCGGGCCGTTCCGTCCGCCACGATCCGCCCTACCATCCTGGCATGCCAAAGAGCGTATCCCGTGCGGAGAGCGGGTTGCCTTCTCCCGGACCGGCTGCCATCCCTCGATCCCGCGCGAGGAGCGATGAGCCCAGGCTCAGCGCCCGGCAGCGAACAACAAGCCGAACAACGAACGCCGGGGAGTGAAAACGTGCCGAGAAACATCCTGATCCTGGGAGCCTCCTACGGCTCCCTGCTCGCGACCAAGCTGCTGATGGCCGGTCACAACGTGACCCTAGTCTGCCGACGCAAGACTGCGGACCTCATCAACAACGAGGGGACCGAGGTCCGGATCAAGCTGCGCGACGAGCCGAACCACCGGGCGATCCACTCGCGCGACCTGCCGGGAACCCTCGACGCGACGCCGCCCGAGGACGTCGACGTGTCCCGCTACGATCTCGTCGGCCTCGCCATGCAGGAGCCGCAGTACAACAACCACACGATCCGCGTACTGATGATCAAGATCGCGGAGGCGAAGCTGCCCTGCCTCTCGATCATGAACATGCCGCCGCTGCCCTATCTCAAGCGGATTCCCGGACTGGCGGGCATGGACCTTGAGGAGGCCTACACCAATGCCGGCGTCTGGGACCGGTTCGAACCGGGGCTCGTCTCCCTGTGCTCGCCCGACCCGCAGGCCTTCCGGCCGCCGGAGGAGGGGGCCAACGTCCTGCACGTCGGCCTGCCCACCAACTTCAAGGCAGCGACCTTCGCGGATGAGGCCCACAACCGGCTCCTGCGCGAGCTTGAGGCGGATATCGACGCGGTGCGCCTCGACGGCCAGGATGTCCCGGTCAAGCTGAAGGTGTTCGACTCGCTCTTCGTGCCGCTCGCCAAGTGGTCGATGCTGCTGACCGGCAACTACCGTTGCATTACGCCCGACGAACCCCGCTCGATCCGGGATGCGGTGCACGGCGATCTGGCCCAATCCCGCGCGATCTACGAACATGTCGACGCGCTGGCCCGGCGGCTCGGTGCCGATCCCGCCGATCAGGTTCCGTTCGAGAAGTACGCGAAGGCGGCCGAGAGCCTGCTGAAACCGTCCTCGGCGGCGCGCGCGGTGGCGAACGGAGCACCCTTCATCGAGCGGGTCGATCTCTTGGTGAAGCTGATCGCGCACCAGCTCGGCGAGCCCGATGCCGAGATCGACCGGACGGTCGCAACCGTGGACCGGAAGCTCGGCGAGCGGATCATCGAGGGTTGATCGCCCGGCGCGTGAGGTGCGGCGCCCGCATCTCACGCGCCCCTCCGGTGGGTCGGTGAGAGGAAGGGCGATCCGAGAGGGTGGCTCGGATCGCCCGTTGCGCGCTGCCCCGGTGTTGAGACGGTGACCGGCAGCTCGAGGATCGAGCTAGGTCGTTATGGTTAACGAAGTCTTTCCGTCGGCCGACACACCGCCGTTGCCGTGATCGGTTCGCCCGGTCAGTCCCAGTCTATGTCCAGCGACCGCTCGAA
>NZ_BPQM01000071.1 GCF_022179245.1 Methylobacterium gregans
TCCTGGCCGACCTCGGCCCGGCGCTCGGTGACGACGCCGTCGAAATCGGCGGTCAGCTCGGTGTAGCCGATCTGGTCGCGCGCCTTCTGCAGGCTCGCCCGCATCTGGGCGAGCCGGGCCTGGGTCGTGTCGCGGTTGGCGGTCGCGGTGTCGAGCTGGGCCTGGGTGACGTTGCCGCCCTCGAACAGGCGGCGCACGCGCGCCTCCGTGGCGGCGGCGTTCTCGGACTGGGCCGTCGCATCGGCCACGTCGGCCTCCGCCCGGGTCAGGGCGAAGCGCGTCACCACCGGGTCGAGCGCGGCGAGGCGCTGGCCCTTGCGGACCACGTCGCCCACCGTCACGTCGCGCGCGACCACCCGGCCGCCGATGCGGAAGCCGAGCTGCGATTGGTAGCGCGGCTCGACCGTGCCGGCGAAGGGTCCGAACCGCTCCGTCCCGACCACCTTGGCGACGGTGTAGAGCACGGGGCGGATCGGCGGCGGCGCCTCGGCCGCCTCCTCGTGGCAGCCGCCGAGCACCAGGAGCGCGAAGGCGGCGAGCGCGACGGGATATCTCATCGGCCCGCCTCCGCGAGCGTGACCATGAGGCCAGGGCGCAGGAACTGGATGCCGGCGATCACGACCTCCTCGCCCGGCTTCACGCCGGCCTTGAGGGCGACGGTGTCCGGCGCGTAGCGCTCGATCGCGACGACGCGGGGCTCGACGGTGCTGGTCGCCGGATCGCGCACCCAGATCGCGGGCTGTCCGCGCCAGCGGTAGAGGGCCGACCAGGGCAGCACCACGGCCTTGCGCTCGGCGAACCGGCCGCGCCCGATCACCACGGCGCCGAGCGACATGGCCTGCGGCGTCTCCTTCAGCCCCACCTTCACCCGCACGGTGCCGGAGGCCGGATCGACGCTCGGCGCGATCTCGCGCACGGTGCCGACGGTGCGGATGTCCGGGTTCGCCTGGAGGGTGACGTCGACCGTCCCAGAGGCCGGCGGCCCGGCGAGCAGGGCCTCGTAGACGTTGAAGACCGCGTCGCGCGGCCCGTCCTGCGCGACGGTGAGGACGGACTGGCCGGCCTGCACCACCTGACCGGTCTCGAGCGACCGGCTCAGCACGATGCCCGCGACCCCGGCCCGCAGCTCCGTGTAGGAGAACTGCTCGCGCGCGGTGCCGAGCGCGGCTTTCGCCGACTCCACCGCGGCCTGGCTGACGCGCAGCTGCTGCTCGGCGTTGTCGTAGGTGGAGCGGGTGGTGAAGCCGCTGGCGAGCAGCGACTTCTGGCGCTCGTAGGTGAGCCGGGCCTGGGTCGCCTGGGCCTCCGCGGAGGTGAGCACGGCCTCGGCATTGGCGAGGTTGGCGCGCTGCTCCTGAGGATCGAGAAGCGCCAGCACCTGATCGGCCGTGACGTGGTCGCCGACCTCGACCCGGCGCTCGGCGATCTTGCCGCTGGTGCGGAACGAGACGGTGGTCTGCGCCTGAGCCTGGATGTCGCCCGTGAAGATCGCCTCGGACGCGACCGCCGTCTCCGCGGCCACCTGCGTGCGCACCAGCGTCTGGGCGAGGAGTGGCACCGGCTCGGCGGCGGACGCGGCCCCCGCCAGCGCCAGTGCCAGCGCCGCCGGAAGGGCGCAGGATTTCAGGAACGATCCGAACACGGCTGCCTTCACCTCACGCGAGGGGCTTCGGGCTATCGCGGCGCAGGCATATCCACTATCTTACCGACCGTCCAGACGGTTTCCCATGAGTGAGGTACAATGGCGCACGTCCGGCGCGCGGATCGCGCGGAAATCATCCTCGACGCGGCCGAGGCCCTGCTGCGCCGGTCGGACGCGCGGACGCTGACGATCGATGCGGTGGCCGCCGAGGCGCGCCTGAGCAAGGGCGGGGTGCTGCACCACTACGCCTCGAAGGACGCGCTCATCGCGGCGCTCGCCGTCCGCCGCGTCGGGCTGATCCGCGACGGGATCGCCGCAAGGCTGGCCGAACAGCCGCCAGGCCCAGCCGCGCTGCCGCTCGCGGCGGTCGCACATGCGCGACAGGTCTACACGGAGGAATGCGGCTTTCCCGACGCGCTGCTGCTCGCCTCCGCGGAGAACCCGGCGGCGGTGGCGGGCTTTCGGGCCTTCCTGGCCGATCTCCTAGAGCAGATGGCCTCGCTCGGTTGCCGCCCGGGGGCGGGCGAGGCGCTGATCTTCTCGATCCTCGGGCTGATGCTCACCCGCTCCCTCGGCTTCCACCAACTCGACGGGGCCGAGGCGACCCGGCTGTTCGACGCGCTGGAGGCGCAGGCGCGGGCGCTCGCCGCGGAAGGGGCGTGATCGGGAGAAGCGGGTTGCACGACGGGACGTACGGCCCCTGAGCGGCGACTCAAGCGTTCGCGTCGAGCCAGTGCACCACACCGGATAGATCGAAGCCGCGCTCGGCGCCGAAAGCCCGCACGTCCTCGCGCCGCATCCGACCCGCCAGCACCTCACCGATGACCCAGAGGGTGAGCGAGCGCGTACCGCCGCGGCAATGCGCGAGGACGGGACCGGGCGACGCCTCCACCGCCTCGTGGAAGCGCAGGGCCGCCTCGCGGGTGATGGTGGGGCCGGTCACCGGGAGGTCGAGATAGGCCATCCCGGCGCCCTCCGCCGCCGTCCGCTCGGCTGCGGAGCCGGGCTGCGCCGCCTCCTCCCCGTCCGGGCGGTTGTTGATGACGAGGCGCACACCCTGCTCGGCAAGGGCGGCGATCTCCGCCTCGCTCGGCTGGTCAGCGACCGAGAGCTTGTCCGTGACGGGCGTGATTTTCATGGCAAACTCTCGATCGGCTCTGTCGGCCCACGGGCCTATCACACCAGACCCGGTCGATCACCTCGGTGCCGTTCCCGTCCCGTCATCCCGGGCCGCGTAGCGGAACCCGGGATCCGTGAACACCGAAGCGCCACGACGATGAACGGCGGTGTCCGTGGATTCCGGGCTCGCCTTCGGCGCCCCGGAATGGCGGAGGCGAGAGACTGCCCGGACCATCCAAACCGGAACAGGATCAGTTGTTGGCCGTGCGGAAGGTGTCGCACGAGCGGGTCTGTCCGCTCTTGTAGCCGGTCATGAACCAGCGCTTACGCTGCTCGGACGAGCCGTGCGTGAAGGAATCTGGCACAGCGTAGCCGCGCGAGGCCTCCTGCAGCTTGTCGTCGCCGATGGCGTTGGCAGCCGCGAGCGCCTCGTCGATGTCGCCGGGCTCCAGGGCGTTCCACTTGTCGTTCGAGTTCTTGGCCCAGACCCCCGCGAGGCAGTCCGCCATCAGCTCGACGCGAACCGAGAGCGCGTTCGCCTCGCGCTTGCTGGAGGCCTGTTGCTGGCGCGCCTGGACCTTGGGCAGGATGCCGAGAACGTCCTGGATGTGGTGGCCGACCTCGTGCGCGATGACGTAGGCGTAGGCGAAGTCGCCCTTCACGCCGAACTTGGTCGCCATCTCCCTGAAGAAGGTCGTGTCCAGATAGATCTTCTTGTCGAGCGGACAGTAGAACGGTCCCATCGCGGCCTGGGCCGAGCCGCAGCCGCTGCGGGTGCCGCCGGTGTAGAGCACCATCGTGGTGGGCGTGTAAGCCTTGCCGGTCTGGTTCGGCAGGATCTGGCTCCACACGTCTTCCGTGTTGCCGAGGATCTTCGCGGCGAAGCGACCGGAATCGTCGGTCGGCTTCTGGTTGCGGCGCTGTTGCGTCTGCGGGTCGACGCGCTCCTCGCGGCTCTGACCGCCACCCCGGGTCATCTGCTCCGCGCCGCCGATCAGGATCGCCGGGTTGATGCCCGTGACCCAGCCGATGATCAGCAGGACGACGATGGTGCCGATGCCGAGGCCGCCCGCGCCGCCGCCGGGGAAGCCCATGCCGCCCCCGCCCTCGCCGCGCCGGTCCTCGACGTTGTCGGAACTCCGGAAATCGTCCCAGCGCATGAGCCCGCCGCCCTTGCCACGCCGCCGCACCGGCGGTCACCTGCCACACCGCCGGTCTTCCGGCGGCGACCTGCCCTGTCGCCGGAGCACCGGCGACCGTTACTAATGGACCGGCAAAAGCCCCGGTTCCGCGGGTACGGTCAAGCCTTTCCGTCGAGCGCGGCGCGGACGAGCCGGAAGTCGCGCCAAGCGAGGCGCTTCTGCAAGGGCTGGCGCAGCAGGTAGGCCGGGTGCAGAGTGGCGAGCGCCCGCACCTCGCGGTTCGGCAGCCGGTAGGGGAAGAAGCGTCCGCGCGCCTTCAGGATACCGTCCTTCGTACCGGTCAGCGTCTGCGTCGAGGGGCTGCCGAGGCAGACGATCAGGTCGGGATCGACCAGCTCGATCTGCCGCTCGATGAAGGGCCGGCAGACCGAGACCTCCTGCGGGGTTGGGTTGCGGTTGCCGGGCGGGCGCCAGGGCACGATGTTGGCGACGTAGGCCTCCGTGCGGTCGAGACCGATCGCCTTCATCATCCGGTCGAGAAGCTGGCCCGAGCGGCCCATGAAGGGCTTTCCGACCCGATCCTCGTCGGCGCCCGGCGCCTCGCCAACGAACATCACCCGGGCGTCCGGGCCACCATCGGCGAAGACGAGGTTCTTGGCGGTGAAGCGCAGCGGGCAGGCGTCGAAGTCCCGCAGGATGGCCTCGAGCTCCTCCAGCGTACCGGCCGCGCGGGCCCGGGCGCGCGCATCGCTCGCGGCCTCGTCGGGCTTGGCCGCTGCCGACTGGCCGAAGGTCTGCCGCGGCGCAGGCCGCGACGGCGCATGGCCCTCGCCCCGCGGCGGCAGGGCCGGCCGGGCCGGTTGGGGCGCTGCCGCGCGGCGCGGCGCGGGCGCCGGGGCGTCGGCCTCGCCGAAGCGGTCGTGCGGGCGCTCGTCCAAAGTCGCGTCGACGCCGGACTCGGCGTGGAAGTCCAGATAGGCGATCAGATCGTGCTGCGCGTCGGCGGGGGACGTCATGACGCTGATGTGGGGTGTCATAAGCCTGTGGACAACGCGACGTGCGGGATGACAGGAGGCGGCAGGTTGGCGCGGCTCACCTGCCAAGCGTGGCTTGCCATCCTACCTTAGAACGGGTTGAGACCGAGCGCGACGGGACCGAGACCGGCTCGCGAACGAACGACAAGGCCGAAGGCCGACCGAGAGGCAGGAGACACGGACGATGGCGCTACCCGAACGCGAGGGCATGGATTTCGACGTGGTGATCGTCGGCGCGGGGCCGGCCGGTCTCGCCGCGGCGATCCGCCTGAAGCAGAGCGCCTCTGAGGCCGGCGAGGAGATCAGCGTCGTCGTGGTGGAGAAGGGCTCCGAGGTCGGCGCCCACATCCTCTCAGGCGCGGTGGTCGACCCTTCCGGCCTCGACATGCTGGTGCCGGAGTGGCGCGACGACCCCGAGCGCCCGCTGAAGACGGCGGTCGAGCGCGACGAGTTCATGTTCCTGACTAAGAACAGCGGCGTCACCCTGCCGAACGTGTTCTTTCCCAAACTCATGTCGAACCACGGCAACTTCGTCGGCTCGCTCTCGAACGTGACGAAGTATCTGGGCGCCAAGGCCGAGGCGCTCGGTGTCGAGATCTATCCGGGCTTCCCGGCCGCCGAGGTGCTGTACGATGATCGTGGCGCCGTCGTCGGCGTCGCCACGGGCGATCTCGGCATCGGCCGCTCGGGCGATCCGCGCGACGACTTCACCCGCGGCATGGAGCTGCGCGGCAAGTACACGATCTTCGGCGAGGGCGCGCGCGGCTCCCTGACCAAGACATTGATCGACCGCTTCAAGCTCAATGCCGGTCGCGACCACCAGAAGTACGGTCTCGGCGTGAAGGAGCTGTGGCAGCTCGCGCCCGGCAAGTTCGAGCCCGGCCTCGTGCAGCACACGATGGGCTGGCCGCTGCCCAACAAGGCCGGCGGCGGCTCCTGGCTGTATCATTTCGACGACCACCTGCTCTCGGTCGGCTTCGTGACGCACCTGAACTACGAGAACCCGACCCTGTCGCCGTTCGAGGAGTTCCAGCGCTTCAAGACCCATCCGATGATCGCCGAGACCTTCGAGGGGGCCAAGCGCATCGGCTACGGCGCGCGGGCCATCATGGAGGGCGGCTGGCAGTCGGTCCCGAAGCTCGTCTTCCCGGGCGGCTGCCTCGTCGGGGACTCGGCCGGCTTCGTGAACGTGCCGCGCATCAAGGGCTCGCACAACGCCGTGCTCTCGGGCATCCAGGCGGCGGACGCGATCGGCGCCGCCCTGCGCGCCGGCCGCCAGGGGGACGAGCTCACCGATTACGATCGCGGATGGCGCGACAGCCCGATCGGGCAGGACCTGAAGGCGGTGCGCAACGTCAAGCCGCTCTGGTCGAAGTACGGCACGCTGGTCGGCGTCGGCCTCGGCGGGCTCGACATGTGGGCGAACACCATCCTCAACGCCTCGCCCTTCGGCACGCTCTCCCACGGCAAGCCCGATCACGCCTGCCTGAAGCCGCTCTCGGAGGTGACGCCGATCGTCTACCCGAAGCCCGACGGCAAGCTCACCTTCGACCGGCTCTCCTCGGTCTACCTCTCGAACACCAACCACGAGGAGGACCAGCCGCCCCACCTGCAGGTGAAGGATATCGGTCTCCAGAAATCTTCGGAGCACGACGTCTTCGGTGGCCCGAGCGCACGTTACTGCCCGGCGGGCGTCTACGAGTGGGTGGAGGACGCGGTGGCCGCGGGCGGCGTGCGTTACCAGATCAACGCGCAGAACTGCGTCCACTGCAAGACCTGCGATATCAAGGACCCGAACCAGAACATCAACTGGGTCACCCCGGAAGGACCGGGCGGACCGAACTACCCGAACATGTGAGGGGGTCTCGATCGGTGTCGGCCGCGACCGAGACGCGGCCGTGCGCGTCCGCTATGCTCCGCCCCAAGGGTCGGGGCACGGCCGGCGAAGGAGGGTCGATGACGCGCAGCAGGCCTCGCCGGACCGGCCGGACCCTGTCCGCCCTGTTCCTGGCCCTGTTCCTGGCCGGCGCAAGCCTCCCGCTCGGCGGGACTCCGGCGCACGCGCAGTGGGGCGACAGCTACGACGCGCCCGATTACGCGCCCCGACGCCGTCCGCGCGATGCCTATTACACCCGCGACGACGCCTACCGTCCGCCGCCGCGCCGCTACGCACCGCCTCAGGAGGCGCCGCGCCAGTTCTACTGGCCGTGGGAGGACCGACCGCAGCCGCAGGCGCAGCCCCCGGCCGCCGCCGAGCCGACCTACCGCCGCCCCCGGCCGCGGCCTGTCGAGGGACCGCGATCCGCGGACGGAACCCGGCCGCCGGTCAAGCGGCAGACGCGGCCCGCGCCCGCGGCGCCGCCGAAGCCCGCGATCGCCAAGACCGAGCCGAACATCCAGATCGCGGTGTTCGGCGATTCGCTGGCCGACCATCTCAGCCGCGGCCTCGACGACGTGTTCGAGGACAATGCCGACGTCGCGGTGAACGACCGGGCCAAGGGTGACAGCGGCCTCGTGCGCCGGGACGTGGTAGACTGGCCCAAGGTTGCCGAGGACTACCTGAAGACCAACCCGAAGGTCGCCTACGCGGTGGTGATGCTGGGTGCCAACGACCGGCAGGCGATCCGCGAGGGCGAGGAGAGCTTCGAGCCACTGAGCGAGCGCTGGCGCGAGATCTACCGGGCCCGCGCCGCGGCGCTGGTGGGCGTGTTCCGCGCCCGCAAGCTGCCCCTGATCTGGGTGAGCGCCCCGCCGGTGCGCAGCGAGAGCCTGAGCCGAGACCTCGCCGCGATCAACGACATCCTCCGCGAGGTGGTGCAGCGGGAGGGCGGCATCTGGGTCGATGTCTGGCCGGGCTTCGTGGACGATCGCAACCGCTACACCGTGTCGGGGCCCGACCTGGAGGGGCAGACCGCGAAACTGCGCACCTCCGACGGGGTGCACTTCACCCATGCGGGCGCGCGCAAGCTCGCGCATTTCGTGGACGTCGAGTTGAAGCGCCTGATGGGGAGCGCCGCGCCGACGCCCGAGGCGCCCGCCGCGGTCTCGGCCACGCCGGGCCCCGCCCTCGACGGCGCACCGGCCAAACTCGACGACGTGGCGGCGCTCGACCGGCAGATCACCGCGATGCTGCCGAGCCTGCCCGAGCCGCCCGGCATTCCGGCGCTTCCGGTAAAGCCCGCGGCCGGCCCCGTCATGCCGCTCGGCCGCGCCGAGATCTCGCCCGGCGGTGCACTGATCAGCGGGCGCCCACAGGACGGCGACCCCTCAGGCAACGTGGACCGCGCCCTGCAGCGCGGTGCCGCCCCCCTGCCTCAACCGGGCCGGGCCGACGATTTCCGCTGGCCGCCCGGATAGGACCCGGTTTCGAAAGGCCTGAGGCCTTTCGCGGGTGCAGGGTGGAACCCTGCATCTGGAACCGCCGTCCCGGCCGCGCCGGGTTGGCGGTTCCGACCCGGGGCACTGCCCCGGGACCCCGCCAAAGGACCTCGGCCCCCTTGGGATTCCGAGACCTACCGCGGCAGGATGGTCGCGCCCATCAGGTGCTCGTCGATGGCGCGCGCCGCCTGACGGCCCTCTCGGATCGCCCAGACGATCAGCGACTGGCCCCGGCGCATGTCGCCCGCCGCCCAGACCTTCGGGTCGGAGGTGCGGTAATCCTGGTCGTTCGCCTCGATGTTGCCGCGCTTGGTCATCGCGACGCCGGACTGCTCCAGCAGGCCCTTCTGGACCGAGCCCGCGAAGCCGATCGCCATGAAGACGAGGTCGGCCGGCAGCACGAACTCCGTGCCGGGGATCGGCTGGCGCTTCTCGTCCACGCGGGCGCAGACCACGCCGGTGACGCGGCCCTTCTTGTTGGCTTCCAGCCGCAGGGTGGCGGCCTGGAACTCGCGCTCGGCGCCCTCGGCCTGACTCGAGGAGGTGCGCATCTTGGTCGGCCAGTAGGGCCACACGGAGAGCTTGTCCTCACGCTCGGGCGGGCGGGGGCGAATGTCGAGCTGCGTCACCGAGAGCGCGCCCTGGCGGAAGGCCGTCCCGACGCAGTCGGAGGCCGTGTCGCCGCCACCGATGACGACGACGTTCTTGCCGGCCGCGACGATCGGCGGCTCGCCGTTGCCCGGCATCGGCTCGGCGGCCACGCGCCGGTTCGACTGGACGAGGTAGGGCATCGCGTAGTGCACGCCCTCCAGATCCTGGTTCGGCAGTTGCGGGTTGCGCGGATCCTCCGCGCCGCCGCAGAACATCACGGCGTCGAACTCGGCCTTCAGCTCCTCGACGGACTTCGTCACGCCGATGTTCTGGTTGTAGTGGAAGACGACGCCCTCGGCCTCCATCTGCTTCACGCGCCGGTCGATATGGCGCTTCTCCATCTTGAAGTCCGGGATGCCGTAGCGGAGCAGACCGCCGGCCTTCGGCTCGCGCTCGAAGACGTGCACGTCGTGCCCGACGCGAGCGAGCTGCTGGGCGGCGGCCATGCCGGCCGGGCCCGAGCCCACGATCGCCACGCGCTTGCCCGTGCGGGTCTCGGCCGGCTCGGGCTTGACCCAGCCCATGTTCCAGGCCCGGTCGGCGATCGCCTGCTCGATCGTCTTGATGGCGACCGGCTGGTTCTCGAGGTTCAGCGTGCAGGCCTCCTCGCACGGAGCGGGACAGACGCGGCCGGTGAACTCGGGGAAGTTGTTGGTCGAGTGCAGGTTGCGCGCGGCCTTCTCCCAGTCCGACTGGAAGACGAGGTCGTTCCAGTCCGGGATCTGGTTGTGCACCGGGCAGCCGGTCGGCCCGTGGCAGAACGGGATGCCGCAATCCATGCAACGCGCCGCCTGCTTTGTGAGGTCGTGCTCGTCGAGCGGCAGCGTGAACTCGCGGAAGTGCCGGATCCGGTCGGCGGCGAGCTGGTACTTCTGCTCCTGCCGGTCGAATTCGAGGAAACCCGTGATCTTGCCCATCGGTCAGCCCCTGGGCTCGCGCGTCTCCCGACTGCGCCGCCCGCATCGTCCAATATCCTGAGCGCGTGACCGGGCGGCGAACCGCCCGGTCGTCCGGCGATGTCTACTCGGCCGCCACCGGCATCCGGGCCATCTCCATCTCGCGCAGCGCCCGGCGGTACTCCACCGGCATCACCTTCACGAACTTGGTGCGGTAGTTCGCCCAGTCGTCGAGGATCGCCTTGGCGCGGGGGCTGCCCGTGTACTTGAGATGGTTGGTGAGCAGCTGGCTCAGCCGCTCCTCGTCGTGGCCCGACATGTCCGCCAGGATGTCGACACGTCCCTTGGTCTCCAGGTCGCCGTCCTGGTGGAAGCGGCGCATCAGGTCGTCCTCCTCCTCCACGGGCTCCAGATCGACCATCGAGAGGTTGCAGCGCTTCGAGAAGGAACCGTCCTCGTCCAGCACGTAGGCGAGGCCGCCCGACATGCCGGCCGCGAAGTTGCGGCCCGTCTCGCCGATCGACACCACGACGCCGCCGGTCATGTACTCGCAGCCGTGGTCGCCCATGCCCTCGACCACCGCGATGGCGCCGGAGTTGCGCACGGCGAAGCGCTCGCCCGCGGAACCGCGGATGTAGCACTCGCCCGCGATCGCCCCGTACAGGACCGTGTTGCCGGCCATGATGGTGCGGCCTTCCGCCGACTTCAGCGCCTCGCTCGGGCGGATGATCAGCTTGCCGCCCGAGAGCCCCTTGCCGATGTAGTCGTTGCCGTGACCGGTGAGCTCGATGGTGACGCCGGCCGCGACCCAGGCGCCGAAGCTCTGGCCCGAGGTGCCGCGGAGCTTCACCACGATGGTGTCGTCGGGCAGGCCCTCGTGGCCGTGCACCTTGGCTACCGCGCCGGAGAGCATCGCGCCCGCGGCCCGGTCCGAGTTCTTGATCACCTCCTCGATCACCACCGGCGTACCGGTCGCAATCGCGTCCTGCGCCTTCTCCAGCAGGCGCCGGTCGAGCACGGTGTCGATCGGGTGGTGCTGGGTCTCGACGTGGCGGATCGCCACCTCGGGGCCGACATCGGGACGGTGGAACAGCTTCGAGAAGTCGAGGCCGCGCGCCTTCCAGTGGGCGATCGCCTCGCGCTTGTCGAGGAAGTCCGAGCGGCCGACCACATCCTCGAGCTTCGTGAAGCCCATGGCGGCCAAGAGCTCGCGCAGCTCCTCCGCCACGTAGAAGAAGTAGTTCACCACGTGCTCGGGCGTGCCCTTGAAGCGCTTGCGCAGCACCGGATCCTGGGTGGCGACGCCGACCGGGCAGGTGTTGAGGTGGCACTTGCGCATCATGATGCAGCCCGCCGCGATCAGCGGCGCGGTCGAGAAGCCGTACTGGTCGGCGCCGAGCAGAGCCGCGATCAGCACGTCCCGGCCGGTGCGGATGCCGCCGTCGGCCTGGAGCGCGACGCGGCCGCGCAGGTGGTTGAGCACCAGCGTCTGCTGCGTCTCGGCCAGCCCCGTCTCCCAGGGACCGCCCGCGTGCTTGATCGAGGTGAGCGGGGCCGCGCCCGTGCCCCCGTCGAAGCCCGAGATCGTGATGTGGTCGGCGCGCGCCTTGGCGACGCCCGCCGCGACCGTGCCGACGCCGACCTCGGAGACGAGCTTCACCGAGACGTCCGCCGCCGGGTTCACGTTCTTCAGGTCGAAGATCAGCTGGGCCAGATCCTCGATCGAGTAGATGTCGTGGTGTGGCGGCGGCGAGATCAGGCCGACGCCGGGCGTGGCGTAGCGGACCTTGGCGATCTTGGCATCGACCTTGTGGCCGGGCAGCTGGCCGCCCTCGCCGGGCTTCGCTCCTTGAGCGACCTTGATCTGCATCATGTCGGCGTTGACGAGGTACTCGGTCGTCACGCCGAAGCGGCCCGAGGCCACCTGCTTGATCGCCGAGCGGCGCGAGCGCCCGTCCGGCAGCGGCTTGAAGCGCTCGACCTCCTCGCCGCCCTCGCCCGAGTTCGAGCGGCCGCCGAACGAGTTCACCGCGATGGCGAGCGTCTCGTGCGCCTCCTTCGAGATCGAGCCGTAGGACATCGCGCCCGTGGCGAAGCGCTTCACGATCTCGGCCGCCGGCTCCACCGCGTCGATCGAGACCGGCTCGCGACCGAGCTCGGCCGCCGACTTGATCTTGAACAGGCCGCGCAGCGTCTTGAGGTGGCTCTCCTCCTCGTTCACGAGGCGGGCGAACTCGCGGTAGCGCTCGGGCAGGCCGAGGCGCACCGCGTGCTGGAGCGTCGCGACGGTGTCGGGCGTCCAAGTGTGGGTCTCGCCGCGCAACCGGTAGGCGTACTCGCCGCCGACATCGAGGGCGTGCCGGTAGATCGGCGCGTCGCCGAAGGCGTCGCGGTGGCGGCGCGCGGTCTCCTCCGCGACCTCGGCCATGCCGACGCCCTCAATCATCGTCGCGGTACCGAAGAAGTCTTTCTCGACGAAGGACGAGTTCAGGCCGATCGCGTCGAAGATCTGCGCGCCGCAATAGGACTGGTAGGTCGAGATGCCCATCTTGGACATCACCTTCAGCAGGCCCTTATCGATCGACTTGATGTAGCGGTAGATGATCTCGTCATCCACGAGGTCCGGCGGGTACTCGTCCTTCATCGCCAGCAGCGTCTCGAAGGCGAGATAGGGGTTGATCGCCTCGGCGCCGTAGCCGGCCAGGCACGCGAAGTGGTGCACCTCGCGCGGCTCGCCCGACTCGACCACGAGGCCGACAGAGGTGCGAAGCCCCTTGCGGATCAGGTAGTTGTGCACGGCCGCGGTCGCCAGCAGCGCCGGGATCGGAATCCGGTCCGGCCCGACCGCGCGGTCCGACAGGATGATGATGTTGTAGCCGCCCCGCACCGCGACCTCGGCCCGGTCGCACAGGCGATCGAGCGCGCCCTCCATCGCCGCCGCGCCGGTCTCGGCCGGGTAGGTGATGTCGAGCGTCTTGGTGTCGAAGCGGTCCTCGAAGTGGGAGATCGAGCGGATCTTCTCGAGGTCGCCGTTCGTCAGGATGGGCTGGCGCACCTCCAGCCTCTTGCGGCGGGAGGCGCCCTCCATGTCGAGGATGTTCGGACGCGGGCCGATGAACGAGACGAGGCTCATCACGGCCTCCTCGCGGATCGGGTCGATCGGCGGGTTGGTGACCTGCGCGAAGTTCTGCTTGAAGTAGCTGTAGAGCGGCTTCGGCTTGTCGGAGAGCGCGGGCAGCGGCGTGTCCGAGCCCATGGAGCCCACCGCCTCCTGACCGGTCACGGCCATCGGCTGCATCAGGAGCTTCAGGTCCTCCTGCGTGTAACCGAAGGCCTGCTGGCGATCGAGCAGGCTGACGTCCGAGCGCGACTCGCGCGGCTGCACCGGGCGCAGCTCCTCCAGCACGATCTGGGTATTCTTCACCCAGTCGCCGTAGGGATGCGCGGCAGCGAGCTCGCCCTTGATCTCCTCGTCGGAGACGATGCGACCCTTCTGCAAGTCGATCAGCAGCATGCGGCCCGGCTGCAGACGCCAGGACTCGACGATCTTCTCGTCCGGGATCGGCAGGGTGCCCATCTCGGAGGCAAGCACGACCAGCCCGTCGTCGGTGACGATGTAGCGGGCCGGACGCAGGCCGTTGCGGTCGAGCGTCGCGCCGATCTGGCGGCCGTCCGTGAAGCAGACCGCGGCCGGGCCGTCCCACGGTTCCATCAGGGCGGCGTGGTACTCGTAGAAGGCGCGCCGCTCCTCGCTCATCAGCGGGTTGCCGGCCCAGGCCTCCGGGATCAGCATCATCATGGCGTGGGCGAGCGGGTAGCCGCCCTGCACCAGGAACTCGAGCGCGTTGTCGAAGCAGGCGGTGTCGGACTGGCCCTCGTAGGAGATCGGCCAGAGCTTCGAGATGTCGTTGCCGAAAAGCTCCGAATCGACGCTGGCCTGGCGCGCGGCCATCCAGTTCACGTTGCCGCGCAGCGTGTTGATCTCGCCGTTATGCGCGACCATCCGGTAGGGGTGCGACAGGCGCCAGGTCGGGAAGGTGTTGGTGGCGAAGCGCTGGTGCACCAGCGCCAGGGCCGAGACGTAGCGCTCGTCCTTCAGGTCGAGGAAGTAGCCGCCGAGCTGCGTGACGAGGACCATGCCCTTGTAGACGATGGTGCGGCTCGACACCGAGACCGGGTAGAAGGCCATCAGGCGCGGGTCCCCGGCCTGATAGACCTTGTTCGAGATCACCTTGCGGGCGACGTAGATGCGGCGCTCGAAGGCGTCCTCGTCGGTGACGGTCGCCGGGCGGCCGATGAAGACCTGCCGGTGATGCGGCTCGGTCTCCAGGACAGCCTTGCCGAGGTCGGACGAGTCGACCGGCACGTCGCGCCAGCCGAGCAGCGGCAGACCCTCGTCGGCGAGTGCCTGCGTGACGAGTTCCTCGACGATGCGCCGGGCCTCGGGCTCCTTCGGCAGGAAGAGCTGGCCGACCGCGTATTGCCCAGCCGGCGGCAGCTCGAAGCCGAGGCGCGAGCACTCCTCCGCGAAGAAAGCGTGCGGGATCTGAGTGAGAATGCCGCAGCCGTCACCCATCTTCGGGTCGGCGCCGACCGCACCCCGGTGGTCGAGATTCTCCAGGATGTTGAGACCCTGCTCGACGATGGCGTGCGTGCGACGGTCGCGCATGTCGGCAACGAAGCCGACGCCGCAGGCGTCGCGCTCCCGGGCCGGATCGTAGGCGCCCTGCGCTTTCGGCAGAGCCGGATCGCGCACGATGAGCGGGGCCGGACCGCCACGCGGCGCCGGAGCCGTGTTCGTCTCGCCGAAAGCTGCCATGCCCTGATCTTTCATCCCGCTCGATCCGACTATCCGGGCGATCCCGCCCGCAGGCCAGCATGTTTCATGCCCGAACATCGATCGATGCCGGGCCTGTCAATCCGTCTCGTCGGGTAAAGCCGGTTCTTCCCTCGGGAAGCGCCCGCCGACCCGCGGGCTCGCCACCAGCCCGTTTTCAGCCGGCGTGGGCCCGGATCGCCGGAGCGGCGATCGGCTTGCTGATGTGTTTCGACGTCGCGACGCGCACGTGATCTACATCCTGCCCAAGAAACGAACGCCCGCGGGCGTCCGCCGACAAATGGGACAGTCCTACTGTCCTAAAAACGCAAACTGACAGATTCCAATCGTTCCAGCAAGAGGGGTGCGCTTTGTCACGCAGGCCCCCTTGCCACAGGTGCACGCCGGTGCAGCAGAGGCGTCCCGCGGCGCGCGATGTCCAGAGCCGGACACAGGACCACGCAGCGCCGGCCCCCGCATTCTCGCCCGAATCTGTTGGTTAACGAAATCCTGCCGAGCACAAGCGGCATGCGGGGCAACGACCCTGTGGGCACGGGCCCCGGATCGAGGGGTCCGGGGCCGTGTCGGTCGATGGGATCCGCCGGCCGGCAGAGCGTGGAACGAGATCGAGACGCGCATGCAGACCAGTCCGCGAAGCGGCATCCTCCATATCCTCAGCCGGCAGAAGCCCGGGCGAGGCTTGCGCGCGGCCGCGGCAGCCTGCGCGCTGCTCGCGGGGTCGGCTCTGTCGGCACAGGCGCAGTACGTCTTCGAGGACGAGATCCTGCCACCGCGCGCAGTGGCATGGCGCCTGAACGACCGCGGCTTCACCGGCATCGGCCGCCCGCGCTTCGACGGTGGCGCCTATATCGTGGAGGCTTTCGATCCACGCGGTGATCGGGTCCGCCTCGTCGTTGCGCCGGACAACGGAGCGATCCTCGGGCGCCAGCGCCTGGACGTCCCGGTTTCGGTCGAGCGTCCCGCCCGTCCGGCTGCTGGCTACGGCTGGACCGAGGAAGAGTTCGGATCGCCTCGCCGCCGTGATGCCGAGCGCCTGGTGCCGCCCGGCCGCATTCCGATGCCGGAGGATCGCGGCGTCTACGCCGCGCGCCCGCTTCCGCCCGTCGCGGCGCGTCCCGTCGAGTCCGTCCGGCGGGAGCCGGCGCGCGAGCCGACCCGCGAGGCCGCGGTGGCCGACCCGACCGGTAACCCGCTCGGCCTGAACCCGGACGCGGCCGTTCGCCAGCCTCCGCAGCGCCGGGCCGCGCGGACAACACCGCCCGCCGAGAAACCCCAGAGCCCCAGACTCTCCGACGTGAAGCCGCCCACCCGCCTGACGCCCGAGGCGCCGAGACCGGCGGTAGCCAAGGCGGAGCCCCCCAAGCCGGAAGCTCCTAGGACCGAGACGGCCAAGATCGAGGCGAAAGTCGATCCGAAGGCCGACGCACCGAAGGGGCCGGCCATGCCCGCCGCCCAGGTGCCGCCTTCCACGCCGGCACCTACGAAGGCCGCCGACCTCAAGCCCGCTGACAAACCGGCCGATCCGGGCTGGAAGGATCCGCCCGAGGCCAAGCGCAACGTGCGGGTCATCGGTGGTGCCACGATCGTGCCGGGCACGACCGACAAGGAGAGTGCGGCCGGGAACTGAGGGCGCGCCCTCAGTCCGGCATGACCAGACGCTGGCCGCCACAGAACACCGTGAGCGTGTCCGAGCGTGCGATGGCGCAGAGGGTCATGTCGTGCTCCCGCGCACGAGCTAGGGCCAGAGAGGTCGGAGCCGAGATCGCCACGATCACGGCGGCGCCGAGCCGAGCCGCCTTCTCGACCATCTCGAACGAGCAGCGGCTGGTGATGACCGCGAAGCCCGTCGCCGGGTCGCGGCCGGCGCGCATGAGCGCGCCGATCAGCTTGTCGAGAGCGTTGTGGCGGCCGACGTCCTCGCGCACCACGACGAGCGTACCGTCGAGATCTGCCCAGGCGGCAGCGTGCACCGCGCGCGTCTCGTGATTCAGCACCTGCGCCTCGGAGAGCGCCGACAGCGCTCGCTCGATCGCCGCGACCGTCACGCGAATGGCGGGCGCTTCCCGCATGTCCGCGACCGGCAGCGAGGCCAGATCCTCGACGCCGCAGACGCCGCATCCCGTGCGGCCGCTCAGCGCCCGCTTGCGGGCGAGGTGCTCGCGCAGGCGCCCCGGCGCGAGGTCCACGAGCAGGCGCAGGCCGCCTTGCTCGGTCTCTTGCCCGGCCTCCAGCGCGACGCCCCGAACCTCGTCGGCAGACTCGACGATTCCCTCCGTCAGGCTGAAGCCGTAGGCGAAATCCTCCAGGTCGGAGGGCGTGGTCATCATCACCGCGTAGGGCACGCTGCCGTAGACGAGATTCACCGGTGTCTCGACGGCGAGGGCGCGGCTGTCCGGCCGGGGCTCGGCCTCCCGATAAGCAACCACCCGCGTCGGCACCCGCACGGCAGGCTCCGGCAGAAGCGATCGGCTCTCCGCGACATCGTGCCCAGGCATCGGCATCCTGCAGGTTATTGCAGCCTCAACGGCGATCGAGCCTGTGTCCTACACCAACCCGCGACGCGGGGGAGCTCACAGCGGGGATTTACGGCGCCAGGACGGCAGGAAAGCGCGCGATGCGACGCTTGTACGGTTGCGCCTTGCACGCCCATGTGATCTGACACCGCGATCGGCAACCCCGGCCTCACGGCCGCTGGGCCCGCGAAGTCGGTTGCGCGCCAGGCCAGAGATAGGGCGCCGCGCAGCCAAGAAGAAGAGTCTCCGAGGGGAGCTAAGGGAGCCACATGCGGACGGCGCGGACGAAAACACCATTCTTGTCGGGGGTGGCCGCGCTCGGCGCCCTCCTCGTGACGTCCTCCCAGACCTTCGCTGCGGGTATCGGCCAGCCGGTGCCGTGGCAGATGGACCGTCAGGTCGCGGTCACGGAGAATGCGCGCGACATCCACAGCTTCGAGCACGGGATGCACTGGCTCTCGCTCGGCATCTCGCTCTTCGTTCTGGGCCTGATCCTCTGGTGCATCTTCCGCTTCGGTGAGAAGCGCAACCCGACGCCCTCGAAGACCACCCACAACACCGCCATCGAGATCGCCTGGACCATCGTGCCGGTGCTGATCCTCGTCGCGGTCGCGATCCCGTCCTTCCGCCTGCTCCGCACGCAGCTCTCGGACCCCAAGGCCGACGTGATGATCAAGGTCATCGGTCATGCCTGGTATTGGTCCTACGAGTACCCGCAGGCCGAGCAGGGCGGGGGCTTCACCTTCGACGCCAACCTCGACGAGGACAAGCAGCCGAAGCTATTGGCCACCGACAACGACATGGTCGTGCCGGTGAACAAGGTGGTGAAGATCCAGGTCACCTCGACCGACGTGCTGCACTCCTGGGCCCTGCCCTCCTTCGGCTTCAAGATCGACGCGATCACGGGCCGCCTGAACCAGGCTTGGTTCAAGGCCGATAAGGAAGGCACCTACCACGGCCAGTGCTCCGAGCTCTGCGGCCAGCGCCACGCCTACATGCCCATCACCGTGCGGGTGGTGAGCGAGGAGGCCTACGCCCAGTGGCTCACCGAGGCGAAGACGAAATACGCCCGCCTCGACGACGGCTCGAAGCTCGCCGACGCGCGCTGAGCGCCCTTCCCGGGTCGGCGCCCCTCAAGGCCCCGGCCCGGTAGCCGCGACACAATCAGAGAGAAACGCACAAGGCTCTTCGATCCATGGCAACAGCCACCGCACACGGGGCGCACGACGCCCACGACGACCATAAGCCAGGCTTCTTCGCCCGCTGGTTCCTGTCCACGAACCATAAGGACATCGGCACGCTCTACCTGCTCTTCGCCTTCTGCGCGGGCATGGTCGGCGCCTTCCTGTCCTTCGGCATCCGCATGGAGATGGAGGAGCCCGGGCTCCAGTACTTCTCCAACCCGGCCACCTACAACGTGTTCGTGACCGGCCACGGCCTCATCATGGTGTTCTTCATGGTGATGCCGGCCCTGATCGGCGGCTTCGGCAACTGGTTCGTGCCCCTCATGATCGGCGCGCCCGACATGGCGTTCCCGCGCATGAACAACATCTCGTTCTGGCTGACCTTCGCGGGCTTCCTGAGCCTCGTCTGCTCCCTCTTCGTCGAGGGCGCACCGGGCGCGCAGGGCGCGGGCACCGGCTGGACCGTTTACCCGCCGCTCTCGGCCGCCGGCCATCCGGGTCCCGCCGTCGACTTCGCGATCTTCGCCCTGCACCTCTCGGGCGCGGGCTCCATCCTCGGCGCGATCAACTTCATCACCACCATCCTCAACATGCGCGCGCCTGGCATGACGCTGCACAAGATGCCGCTCTTCGCCTGGGCCGAGCTGGTGACCGCGTTCCTGCTGCTCCTGTCGCTCCCGGTGCTCGCCGGCGCGATCACGATGCTGCTCACTGACCGCAACTTCGGCACGACCTTCTTCGACCCGGCCGGCGGCGGTGACCCGATCCTCTGGCAGCACCTGTTCTGGTTCTTCGGTCACCCCGAAGTGTACATCATGATCCTGCCGGCCTTCGGCATCGTCTCGCACATCATCGCCACGTTCTCGCGCAAGCCCGTCTTCGGCTACCTCGCGATGGCCTACGCGATGGTCGCGATCGGCGTGGTCGGCTTCGTCGTGTGGGCCCACCACATGTACACGGTCGGCCTCTCGCTCCAGACGCAGTCCTACTTCGTCTTCGCCACGATGGTGATCGCGGTGCCGACGGGCGTGAAGATCTTCTCCTGGATCGCCACGATGTGGGGCGGCTCCATCCGGTTCACCGCCGCGATGCACTGGGCGATCGGCTTCATCTTCCTGTTCACCGTCGGCGGCGTCACCGGCGTCGTCCTGGCGAACTCGTCGATCGACAAGTACCTGCACGACACCTACTACGTCGTGGCGCACTTCCACTACGTGCTCTCGCTCGGTGCCGTGTTCATCATCTTCGCCGGTGTCTACTACTGGTTCCCGAAGATGACCGGCCGCATCATCCCCGAATGGGCGGGCAAGCTGCACTTCTGGCTGGCCTTCATCGGCGCGAACGTCCTGTTCTTCCCGATGCACTTCCTGGGTCTGGCCGGCATGCCGCGTCGCTATGCCGACTACCCGGAGGCGTTCGCGGGCTGGCACAAGGTGTCGACCTACGGCGGCCACATCTTCGCGCTCGGCATGTTCGTCTTCGTGATCGGCGTGGTTCTGGCCTTCCGCTCGAAGGTTCGTGCCGCGGACAATCCCTGGGGCGAGGGTGCGACGACGCTGGAGTGGACCCTGTCCTCGCCGCCGCCCTTCCACCAGTTCGAGACACTGCCCCGGATCGCGGACGAGCCGGGCCACCACTGAGGACAACGGGGTCCGGGACAGGCTTCCCGGACCCCGGCGGGGACCGCACAGCGGCCCCCGCCCTTCCCCGGACGCCGTCGCGCGACGTCCCGGAAAGGGCGAGATCTTCCGGCAGAGGGCCGTTCCGGGCCCGCAGGCCGGGATATGTCTTGGAACTATTCGGTTTCGCCTTTACCGCCGCCATGATGGCCGGCGCGCCAGAGCCAGTGATGTCGATGACAGGTCTGACCCACGCACTTCCCGCCGAGCGCGAGACCTTCGCGCCCGCCGTCGGCGGCGACGTTCCGGACTACTTCGCCCTGCTGAAGCCCCGGGTGATGGTGCTGGTGATCTTCACCGCGCTGGTCGGCATGGTGGTCTCGCCGCACGGCCACGTCTCGCCAGTGATCGGGGCGATCTCGCTCCTGATGATCGCGATCGGCGCGGGCGCCTCGGGCTGCCTCAACATGTGGTGGGACGCCGACATCGACGCGGTGATGACCCGCACCGCCAAGCGCCCGATCCCGGACGGGCGCATCCGCCCGAACGAGGCGCTGGCCTTCGGCCTGTTCCTCTCAGTCGCCTCGACGCTGGTCCTCGGGCTCGCGGCGAACTGGCTGGCCGCGGGGCTCCTGGCCTTCACTATCGTGTTCTACGCGGTGATCTACTCGATGTGGCTGAAGCGGGCGACCGCGCAGAACATCGTCATCGGCGGCGCGGCGGGCGCCCTCCCCCCGGTGATCGGGCAGGCGGTCGTGACGGGCTCGGTCGGCATCGAGTCGCTCGTGCTGTTCGCCATCATCTTCATCTGGACGCCGCCGCATTTCTGGGCGCTCGCGCTCGTGAAGGCCGGCGAGTACGCCAAGGCCGGCATCCCGATGATGCCGAACGTGGCTGGCCCCGATTCTACCCGCCGCCAGATCGTCTGGTACACGGTTCTGCTCGCCCCCCTCGGCCTCGCGCCGGTGGTCCTCGGCTTCGGCGGCCTACTCTACGCGGTGATCGGTGTCCTCGGCGGCCTCGGCATGCTGGCCTTCAGCGTGCAGGTGCTGCGCAACCGCGAGGGCGAGGCCGAGAAGCGCGCCGCCATGGGCATGTTCGGCTTCTCGATTCTCTACCTCTTCCTGCTCTTCGCCGCGCTCCTCGCCGAGCAGAGCCTGGGGCTGTTCCGGCCGCTGGTGGCCTGATTGTTCGCGATGGATCACAAGGTGGAAGGTCCCAAGGTCGAGTACCGCCCCCTCACGCCCGAGGAGGAGGCACGCCGCCGCAAGCGCTCGGTGGCGATCGCGCTGGCGCTCGGCGCGATGGTGCTGCTGTTCTTCGTGCTGACCATCGCGAAACTCGGTCCGCAGATCATGAGCCGGCCGCTCTGACCCCATGACGCAGACGCCGCAGAACCGGAAACTGGGCCGCACCGCCCTCGCCTGCGCGGGCTTCGCGGCGGGCATGCTCGGCCTCGCCTTCGCCTCGGTGCCGCTCTACGACGCCTTCTGCAAGGCGACCGGCTACGGCGGCACCCCGCGGCAGGGGGCCGTGCCGACCGCGGTCGCGGCCAAGCCCGGCGACGCCATGCTGGTCCGCTTCGACACCAACGTCGCGCCGGGTCTCGGCTGGAAGTTCCGGGCGGAGAGCCGCGGCGTCGAGGCGAGGCTCGGCGAGACCCAGACCGTGTTCTTCCACGTGAAGAACACCGGGCCGACCGCTACGACGGGGGTCGCCACCTTCAACGTCCAGCCCGAGCTGATGGGCGGCTACTTCGTCAAGGTCGAGTGCTTCTGCTTCAAGGAGCAGACGCTCCAGCCCGGCGAAACGCTCGACGTGCCGGTGGTGTTCTACATCGACCCGGCCGTGCGGACGGATTCGAACACTCAGCATCTCTCGGAGATGACCCTGTCCTACACCTACTTCGCCTCGAAGAACGGGCAGCCGGTGACGGCGGCGCTCGACCGGGGCGGAGCACCGGGGCGGGGGAATTTCTAAGCGCCAAGCGTGACAACAGCCGCGCCCGTCACGTATGGGTGCGGCACGGGTTTCGACGGGGCGGCACAGGCCCCGCGATCAACAGGGCAGGACCCGCGGCCAGGGATGGCCGAGCGGTCTCAAGGGGTCAGGAGAAACGTTCCGATGGCAGAGGCGCACGCCAAGAACCACGACTTCCACATCCTGGCGCCCAGTCCCTGGCCGCTGCTGGGAGCGATGTCGGGCTTCGTGATGACCACGGGCGCCGTGTTCTGGATGAAGAGCATCCAGTTCGGCACCCTCTCGCCCGGCCCCTACGTGTTCGGCGCGGGTCTGCTGGGCGTGCTCTACACCATGTTCGCGTGGTGGAGCGACGTGGTGAAGGAGGCCAATTCCGGCGATCACACCCGCGTGGTGCAGCTCCACCACCGCTACGGCATGATCATGTTCATCGCCTCCGAGGTGATGTTCTTCGTCGCGTGGTTCTGGGCCTATTTCGAGGCCGCCCTCTACACCGCGGACCCGATCCAGGCCTCCCGCGTCGAGTTCACCGGTGGCACCTGGCCGCCCAAGGGCATCGAGGCCTTCGACCCCTGGCACCTGCCGCTGCTCAACACGCTGATCCTGCTGACGTCGGGCACCACCATCACCTGGGCGCACCATGCCCTGCTGCACGGCGACCGCAAGGGTCTGAAGCTCGGCCTGCTGCTCACCGTGATCCTGGGCCTGCTCTTCACCGCCTGCCAGGCCTACGAGTACCACCACGCCGCTTTCGGCTTCTCGGGCAGCATCTACTCGTCGACCTTCTTCATGGCGACGGGCTTCCACGGTGCCCACGTGATCATCGGCACGATCTTCCTGATCGTCTGCCTGCTGCGGGCGAACGCGGGCCAGTTCACGACGCAGCAGCACCTCGGCTTCGAGTTCGCCGCTTGGTACTGGCACTTCGTCGACGTGGTCTGGCTGTTCCTCTTCGCCGCCATCTACGTCTGGGGCGCAGGCGCCGGCCACGGCGCACACTGAACACCGGCCGCCGCGCTCCGCGCATGGCGGCGATGCGAAGGGCGGCTCCGGCCGCCCTTTTTCATGCGTGCGACGCTGCGCGATCCCATATCGGTCTTCCGGGGGATCCGCGTTCGAGGGAAGCAGAATCTTGGATCACAGCCAACACCGGCCGGAGCCGATCCCGACGGGCCTGCGGGGACGCTGCCCGCGCTGCGGCGAGGGCCACCTGTTCAAGGGCTTCCTCACCCTGCGCCCGTCCTGCGAGGCCTGCGGGCTCGATTACGCGAACTTCGACTCGGCGGACGGGCCGGCCTTCTTCGTGATGTCGATCGTCGGCCTCGTCGTGGTCGGTCTCGCCCTGTGGATGGAGATCACCTACGAGCCGCCGATCTGGGTTCATGCCCTGGTGGCGGGCAGCCTCTCGATCGGCCTCAGCCTGCTTCTGGTGCGCCCGCTCAAGGGCATGCTGGTCGCTCTGCAATACGCCAACAAGGCCGAGCAGGGGCGCTTTGAGCCGTGAGCGCCGAGGCCGTGTCGCCCGCCGGAACACTTGCCCGGAAAGCCGCGTGGCGCGACCTGATCGCGCCAGGCCTGTCGGCGCTGATCGTGCTGAGCATCCTTCTCGGTCTCGGCTTCTGGCAGATCGCGCGCAAGACCGAGAAGGAGGCGCTGATCGGCCGGATCCGCGAGCGCTCGCAATCCGCGCCCGTTGCGCCACCGCCGCCGGACGTCTGGAACCCGGTGCGCGACGAGTTCCGGCACGTTCGGGTGACCGGCCGCTTTCTGAACGACCGCGAGACGCTTGTGCACGGCCTCGCGCCCGGCGACACGCCGGGCCGGGCGCTGCAGGGCTACTATGTGCTGACCCCGTTCCGGCAGGCGGAGGGCAGCACGTTGCTGGTCAACCGCGGCTTCGTCCCGACCGAGCTGAAGGCACAGGAGCGGAGGCTGGGTGGCCTCATCACCGACGAGACCATCGTGACCGGGCTTCTCCGGGCAAGCGAGCCGCGCGGATTGTTCGTCCCTCCCCCCGATGCGAAGCGCGGCGAGTGGTTCAACCGGGACATCGGGGGGATTGCCGAAGCACGCAGCCTAGGCGCCGTGGCGCCCTACCTGATCGAGGCGGACGCGGTGCCGGGCCAGACCACTTGGCCGCGCGGCGGCCAGCTCCGGATCGACCTGCCGAACAATCACCTGCAATACGCATTCACGTGGTTCGGCATCGCAGCCTGCCTGATCGGCGTGTTCTCGGTCTTCGCCTGGCGGCGCCTGCGCGATCCGGTCGCCTGAGCGCGCTTGCGCGCGGATGCCGCCGCCCTACCCTCGTCGTCCTGGCATCTCGAAGCAGGTGAGCACGATGGGCGCGCGGCTGACACCCTTGATCTTTCTGCCCGCTCTCCTGCTGGCGGTCTCTCCGGTGGCGGCCCTGGACGAGGCCGACCATGCGGCGGCCAAGACCGTGATTATGCGGCAGGTCGAGGCTCTCGGGCGCGACGATGCCGCGACCGCCTACGATCAGGCGGCACCCGGCATCCGGAGCCTCTTTCCGACTCCGGACGTCTTCATCGGCATGGTTCGGACGAGCTACCGTCCGATCTACCGGCATCGCAGCTTCGTCTTCAGCGGGAAGCAGGACGGCAGCGAGACGACCTTGACCCAGTCCGTGGCGATTCAGGACACCGACGGCATCGATTGGACGGCAGAGTACAGCCTTGAGCGGCAATCGGACGGACAATGGCGGATCGCCGGCTGCCGTCTGATCAAATCCCCCGGCATCAACCTCTGATTGCACAGTTTCTCACAAGCAATCCCAAGTCTATAAAACAGACTGAATCTGTTGTAATTCCGCATCTCTCGGACTTTGCCGGAGGATTCCCGTCGAACATTTGGGATCTCCTACGTCCTTGCGCAGTTTCCGGCTCGGAAAACAAAACGGCGGGGGTAGGGTCGGATATGGCAAGAGCCACGCAGGAGAGGGGAAGCGCGCCGGATCCCGCGACCTCGCTCCAGGATGCGGATCGCTACGACCCGCTCCGCATCGCTCTGCGGAACGCGCGCGACGCGTTCGATCCGGACCGTGCAATGCAGGAGCGGCGTGCGCCTGCGGCTCCGCTGATCTGGTACATCGAGGACACCCCCGACATGGCGCTCTCGCGAACGAAGGCCGATCCGGACGCCCGGCCGCTTTAGCCGGATACCGGCATCCTGTTCGGGGACTTCGACACCGCTGCCGGCATCGTGTAGAGGGGGCGCCTTCCCCGGAGGCCCCTGTGTTGCACGTCTCGACCCGCGGCGACGCCGCGCCGCTCTCGTTTTCCGACGCCCTCCTTGCAGGCCTCGCCCGCGACGGCGGCCTCTACGTGCCCGAGAGCTGGCCGAGCCTGACGAAGGATGCGATTGCCGACCTCGCGGGCCTCTCCTACGCCGACGCGGCCAAGCGCGTGCTGCGCCCGCTGGTCGACGGCGAGATCGCCGATGCCGATCTCGACCGAATGATCGACGAGGCCTACGCCACCTTCCGGCACCCGGCCGTCTGCCCGCTCGTCCAACTCGACGACAACCTCTTCCTGCTCGAACTCTTCCACGGTCCGACGCTCGCCTTCAAGGACGTGGCGATGCAGCTCCTCGGGCGGCTGATGGACCACGTGCTGCGCCGGCGCGGCAGCCGCGCCACGATCGTGGGCGCCACCTCGGGCGATACGGGCTCGGCCGCCGTCGAGGCTTTCGGCGGCCTCGATCAGGTCGACATCTTCATCCTCTACCCGCACGGCCGGGTCTCGGAGGTTCAGCGGCGCCAGATGACCTCGGTCGCCGCGCCGAACGTTCACGCGCTCGCCGTCGACGGCACATTCGACGATTGCCAGAACATCGTCAAAGCCCTGTTCCAGCACGCCGATTTCGCCGACTCGGTGAAGCTGTCGGGTGTCAACTCCATCAACTGGGCGCGCGTCGCCGCGCAGGTGGTCTACTATTTCACCAGCGCGGTGGCTTTGGGCGCCCCGCACCGCCCGGTCTCCTTCGCGGTGCCGACCGGCAATTTCGGCGACATCCTCGCCGGCTGGGTCGCCAAGCGCATGGGTCTGCCGATCGAGCGCCTGATGATCGGCACCAACGCCAACGACATCCTGGTCCGCACCCTGGAGCACGGCGCCTACGAGCTGCAGGGCGTGACGCCCACCACCTCGCCCTCGATGGATATCCAGATCTCCTCGAACTTCGAGCGGCTGCTCTTCGAGGCGCTGGGCCGCGACGCCGCGTCCATCCGCCGCCTGATGGCGGGCCTGAAGCAGTCCGGCGGCTTCCGCCTGGACGAGTCCGTGCTGGCCACCGTCCGCGCCGAGTTCGACGCGCACGCGGTCTCGGAGGCCGACGTGATGGCGGAGATCCGCGAGACGCACCTCGCGACCGGCGTCACCCTCGACCCGCACAGCGCCATCGGCGTGCGCGCCGGCCGCGGCCTGCTCGACAAGGATCCGCGCACGCCCGTCGTCTCGCTCGCCACCGCCCATCCGGCGAAGTTCCCGGACGCGGTCGCGCAGGCGACCGGCGGCTCTCGCCCAGCGCTGCCCCCGCACCTTGCCGATCTGCTGGAGCGGCCAGAGCGCCTCACGCGTGTGGCCAACGATCAGGCTGCCGTCGAGGCGCTGATCCGCGAACGTGCACGCATCACGAGAGGCGCATGAACCAGCATTTCGATACGCACGGCGCCTCGCCCTCGCTGCGGGTGACGCGGCTCGCCAACGGCGTGACCGTCGCGACCGAGGCGATGCCGGGCGTGGCGACCGCGACGCTCGGCGTCTGGGTCGGTGCAGGCTCCCGTCATGAAAGGGCGGACGAGAGCGGACTCAGCCACCTCATCGAGCACATGGCCTTCAAGGGCACGCGCACTCGCTCGGCCCGTCAGATCGCCGAGGACATCGAGAATGTCGGCGGCGAGATCAACGCCGCGACGTCGGCCGAGGGCACGAGCTACAGCGCACGGGTGCTAGGCGAGGATGTCGGTATCGCCCTGGACGTGATCGGCGACATCCTCACCGACTCGGTCTTCGACGCAGGCGAACTCGCCCGCGAGAAGAGCGTGATCCTGCAGGAGTACGCCGCGGTCGAGGACACCCCCGACGACGTGGTCTACGACGCCTTCACGGAAGCGGCCTTCCCGGACCAGCCGATCGGCCGGCCGATCCTCGGGCGCCCCGAGACGATCCGCAGCTTCGACGAGGCCGCGATCCGGGCCTATCTCGCTCGCGAGTATACGCCCGACCGCACCGTCGTGGCGGCCGCGGGCGCGGTGGAGCACGAGGTCTTCGTGGCGGCGGCCGAGCGCCATTTCGGCGCGATGCCCGCCGTCGAAGCGCCTCCGGCCGTTGCCGGCAGCTACGGCGGCGGCGAGCGACGCATGCCGCGGAAGCTGGAGCAGGCCAACTTGGTCATCGGTCTGCCGGGCCTCTCCTTTCGCGACGACGGCTACTACGCCCTGCACATGTTCGCTCAGGTGCTGGGCGGCGGCCTGACCTCACGCCTCTGGCAGGAGGTGCGGGAGACCCGCGGCCTCGCCTACGAGATCCAGGCCTTCCACTGGCCATTCTCCGATTGCGGCCTCTTCGGCATCGGCGCCGGCACGGCTGGCGGCGACGTGGCCGAGCTCGTCTCCGTGACGCTCGACGCGGTGGTGCGCGCCACCCGTGACATCGCGCCCGATGAGATCGCCCGCGCCAAGGCGCAATTGAAGCTCTCCCTGCTGGGTGCCCTAGAGACGCCCGGCGGCCGCATCGAGCGCAACGCCCGCCAGATCCTGGCCTGGGGCCGGGTGATCCCGGCCTCGGAAGTGATCGCGAAGGTCGACGCCGTCACGGTCGAGGACGTGCGGGCGGCGGGCGCGGCGATCCTCGCGGGCGCTCCCACGCTGGCGGCGATCGGGCCGATCAAGGGCCTGCCATCCCTCGGCACCGTGCAGGCGGCCCTGCGGGCGGCCTGACCGGTCGCCCATCGGGATGATCGGGCGCCGCATCCGGCGCGCCCGGCGCCTCCCAACTTGTTTTGGCCGCAAACGCGGGTGATCCGTCCCGAGCCGCCGGCCGGCAGGAAGCGGTGGGTCGTTCACCCCCTCGCGACCTGCCGGCTTGCCCAAGATCAACCCCGTCTTTACCAAAAGCTAACCTGAGCCGTTCACGCGCTCGCTCGCCCGGCCGGAACCCGTCTCGTTGCGCATCCTCGCCCTCCTCCTCGCGTTCCTCGTCGGCGCCCTTGCGGCGAGCGCACCCGCGAGCGCGGTCGAGGCGGTCCGCGTCACGCTGGATTCCCCGGTGATCGACCTGACGCCGGCAATCGAGCGTTACCGCTCGGACGGCGACCTGATCCAGATCTCGACCGCGCCGGGCAAGGACGGCATCGTCCGTCGCATCGTGGTGAAGGCGCGCGACGCGGGCGCCCGGCCCGACTGGATGGTCTTCGCGCTTACCAACGACACCGACGAGCAGATCGATCGCATCCTGGTTGCGCCGCATTTCCGGCTGGTCGATTCCGGCGTGGTCTGGCCCGATCTCGGCGGCTCGCGAATCGCAGCGATCACCGCGAGCCAGGGAATCCGGCCCGAGCGCGACGAGAACCCGGAAGCCGACCAGTTCGTCATCACGCTCGATCCCGGCACGACGGTCACCTACGTGGCCGAGCTTCGGGGGCCGAATATCCCGCAGGTCCATCTCTGGGACCAGGACGCCTACCGCAAGAAGGCCGCGGGACTGACCCTCTACAAGGGCATCATCATCGGCATCGCGGGTCTCTTGGCCCTCTTCCTCACCATCGTGTTCGTGGTGAAAGGTGCCATCATCTTCCCGGCCGCCGCCGCACTCGCATGGTCGGTCCTGGCCTATGCCTGCATCGATTTCGGCTTCCTGCAGCGGGTTTTCCCCGTCACGGAACTCGCCGAGCGGGTCTACCGCGCCTCCGCCGAGGCGGTGCTCGGCGCCACCCTGCTGGTCTTCCTGTTCGCCTACCTGAACCTCTCGCGCTGGCACGTGCGCTACAGCCACGTCGCCTTCTTCTGGCTGGCCTTCCTGGCGGGCCTCGTGGGGCTCGCGGTGTTCGACCCGCCGGTGGCAGCGGGCGTCGCCCGCATCTCGATCGCCGCGGTGGCGGGCGTGGGCCTCCTCCTCATCCTCTACCTCGCCACGCATAACGGCTACGACCGCGCCATCCTGCTCGTGCCGACCTGGACGCTCCTCGTGGTCTGGGTCACGGCCGCGGGCTTCGCGGTGACGGGCCAGATCGGCAGCGAATTGGTGCAGCCGGCCCTCATCGGCGGCCTCGTGCTCATCGTCATGCTGATCGGCTTCACGGTGATGCAGCACGCCTTCGCGGGGGGCGGGCTCTCGCACGCCCTGGTCTCGGATACGGAGCGGCGTGCGCTGGCGCTGACGGGGGCGGGGGACATCGTGTTCGACTGGGACGTGCCGGGCGACCGCGTCTTCGCCGGCCAGGAGATCGAGAGTCAGCTCGGCCTCTCCCGCGGCGCCCTCGAAGGCCCGGCCGCGAACTGGCTCGCGCTGCTCCACCCCTTCGATGTCGAGCGTTACTCGGCCGCGCTCGACACCGTGATCGAGGAGCGGCGCGGGCGCATCGTCCACGATTTCCGCCTGCGCTCCGCCGGCGGCGCCTATTTCTGGTACCGGCTGAAGGCCCGGCCGGTGATCGGCTCGGACGGCGAGGTGATCCGCGTCGTCGGCACCATTGCGGACGTGACCGAGGTGAAGACCGCTGAGGAGCGCCTGCTGCACGATGCGGTACACGACAGCCTCACCGGCCTGCCGAACCGCGAGCTGTTCGGCGACCGACTCGACGCGGCTCTGGCCTATGCCAGCCAGGACGCGCGCCTGAAGCCAACCGTGATCGTCCTCGACATCGACCGGTTCAAGGGCATCAACGACGCGATCGGGCTGTCGGCCGGCGACTCCATCCTGCTGACGCTGTCGCGGCGCCTCGGCCGCCTGCTGCGCCCGCAGGACACGCTGGCGCGGGTCGCTGGGGACGCCTTCGCGGTCATCCTGCTCTCCGAACGCGAGCCCGACCGCGTGCTCGCCTTCGCCGAGATGATCCGGCGCGCCATCGCCACGCCGATCACCTACGCGGACCGCGAGATCTTCCTCACCGTCTCGATCGGCCTGGCGCTGCACGAGACAGGCGCCCACCCGAAGCGCGACGACGTCTACCAGAGCGCCGAGATCGCGATGATCCAGGCCAAGCGCGGCGGCGGCGACCGCATCGAGGTGTTCCGCGCCAATATGCGGGCCGAGCGCTCGGACCGGCTGATGCTGGAGGCGGACCTGCGCCGCTCCATCGAGCGCAACGAGATGAAGGTGCTGTTCCAGCCGATCGTCCGGCTGGAGGACAGGACGGTGGCGGGCTTCGAGACCGTGCTGCGCTGGGACCACCCGAAGCTCGGGCGCATCCCGTCCTCGACCTTCATGCCGGTGGCCGAGGAGACCGGCTTCATCGTCAATCTCGGGATCTTCGCCCTGGAGCGCACGGCCCTCGAACTGGCTGCTTGGCAGCGGGCGCTGGAGGTCGAGCCGCCGATCTTCGCCTCCGTCGACGTCTCCTCACGCCAGCTCCTGCGCCACGACCTCCTGCACGACGTGAAGACCGTGCTGGCCCGCTCCGGCGTCTTGCCGGGCTCGCTCAAGCTCGAGCTCTCCGAGAGCCTTGTGATGGAGAACCCCGAATACGCCGCGCAGATGCTCGCTCGCATCCGCGATCTTGGGGCGGGTCTCTGCCTGGCCGATTTCGGCACCGGCTACTCTGCGCTCTCCTACCTGCAGCGCTTTCCGTTCGACACGATCAAGGTCGATCAATCCTTCGTGCGCCAGATGGCCACCGGCAAGACCGCGATCCTGCGCTCGATCGTCAAGATGGCGACGGAGCTCGACCTCGCCATCGTGGCCGAGGGCACGGAATCGGAGGCCGACGCACAGGCGCTCGCCGAGCTCGGCTGCGAGTACGCCGAGGGCTACGCCTTCGGCGAGCCGATGACGATGCTCCAAGCCCGGCAGCTCTGCGGCGCGGCACCCGAGGCCGCCTGAGTTCTGCCCCGGGCCCGGACGGACCGAGCCCGATCGCATCGAGTCGACGCATCCATTTAAATCTGCCTTAACCATGTTGCGGCACGGTTCTGTGGAAGAACGGCCCTTCGCGCACAAACTCGCGCGGCGGCTTTGTCGAGTGGAGAGGCGTATGGCCGACGCGGCGCGTCAACTGGATCAGACCGGCGGAGCCGACGTGGTGCGTCGGCTCATCGCGCGCCCGATCCGCCTGGAGCACACCCGCCACCTTGAGGAGACCGTCGCGCCCGAGCCCGCCGCGGATGAGGGCGAGGACGCGGCGGACGAGGTCCGCGACGTCGCTTCGCTCGAGGCCGAACTGGCCCTGCTCAAGGCCGTACTCGACGCGGAGCGCCGCGAGGGCGCGAGCCTGCGCGCCCGCCTCTCCGATCCCGCCACGGCCGATGCGGCCGACGGGGTGGCCGTGCGCGAGCGCTGGGCCGCCTTGGTCGACGACCTGCTGCTGCGCCTGCGCTGAACCGCTCCCATCCCGCTGACCAGGAGACGCCCATGAGCGCGCGCTGCTCGCTCATCGTCAACGGCAAGGCCGTGCGCGTCTCAACCGGCGACACGCCCGTCGAGGCTGCGCTGGCCGAGGGCATGATCGGGCCGATGCAGGCCCTGCACGGGACGGCCCTGCTCGGGCAGGCGCCCGGCCCGGCCGCCAGGCGTGCCAGGGCTCGCAGCAGGCGACCCGACGCCCTCAAGACCGCTCCCCTGCCCGGCCAGACCATCGAGCCGTCGGAGACGCGCGCGCTGCCGCAAGCCAGCCGCAAGGGCTCGTTGACCGATGTCCGGGTGCTGAGCCCGCACGTCGTCGAGGCGGTGGTCACACTGACGAAGCGCCTCGACCTGGAGCCCGGTCATCAGGTGGCGGTGAGCTTCGAGGGGCTAGCCCCGCTCACCCTCGCGCCGACGCTGCGGGTCGACGGCACGACGGAACTCAACGAGCTGGTCTTCCACCTGCCGCGCTGCGAGCGGGACGGCTGCTTCGTCGAGGCGCTCGCCCCGAAAGCGGCCGTGAAACTCAAGGGCCCCCTCGGCCGCGGCCAGTACCGCCCGGGCGGCGGCCGGCTCGTCCTCGTCGCGGCCGGAACGGGCTTCGCGCCGATCTGGTCGATCGCCCACGCGGCCCGCTACATCGAGCCCGCCCGCGAGATGCACCTGATCGTCGGCGCCCGCGACGCGCTCGACCTCTACATGCGCGACAGCCTCGACTGGCTGCGCCGCACGGGCGTCGCCCGTCTGGTGCTCACGGCCGATCGTGGCCGCCAGCGCCCCCCGGACGTGCGGCCGGGGCCGCTGACCGCCCACCTGCCGACGCTGCGCGCTACCGACGTGGTGCACGTGGCCGGATGCCCCTCGACGGTGGGCGCCGTCCAAGTGCTGGCTGCCTCGGTCGGCGCGCGCTGCTACCCGATCCCGGTGGATCTCGGCTGACGCGGCGGGGACGCCGCAGGCTTCCCGCTCCTCCCGACGATCGGTCTCGACCTCTCGCGACTGTGCCCACCTGACACGGGAAGCGCCCCGTCCCTTCTGGGACGGGGCGCCGACCTCGAAACCGCGCTCAGGCCAGCTTCACGCGCCAGATCTCCTCCGCGTATTCCCGCATCGAGCGGTCGGAGGAGAACCACGCCATCCGGGCGGTGTTGTGGATCGCCCGCTTCCACCAGCCCTTCGGATCGTTCCAGGCGGCATCGATCTCGCGCTGCGCCCGCCAGTAATCGTCGAAATCGCAGGTGAGCAGGTACTGGTCGCGGTGGCGCAGGTCGTCGGTGAGCGGCCGGAAGCGGTTCGGCTCCTCGGGCGAGAACCGGCCCGAGGCGATCATGTCGAGCGCGGCGGCGAGCCGCGGCGAGTTCCAGATCGCGTCGCGGGCGTAGTGCGGCTCCGCCGAGCGGGCTCGCACGCCCGCGGCGTCCAGCCCGAAGATGAAGATGTTCTCCGGGCCGACATGGTCGCGGATCTCGATGTTGGCGCCGTCGAGCGTGCCCACGGTGAGCGCCCCGTTGAGCGCCAGCTTCATGTTGCCGGTGCCCGACGCCTCCATGCCGGCGGTCGAGATCTGCTCGGAGAGGTCGGCCGCCGGGATGATCGCCTCGGCGAGGCTCACCGAGTAGTTCGGCAGGAACACCACCTTAAGCCGATCGGCCACGTCGGGATCGTCGTTGACCGCGCGCGCGACATCCGCGGCCAGCTTGATGATGAGCTTGGCCTGGGTGTAGCTCGGCGCTGCCTTGCCGCCGAAGATCTTGACCCGCGGCGTCCAATCCTTGTGCGGCTCGGACTTGATCGCCTGGTAGAGCGCGACCGTCTCGACCACGTTGAGGAGCTGGCGCTTGTACTCGTGGATGCGCTTGATCTGCACGTCGAACAGGGCGGACGGATCGACCGTGACGCCGGTGCGGTCGTAGATCACCTCCGCCAGCGCCTCCTTGCGCCCGCGGCGCACCGCGGCGTAGCGCGCCACGAAAGCCGGATCCTCCGCGTAGGCGTCGAGGCCCCGGAGCAACTCGGGATTGTCGAGGACGCCCTCGCCCAGGGTCTCGACCGCGAGCCGGGTCAGGCCCGGATTGGCGTTGTGCAGCCAGCGCCGGAAGGTGATGCCGTTCGTCTTGTTGACGATCTTCTCCGGCTCCAGCGCGTGCAGGTCCGCGAAGACCGTCTCGCGCATCAGCTCGGTGTGGAGCGCCGAGACGCCGTTCACCCGGCGCGAGCCGTGGAAGGCGAGATGCCCCATGCGCACGCGCCGCCCGTGCGACTCGTCGATGAGCGAGACGGACGCGAGATGGGCCGCGTCGCTCTTGCCGTCCTTACCCTGCGCCTCGAGGTGCATCCAGTTGATCAGGTAGATGATCTGCATGTGGCGCGGCAGCAGCCGCTCCATCAGCTCCACCGGCCAGGTCTCGAGCGCCTCGGGCAGCAGGGTGTGGTTGGTGTAGTTCAGCGTGTTGGTGGTGACGTGCCACGCATCCTCCCAGGTGAGGCCGTGGTCCTCCAGCAGGATTCGCATCAGCTCCGGCACCGCGATCGCCGGGTGCGTGTCGTTGAGCTGGATGGCGGCGTGGTCGGGCAGCGAGCGCACGTCGCCGCGCTCGGCCACGTGGCGCAGCACGAGATCCTGCAGCGAGGCCGAGGTGAAGAAGTATTCCTGGCGCAGGCGCAGCTCCTGGCCGGCGGTCGAGGAATCGCTCGGGTAGAGCACCCGCGAGATCGCCTCGGCGCGCATGCGGTTCGCGACCGCGCCCACATGGTCGCCGCCATTGAACTGGCCGAGATCGACGGGTGCCTCCGCCTCCGCCTTCCACAGGCGCAGCGTGTTGACGGTCTTGCCCCGCCAACCCACCACCGGCACGTCGTGGGCCACCGCCCGGACGGTCTCGGCCGGGTGCCAGGTGCGGCGGATGACGCCCTCGCTCACCATCGACATGGTGACGTGGCCGCCGAAGCCGATCCGGTAGGTCGCGGCGGGCCGGGCGAACTCCCACGGGTTGCCTTCCGCGAGCCAGGTCTCCGGCGCCTCGCGCTGCCAGCCGTCCTCGAAGGACTGGCGGAACAGGCCGTGGTCGTAGCGGATGCCGTAGCCGTAGGCCGGGATGCCGATGGAGGCCATGCTCTCCATGAAGCAGGCGGCGAGCCGGCCGAGGCCACCGTTGCCGAGCGCCGCGTCCGGCTCTGCGCCCTCGACCGTGCCGAGATCGACGCCGAGTTCGGCCAGCGCCTTCCGGGTGGTCTCGACGAGGCCGAGATTGTTCATGGCGTCGGACAGGAGGCGCCCGATCAGGAACTCCAGCGAGAGATAGTAGACGCGCTTGTTCGGGACCTGCTTCTCCGCCGCCAAGCAGGCGTCGACGATCCGGTCGCGGAGCGCCAGCGCGGTGGCGGCGAACCAGTCGCGCTCCCGCGCGGTCTCGGGCGTGCGGCCGATCACGTAGGCGAGCTTGGCACGGATCGCCTCGCGCAGATCCACCACCGCGTCGCCCGTGCTCGGGACAACGGGTCGCGCGGCCCTCGCCGCGGCGGTCCCGGCCGTCACGAGCGCGTCATCCGTTTTCTCGACACCGGCAGCGGGCGGAGAAAGAATTTCGTTGAGCACGTCAAATCCCCCATTCAAGGCCCCGCTGCGTCTCTGCGCATCCGTTGCCGCCTCCGGATTGATCCTGGATGGCCGGCCCGGCGTTCGGGGCTGGTGATCCTGCGACCGCGTTGCGGCCGTGTGAAGGCGCGTCTGAGGCATGAATCGGCCTCTGCAAGCGATGTGCCGCCCGCACTGTGATGCGTTCGACACAAATCGCCTGACTGGGAGTCAGTGTTCACCACCCAGGTTGAAGCAATGCTGAATGCGCCGGATCGATCCCTTCGGCCGGCGCATCATCCGGTCGCCTCGACCGCGCCGAAGAGCTAACCCTGTCAGCGCGATTCAACGAGGGGCGACATGACTGAAACCGTCTGGTGGAAGCGCGGAACCGTCTATCAGGTCTATCCCCGCTCGTTCCAGGACAGCAACGGCGACGGCGTCGGCGATCTCGCGGGCATCACGCGGCGGCTCGACTATCTCGCCTGGCTCGGCGTCGACGCGGTCTGGATCTCTCCGGTCTATCCCTCGCCGATGGCCGATTACGGCTACGACGTCGCGGATTACTGCGGCATCGACCCCCTTTTCGGTTCGCTCTCCGATTTCGATGAGTTGGTGGCGCAAGCCCATCGGCGCAAGCTGAAGGTGATCCTCGACTTCGTGCCGAACCACACCTCGATCGCGCATCCGTGGTTCACGGAGGCGCGGGCCTCTCGGGAAAACCCGCGGCGCGACTGGTACATCTGGCGTGATCCGGGGCCGGACGGCGGACCGCCGAACAACTGGCTCTCGAATTTCGGCGGCCCGGCCTGGACCCTCGATCCGGCCACCGGCCAGTACTACTACCACGCCTTCCTGCGCGAGCAGCCAGACCTGAACTGGCGCAACCCCGCGGTGCGGGCGGCGATGTACGACGCCCTGCGCTTCTGGCTGGAGCGCGGCGTCGACGGGTTCCGGGTCGACGTGATCTGGCACCTGATCAAGGACGATTCGTTCCGCGACAACCCCGCCAACCCGCACTTCGCCGAGCACCTGCCGGAGATCAACCGCTTCCATCAGGTCTACTCCGCCGACCGGCCGGAGGTGCTCGACGTGATCGCCGAGATGCGCGCCGTGCTGCGCGCCTACGGCGAGCGGGTTCTGATCGGCGAGATCTACCTGCCGCTGGAGCGGCTGATGGCCTATTACGGCCCCGACCTCTCGGGCGCCGACATGCCCTTCAACTTCCAGCTCATCCAGACGCCCTGGCGCGCCGACGCGGTGCAGGAGCTGGTGGAAAACTACGAGGCGGGGCTGCCCGAGGGCGGGTGGCCGAACTGGGTGCTGGGCAACCACGATCAGCCCCGGATCAGCGCGCGCATCGGCGAGGAACAGGCCCGCATCGCCGCGATGCTGCTGCTCACCCTGCGGGGCACGCCGACCCTCTACTACGGCGACGAGCTCGGGCTCGGCCACGTGCCGATCCCGCCGGAGCGCGTGCGCGACCCCTGGGAGCTCAACGAGCCCGGCCACGGGCGCGACCCGGAGCGCACGCCGATGCAGTGGGAGCCGGGGCCTCGGGCGGGCTTCAGCACCGCCGAGCCCTGGCTGCCGCTCTCGCCCGACCACGAGACGCGCAACGTCGAGTGCCTGCAGGACATGCCCGGCTCGATCCTGACGCTCTACCGCCGTCTGCTGGCGCTGCGCCGTGAGCACCCTGCCCTCGCGGTGGGCAGCTACCGCACGCTCGCGCTCGGCCTGCCCGACATCCTCGCCTACGAGCGGAGCGTGGGCGACGCGCGCCTCCGGGTGATCCTCAATTTCGGTACGGCGGCGCACGAGATCCCCCTGCCGGAAAGCGAGACCTGGACGGTCCTTCTCTCGAGTCGGGGCGGCCGGGCCGGCGAGCGGGGTGCCGGTCGGACCGTCCTGGGCGGGGCCGAGGGGCTCATCCTGATGCAGTCCTGACACGCGGATGCTGCATCGCGGCGAAGCCCGCGAAAACGCCATGTTCGGCTGGCCTAATTTGTGCGACGCACAGGAACCGACCCGGCTCGGGAGCGTTGCCATGTCGAACTTGGCCGCGGGCGCCTCAGCCCGTCTCGGGCGATCCGCCCGTATCGAGAACGCTGCAATGAGTTTTTGGGGTTGTTCGGACGGCGAGAGCCACGAGCCGCAGCGTTGCCTTGCGCCCGATCCCTCCCTCGACTCTCGAACCTCACTACAGCCGCGCGTGCTGTTCGCCACGCCGGAGATGGCGGATTTCGTGAAGACCGGCGGCCTCGGTGAGGTCGCGGGCGCGCTGCCGCGCGCGCTGCGCCGCGACTTCGACGTGCGCGTGCTGATCCCCGGCTACCGACAGGTTCGTGCGGCCCACCCCGATATCCCCGTGGTCGCCCGCCTCAACGGCTATGCGGGGGTGCCGGCCTGCGATCTCGGCCTCATCGAGACGGATGACGGGCTGCAGATCTACGTCCTCATCAACGCCGACCTGTTCGAGCGCGACGGCACGCCCTACGGCGATGCGGGGGGTGATTTCGGCGACAACGACCTGCGCTTCGCGCGGCTCAGCCTCGCCGCCGCCGAGATCGCGGTCGGCGCCGACCCGGCCTGGCGCGCGGATCTCCTGCACCTCAACGACTGGCAGGCGGCCCTCGCCCCGGCCTATCTCGCGTGGCGGGGCCTGCGCGTACCGAGCGTTCTGACGATCCACAATCTCGCCTACCAGGGCCTGTTCCCGCAGGCCAATCTCGGCCGGCTCGGCATGCCCGACTCCGCCTTTCAGGTGAACGGCGTGGAGTTCTACGGTCAGCTCTCCTTCCTGAAGGCGGGCATCTACTACGCCTCGTACGTCACGACGGTGAGCGAGACCTACGCCCGCGAGATCCAGACGCCGGACATGGGTTGCGGTCTCGACGGGCTGCTGCGCACCCGGGCCAGCCAGGGCCGGCTCGCCGGCATCCTCAACGGCATCGACGAGAGCTGGGATCCGCGCACCGATCCGTACCTCGCCACCCGCTTCGAGGCCGACGACTGGAAGGGCAAGCGCGCCAACGCCGAGGCCGTGCGTCAGCATTTCGGCCTCGCGGTCTCGCGCGGGCCGCTCTTCGCGATCGTGTCGCGGCTGGTCCACCAGAAGGGCATCGACCTCTCGATCCAGGCGGCGGAGACCATCGTGGCCGAGGGCGGCCAGATGGTGGTGATCGGCCAGGGCGAGGGCCGCTTCGAGAACGCCCTGCGCAACCTCGCCCGCAAGTACCCGGAGGCGGTCGGCGTGCATGTCGGTTTCGACGAGGCGGATGCGCGCCGGATGTTCGCGGGCAGCGACTTCCTGCTGATGCCCTCGCGCTTCGAGCCCTGCGGCCTCGCCCAGATGTACGCCCAGCGCTTCGGCTCCCTGCCGATCGTGCGGCGCACCGGCGGCCTCGCCGACACGGTCGAGGATGGGGTGACGGGCTTCAGCTTCTCGGAGAAGGACGAGGGCGGCTTCGGTGGCGCGGTCCGGCGCGCGCTCGACACGTTCGGGCAGAAGAAGCGCCTCAACACCATGCGCCGGACCGCGATGGGCCGCAGCTTCGGCTGGGACAACTCGGCGGCCCATTACGCCGCCCTCTACGCCCGCGCCTTCGGCAACGCCGCGCCGCGCTGGCGCGCGGCCTGAACCGGGATTTCAAAGGGCCCCAGGCCCTTTGGCAGGGTTCGAGGCGGAACCCTGAACGGCGATGCCCTGGCCCCCCGAAAGGTCGTCGACCTTTCGAGACCACGACCATCACGAGAGGCGCGCGGGGCCGACCCGCGCGCCTCTCGCGTTCTCAGCGCTGCAGCACGAAGATCGTCGTGCCGAGCGGCGGCAGGGTCAGGTTCAGGGACTGCGCCTGCCCGTGGCTCGGGCTGTCGTCGCTGTGCAGGCCGCCCTGGTTGCCGACATTCGAGCCGCCGTAGACCTCGGCGTCTGAGTTGAAGGCCTCGCGGTAGAAGCCCGCCTCCGGCACGCCGATGCGGTAGCCCTGGCGCGGCACGGGCGTGAAGTTCGAGACGACGATCGCGATCTCGCCCGGCTCCTTGCCCTTGCGGGCCCAGGCAATGACGCTGTTGTCCTGGTCGTCCGCCACCAGCCACTGGAAGCCGCCCGCCTCGACGTCGCGGCTGTAGAGGGCCGGGGTCGAGGTATACAGATGGTTGAGGTCGCGGATCGCGTCCTTCACGCCCCGGTGCAGCGGATCTTCGAGCAGGTGCCAGTCGAGGGATTGATTGTGGTTCCACTCGCGCTCCTGGCCGAACTCGCCGCCCATGAAGAGCAGCTTCTTGCCCGGGTGCCCCCACATGAAGCCGAAATAGGCGCGCAGGTTCGCGAACTTCTGCCAGCGGTCGCCCGGCATCTTGCCGAGCAGCGAGCCCTTCCCGTGCACGACCTCGTCGTGGGACAGCGGCAGCACGAAGTTCTCGGAGAAGGCGTAGAGCAGGCCGAAGGTCAGGTCGTGGTGGTGGTAGCGCCGGTGGATCGGCTCCTTCGAGATGAACTGCAGGGTGTCGTGCATCCACCCCATGTTCCACTTGAAGCCGAAGCCGAGGCCGCCCGTGTAGGTCGGGTGCGAGACGCCGGGCCAGGAGGTCGATTCCTCCGCCACTGTGATCGTCCCGGGGGCGTGCGCGTAGGTCGCCTCGTTGGTCTTCCGGAGGAAATTGATCGCGTCGAGGTTCTCGTTGCCGCCGTACTGGTTCGGGATCCACTCGCCCGCGCGGCGCGAGTAATCGAGGTAGAGCATCGAGGCGACCGCATCCACGCGCAGGCCGTCGAGGTGGTAGTGCTCCAGCCAGAACCGGGCGTTGGCGGCGAGGAAGGTCGCGACCTCCGTGCGCCCGAAATTGTAGATGTAGGTGCCCCAATCCTGGTGGAAGCCTTGGCGCGGATCGGCATGCTCGTAGAGATGCGTGCCGTCGAACAGGCCGAGCCCGTGCGCGTCGAGCGGGAAGTGGCCCGGCACCCAGTCGAGCAGAATGCCGATGCCGGCCTCGTGCGCCGAATCCACGAAGGCCGCGAACTCCTCCGGCGTGCCGAAGCGGCTCGTCGGCGCGAAGAGCGAGACCGGCTGGTAGCCCCACGACCCGTCGAACGGGAACTCGGTGATCGGCAGGAGCTCGATATGGGTGAAGCCCATCTCCTTGACGTAGGGGATGAGCCGCTCCGTCATCTCCTTGTAGGTGAGGTAGCGGTTGCCCTCGTCGGGTACCCGCGCCCACGAGCCGAGATGGACCTCGTAGATCGAGATCGCGCTGTGGCGCGGGTCGCGCGCGCCGCGCGTCTCCATCCAGCTCTTGTCCTGCCACTCGTAGCGTGTGGCGCCGTTGAGGACGGAGGCGGTCTCCGGCGGGTGCTGGGCCCGGAAGGCGACGGGATCGGCCTTCAGCGGCAGCACTGAGCCGTCGGGGCCGCGGATCTCGAACTTATAGGTCTGCCCCACCTTCAGGCCGGGGACGAACAGCTCCCAGACACCGCCGTCCTGCCACTGCCGCATCGGGTGGCGGCGGCCGTCCCACTCGTTGAAATCGCCCACCACGCTGACGCGCCGGGCGTTCGGCGCCCAGACGGCGAAGCGGAAACCGTCGATGCCGTCGAGGTTGCCCTGCTGGGCGCCGAGGATCCGGTAGACGACGTTCGTGCCCACCTCGCGCAGCGCGTTGACGTCGTGCTGCTCGATCGAGGAGCCGAAGCTGTAGGGATCGTAGCGCTTGCGCCGCGACCCGTCCCAGTGCTCGACTTCGATCTCGTAGAGCGGGCGGCCCTCGCCCTTCACCGAGGCGATGAAGAAGCCGTCCGGGTGGCGCCGCTCGAACGGTATGCTGCGCCCGGCAGTCAGGAGCGTGGCCGCGCGCGCCTCGGGCAGCACCGCGCGGACCTCCCAGGCGCCGGGTCCGACCTGGTGCGGACCGAGAATCCCGAAGGGGTCGCCGTGATCGGCCGCCATCACCGCCTTGATCGTGTCCGGGTGGAGGCTCGGACGCGCGGCGGGCGGCGGCGCCTCGGCGGCCCGGGGCGGAGCAGATCCGCGCTCGGTTCCGCTCGCGAAGCTGTCGTCGATCGCCGTCATTCAAGCGCCTTTGGTGCGTTCGTTCAGAATGTTGAGAACCCCGCGTGCCGGGATTTCGATCCAGTCCGGACGGTTGTTGGCTTCGTAGTCGATCTCGTAGAGCGCCTTGATCAGCAGAGAGAGGCGAAGAAGATTGTCCTGCGTCGCCGGGTCCGTGACGGCGGCCGGGCTCTCCCGCACCGCGTCCGTGTAGCCGGCGAGGAACGCCTCGTTGATCATGCCGAGCCACGCCACAGCGGCGCTGCGCCCACGGCCCTCCGAGTCGGCGAAGCGGCTCGCGATCTCGCGGATCACGGTCTCGGCGCCGTACGCGAAGGAGCGCAGCATCCCGGCGACGTCCCGCAGGGGCGTCGACTTGGCGCGGCGCTCGTCGGCCGGACGCGAGGGCTCGCCCTCGAAATCCACGATGATGAGGTCGCCTTCCGAGACCAGTACCTGGCCCAGATGGTAGTCGCCGTGGATGCGCGTCTTGTGCGCGCCCCGCGGCGTGCCCTGGGTGAGCGCGGCGATCAGGGCCTCGACCTCGCCGCGGCGGCCGTGGAGCTCGGCGACGTTCGGCCGATCGAGCCCGCGCTCCACCACATTCTTCATGCCCGCGAAGGCGCGCTCGGCCTGCAGACGGGCGTCGCGGCCCATGACGGCGAGGTCGTCCGCGCCGAACGCTTCCGGCTGGAAGGCCGCGTCGTCGCTGTCGGTCGCGAGCGCCCGGTGCAGCTCGGCGGTGCGGCGGCCGAGGAGGTCGGCCCAGCGCAGATGCGCGCTGAAGGCTTCTTCCGGCTGAGGCGCCTCGCTCTCGGGGGCCAGGACCACCGTCTCGAAATCGCGGCGCAGGCCCTCCAGCATCACCGTCCAGGCATCGCCCTGGTTCAGCACGTAGCCCTGCAGCACGGCGAGCGCGGTGCGGGTGCCGTCCTCGGCGACGTGCTCCAGCGTGCCGAGCAGCGCCGGGGTGTTGGTGAAGTGCGCGACCTCGGTGAGGAAGCGCCCGACCTCGACCTCCGGATGGGTGCCCGGCTGGAGCCGCCGCAGCAGCTTCAGCATCATCTTCGAGCCGATGGCGATCGAGGTGTTGCTCTGCTCGGCCGAGAGGCGGCGCACCTCGCCGGCCTCGTAGGGGATCTCGGGATCGAAGGCCGAGGTCTTCGAGAAGACGAGCGTCCCGCGCTCGGTCGAGATCTCGCGGCCGTCGCGCATCCCGTCGATCAGGGCGACCGCGAAGTCACTGGAGCCCGCCGCCCCGTAGAGCAGGCCGGTGCGCGGCCCGCGGCGGACGCGCGCGACCGCGTAGGGCATCAGGGTCTCGTCCTCGCGGCCCTCGTCCACGCCGACGGGCACGAAGTAGTCCTGCCGGTCGCCGTTCGCCAAACTGACGGTGACGCGCGGCAGCAGGAAGCGGGCCTCGCCCTCACCTTCCTTCAGGACCGCGCAGTCGATGATCTGCACGCCCTTGATGCGCGAGCCCTTGGCACCGAACCAGCGGCGGCTCGCCAGGAAGGGCGGGATCACCGTGCGCTCGAAGGCGGTGCGCTCGCGGCCCGCCACCAGGGACTCGATGCCGCCGGTGAGCACCAGCGTGAACAGCTCCGGCGCCTCGCGCTGCGGACCGACCGCGCCGGTATTCGCCGAGGAGAGCGAGAACCAGTAGAAGCCGTAGGCCGGCAGCGTCAGCAGGTAGGGCAGCTCGCCGATCGCCGGGAACTCCGTGCCGCCGGTCAGCTCGATCGGGATCGCGCTGCGCAGCTCCGACAGGTCGAGCTGCACCGCCTGCGGCGCCCGCGAGAGGTTGGCGACGCACAGGATGCGCTCGCCCTCGAACTCGCGGATCCAGGCCAACACCTTGCGGTTCGACGGGTAGAGGAACTGGATCGTGCCGCGGCCGAGCGCGACCGAGTTGTTGCGGATCGCGATCATGCGCCGCGTCCAGTTCAGCAGGCTCGTCTGTGCCTGGACCTGCGCCTCGACGTTGATCGCGTCGAAGCCGTAGATCGGGTCCTGCACGGAGGGCAGGAACAGCTTCTGCGGGTTGGCCCGCGAGAAGCCGCCGTTGCGGTCCGGCGACCACTGCATGGGCGTGCGCACGCCGTCGCGGTCGCCCAGATAAATGTTGTCGCCCATGCCGATCTCGTCGCCGTAGTAGAGCACCGGCGTGCCGGGCATCGACAGGACGAGAGACTTCATCAGCTCGATCTTGCGCCGGTCGTTCTCCAAGAGCGGCGCGAGACGGCGGCGGATGCCGAGATTGATGCGCGCGCGGCGCTCGGCGGCGTAGAACGACCAGAGGTAGTCGCGCTCCTCCGCCGTCACCATCTCGAGCGTCAGCTCGTCGTGGTTGCGCAGGAAGATGGCCCACTGGCAGCCCTCCGGGATCTCCGGGGTCTGGCGCATGATGTCGGTGATCGGGTGCCGGTCCTCGCGCGCGATCGCCATGTACATGCGCGGCATCAGCGGGAAGTGGAATGCCATGTGGCACTCGTCGCCGTCGCCGAAATACTGCGCCGTCTCCTCCGGCCACTGGTTGGCCTCGGCCAGGAGCATGCGATCCGGATAGCTCGCGTCCAGCGCCGCGCGGATCGCCTTGATGACGTCGTGCGTCTCCGTGAGGTTCTCGCAGTTCGTGCCGTCACGCTCGATCAGGTAGGGGATCGCGTCGAGCCGGAGCCCATCGACGCCCATGTCGAGCCAGTAGCGCATCACCTCGATGACCGCTTCGAGCACCGCCGGGTTGTCGAAGTTCAGGTCGGGCTGGTGCGAGTAGAAGCGGTGCCAGAAATACTGCTTGGCGACGGGATCCCAGGTCCAGTTCGAGACCTCGGTGTCCAGGAAGATGATGCGCGTGTCCTTGTACGGCTCGTCGGTGTCCGACCAGACGTAGAAGTCGCGCTCCGGCGATCCGGGAGGCGCCTCGCGGGCGCGCTGGAACCAGGGGTGCTGGTCCGAGGTGTGGTTGATGACGAGCTCGGTGATGACGCGCAGGCCCCGCTCGTGCGCCGCCGCCACGAAGGCCCGGAAATCCTCCATGGTCCCGTAGGACGGGTTGATGTCCCGGTAATCGGCGATGTCGTAGCCGTCGTCGCGCAGCGGCGAGGGGTAGAACGGCATCAGCCAGATCGCGGTGACGCCGAGATCGCGCACGTAGTCGAGACGCTGGGTCAGCCCGGCGAAGTCGCCGATCCCGTCGTTGTTCGAGTCGAAGAACGACTTGACGTGGATCTGGTAGATGATGGCGTCACGGTACCATTGCGGATCGCTGCGATCGATCATCGCGTCGCTGCCTCATGCGTCGGGTCGGGTCGGGGCCGGTCCCGCCCGACCTGAGTCGGTGCGTGAACGGGGGAGATGCGGCTTGACCGCATCATCGCGGCAACAGCGCGGCGGACCGCGCCGGATCGGTGTCTGGTCGCACGCGGGCGCTCATCCCGCAAGGCGACGGGGCACTCTGAGGCGCCAGATCACGCAGGAACGCTCGGCCGGATCGAGGGCGATCCGGTGGGACTTGCCGCGCAGCTCGAAGGTGTAGCCCTGGAGCAGGTCCTCGACCTCGACCGCGCCGTCGTCGGGCAGGTCGAACAGCCAGAGCGGCACCTCGTAGGTGCATTCCTGGCGGTTCTTCGGGTCGAGGTTGACCATCACGAAGACGCAGTTGTCCATCTCCGGCGTCACCTTGGCGTAGGCGATGATCTCGTCGTTCCAGGCGCCGCAGAAGTGGACATTGCGGAAATCCCAGAGCGCCGGGTTCTCCCGCCGGATCTGGTTGAGCTTGATGATGTGCTCTCGGATGTTGCCGGGCCGGTGATAATCCCAGGCCTTCAGCTCGTACTTCTCCGAGTTCAGGTACTCTTCCTTGCCCGGATATGGCGCGGCCTCGCACATCTCGAAGCCGTTGTAGATGCCGTAGACGGAGGAGAGCGTGGCGGCGAGCGTCGAACGGACGACGAAGCCTGGCCGACCGCTGGTCTGGAGGTAGTATGGGTTGATGTCCGGGGTGTTAGCGAAGAAGTTCGGGCGGTAGTACTCGCCCATCTCGCCGGCGAGTTCGAGCGCGTACTCGGTCAGCTCCGCCTTCGTGTTGCGCCAGGTGAAGTAGGTGTAACTCTGCTGGTAGCCGGCCTTGGCGAGCTTCTTCATCATCTTCGGCCGGGTGAAGGCCTCGGCGAGGAAGATCGCGTCCGGATACTGGCCGTTGACTTCGGCGATCACCCATTCCCAGAACGGGATCGGCTTGGTGTGCGGGTTGTCGACCCGGAAGATGCGCACGCCGCGCGAACACCAGCCGAGCAGAATGTCGCGCAGCTCGATCCAGAGCGAGGGCAGCGCGCCGCCGTAGAAGTGGACGTTCGAGATGTCCTCGTACTTCTTCGGCGGGTTCTCGGCGAACTTGAGCGTGCCGTCCGGGCGCCACTCGAACCATTCGGGGTGGTTCTTGATCCAGGGATGGTCGGGCGAGCACTGGATCGCGAAATCGAGGGCGATCTCCATGCCGTAGGCGTGGCTCGCCGCGACCAGCTGCTCGAAATCCTCAAGCGTGCCGAGATCCGGGTGCACGGCCTCGTGCCCGCCCTCCTCCGCGCCGACCGCGTAGACCGAGCCGACATCGCCCGGCAGCGCCTTCAGGGTGTTGTTCTTGCCCTTCCGGTTGGTCCGGCCAACCGGATGAATCGGCGTGAAGTAGAGTACGTCGAAGCCGAGCTCGCGGATCTCGGGAAGCCGCCGGATCACATCTTGGAACGTGCCGTGGCGGTTGACGTCCATCGATTGCGAGCGCGGGAAGATCTCGTACCAGGCCGAGAACCGGGCCGCGAGGCGATCGACGATCACCGGCAGCACGACGGGATAGCGCGAGAGGTTCACCCGCTCGGCGTGCGCCCGGACGAGCGTCACGGAATCGGGCCGGAGGATGCGGTCGAGCTGGGCGGCCGAGCCGCTCTCCTCGGCACCGAGCGCCGCGACGAGCGCGGCGAGCCGGTCCTTGTCGCGGCCGGTGGCGAGGTCGGCAGCGGTCTGAACCAGGGCCACGCCCTCGATCGTCTCCAGGCGCACGTCGACGCCCGCGTCGCGCTTCTTCAGGGTGTCGCGCATCCAGGACGAGAAGGCATCGCGCCACGCCTCGATCGTGACCTCGTAGCGGGCGTTCTTCTCCAGCGGGACGCTGCCGCCCCAGCGGTCGTTGTCGATGAAGACCATCGGATCGCGGCGCCACTGCTCCGTGCCGGCGACGCGGGAGAGCACGGCCGCGTCGATGATCTCGTGGCCGTCCGAGAAGATGTCGGCCTCGACGTGCAGCTGCTCGCCGACGATGCGCTTCACCGCCGAGCGGCCGCCATCGAGCTCGGGCGTCACCGCCTCGATGACGACCCGGCCCCTGCCCTCCGGCCTGTCGTGGAGGGGCAGGCGCGCGACCTTCGCGGCGTCCGCCGTGATGATGCGCAGCTCCCCCGGCGCGAGATCGATCGCACTGCCCGGGTGGAAGGCGATCGGCTCGGCCTCCGGCGTGCGGTCGGTCCACGGCCCGAGCATCCCGCCCGTGCGGGCGATCAGCGTGCCGGCATCGACCGGGAGCGGGCGCTCGGTCGGGTTGTAGAGCACGATCACGGCGTTGCGCGCCGAGGCGTGGTGGCCGGTGTCGTAGCGGGCGAGCGCCACGAGGTCGGAATCGGGCGCGGAGATGCGCTGTTGCGCGCCCTCGACATTGGCGGCCGGGATCTCGGCGCGCAGGTAGTTGATCGCCGCGACCGAGGCCGAGATGTCGATGCCAGTGTCATGCTCGCGGGAGGCGGGCGTGGTCTCGACCACGTGCAGGCGGCGGCGGTAGCCCCACTCGTAGCCCACCGGCATCAGCACGCCGGCCGAGAAGAAGGCGGCGAGCGCGTAGCGGGCGCGCAGGTGCGCGGCGATCTCGGCCGCTCCGCCGACCACCTCGGCCGCGAGGCGGCCCATGTCGTGGTTCTCCGGAAAGGCGATGGAGGGGGCGAGGATGCGCAGGCGCTCGTACTGCTCCAGCGCCCAGCCCTTCTTCAGGTCCCACCACGCGAAGGAGTTGAACAGGTAGTCGAAGCCGGCGCCCGCGGTGTCGCGGGCCTGCTCGAAGGTGCAGCCCAGCGTCTCGGCGGCGAACAGGCTCTCGGGATCGCGCCGCTTCGCCTCGCCGATCAGCGCGCGCCAGGTCTCGGCCGGGACCATGTAGGCGGCGTCGCACCGGAAGCCGCGCACGCCGAAGCTCTGGAGCTTGGCGACGTAGGCGCCCCAGATCCGGGTCAGCTCGTGGCGGGCGTGCTCGGCATGGTAGTCGAGCTCGGCGAGGTCGCCCCAGACCGTGCGCTTCGACGGGTCGTCGGGATCGACCGCGAAGGGGCTGGCGATCTTGCCCTCCGCATCCTTCAGGAAGAGGTCGGGCCGCTCGCGGGCGAGCTTTCCGTCATTGGCCGTGTGGTTGATGACGAGGTCGGTCATCACCTTGAGGCCGGAGGCCTCGGCCGCCGCGCAGAAATCGCGGATCTGGTCGTCGTCCGAGCGGCCGTCGTCGTCGCGAAAGCGCTCGTCCAGGCGGTCGGGATCGGCCACCGCGTAGAGGCTGCCTGAGCCGCCGGTCTGGTGGAACGGGTTGAGGTAGACCCAGTCGAAGCCCAGCGCCGCGATGCGCGGCAGCTCGCGCGTCCAGTCGGAGACGCGCCCCACCAAGAGCGGGAACAGGTTGTAGATCCGCGGCCCCTCGGCCCGCGGCGCGAAAGCGGCCGGCAGGGCCTCGACGCCGGTCGCCGGGGCGGCCTTCGTCGCGGTGGTCGGTGCGTTCATGCGGGCCTCTTCGTCGTCTCGCGTGTGGGGCTAACGCCCGAGCGTCCGGCCTGCTCCGGGCGTGCGGCCCGCGAATTTTCTGCCATTCGCGGGCCCTGGGGCCACTGTTTAGGCGGCCTTCATGTCAGGGCCTTGATGTCACGCCTGCCGTCGCAGGATCGCGAAGGGCAGGTGCCGGAACAGCTCGCCGCAGTCGGCCCGCCCGCCCGCGCGGGTCTCGCCGGTGACGAGATCGCGCCAGCGCGTGCCCGCGCCGAGGTCGAGGGACGTGCCGGCGAAGCCCTCGCCGGACCAGACCTTACCTTCGGGCAAGAGCTTGGAGACGAGGCGCGGCACGGCCACGACCAGATCCTCACCGTCTCCCGCCCCGTCCGCGCGCTGGAAGGCGAGCACGTGGGCGGCCTTCGCGCCCTCGGCCGGCAGGGCTCGGTAGTCCGCGTCGGCGTAGAAGCCCGGCCGCTCGGCGCGCTCGGCCAGGAGCTTGGCCAGCACCGCCTGCTTCACGCGCCCGTCCCACCACGTGCCGATCAGCTCGCCCGCCGGACGGCCCTCCTCGAGCGCCCGCTCCAGCGCCGGGTAGTCCACCGGGCGGCGGTTGTCGGGATCGACGAAGGAGAAGTCCCAGAACTCGGTGCCCTGATAGGTGTCCGGCAGGCCCGGCAGGGTGCATTTGAGCACCGTGCGGCTCAAAGATGCCAGCATGCCGAGATGCGCCAGGCGCTGCGCGAAGGGGCGCAGCTCCCGCAGGAAATCCGAGCCCGGCGCGATGATCGCCTCGAACAGGCGCTTGACCGCGCCCTCGTAGGCCTCGTCCACGTTGACCCAGCTGGAGCGGCGCTTGCCCTCGCGCATCGCCTTCTCGCCGTAGGCGATCAGGCGGTTGCGGAAGTCCTCGATCGCCGCAGATTCGTCCTTCTCGAGGAGTTCCAGCGGCCACGCGCCGAGGATTCCTTGAAAGAACATCCACTGGTCGTTGGCGTCGGGCGCCGGCTCGTCGTCGATCGTGGCGAGGTGCGGCCCGGCGGTCGAGCGCCAGAGATCCCAGGCGCGGGCCCAGGCATCCGGCATCTCGGAGAGCGCGAGCAGGCGCGTGCGGGCATCCTCGCCGCGCTTGGTATCGTGCGTCGCCGTGGTGATCATGGCGTTCGGCCAGTCGCGGGCGCGCGCCGCCTGGAGCGCGTGGAAATGCTCCGCGTCGATGCCGTACTCGCCCGGATCACCCCCGACCTCGTTGAGGCCGAGGAGCAGTGCGTAGCGGTAGAACAGCGTGTCCTCCAGGCTCTTGGCCATCACCGGGCCCGTGAGCTGCTGGAAGCGCCGGCGGAAGCGCAGCACGGTACGCGGGTCCGGCCGGCCCGGTCCCGCGGTCTCCACGCGGCCGAGCAGGACGTTCTGCGCGAAGTCGTGCACCGAGCGGTCCGGCAGGCCGGACCAGCGCTTGGCCTTGGCGACCGCGCCCTCGATCAGGCGCACGTCCTCCGCCTCGATCTCGGCGTCCTCCAGCTCCGGCGGCAGGTAGCTGCGGTAGGTGGGAAAGCGCGCGATGATCTCGATGAGGGCCCGGCGGATGGCGTTGACCGAGAAATCGCGGGTGCGCCGGTCGGAATCGGCCACCTCCTTGAGGTCTGCGGTCAGAACCTCCAGCTCGCTGGCAAAGCTGATCTCGAGGATCTCCGCCTTCGCGGCGCGGAGCTGGAAGCCGTAGGGCTCGTCGAAGCCGGAGGCCCACTCGTAGATCCGGCGGACCTTGGCCTGTTTCTCCTTGTCGACGAGGATGCCGTCGAGCTGGTTCAGCACGTCGTAGCCGGTGGTGCCGGCGACCGGCCAGGGCCGCAGCTTCTCGCCGGGCTCGAGGATCTTCTCGACGACGACGTAGAAGCCCGGGCCCACGGCCGCCTGGAGCGCGCGGGCGTAGCCGAGCGGATCGGCCAGACCGTCGATGTGGTCGATGCGCAGCCCATCGATGCGGCCCTCCCGCACGTGCCGGAACACGGTCTCGTGCGAGCGGTGGAAGATGTCGGTCTTCTCCACCCGCAGGCCGGCCAGCGAGTTCACGTCGAAGAAGCGGCGGTAGTTGATGTCGCTCGACGCGATGCGCCAGTGGGCCAGCCGGTAGGCTTGGCTCTCCAACAGGCGGTGGAGCGGCCCGAAGCTGTCCGGGTGTCCCTTGACGCCGTTGAGGAGCTTCAAGCCCCGCTCCATCGCGTCGCGGATCGTCGGCGCGGCGGCGTAGACGGCGGCGAGCCGCTGCTTCAGCCCCTCCGCCTCCTCCGGGAAGCCCCGGCGGCGCTCCGGGTTGGTCTCCTCGCCCATGGTGCGCAGGCGCTCGGAGATCGCCATCAGCTCGGCCGAGGCGTCGTCGCCGACCTCGCCGAGCGCGGCCAGCACCCGGTTGAGGATGGTCGGGTAGTTCAGGGGCCGGATCGGGAACTGGTGCTCGTAGTGCCAGACGCTGAAGGCGCCCGCCTGCGGGTCGAACTTCAGCGTCTGGCACTAC
>NZ_BPQM01000072.1 GCF_022179245.1 Methylobacterium gregans
GACGTCGACCTTTCGCTCGACGATGCGCCCCGACATCGGCGAGCGAAAGGTCGACGTCGGCACCGCGGTGGGCAAGGAAGGCGACCCTTCCGACCTCTACACCGTCGCCGACCTCTCAACGGTGTGGATCGAACTTGCCGTTCCGACCTCGGAACTCGCCAAGGTCAAGGAAGGCGCGTCCGTCACGGTCGCGCCGGGCCAGGAGGGCGGCGTGCAGCACGAGAAGGGCAAGGTCGTCTTCGTCAGTCCTTTCCTCACCGCCGACACGCGTGCCGCCAAGGTCATCGTCGCCCTGCCGAACAAGGACATGGCCTGGCGTCCGGGCACCTACGTCACCGCCGAGGTCGAGATCTCGCGGGATGCCGTTCCGGTGAGCGTGCCCAAGGCGGCCCTCCAGACCGTCGAGGGCAAGCGCGTCGTCTTCGTCCGCACAGACGAGGGCTTCGAGAAGCGCGAGGTCGAACTCGGGCGCTCCGACGACGACGCCTACGAGGTCGCCTCGGGTCTCAAGCCCGGCGAGGCCATCGCCGTCGGCAACACCTTCCTCCTCAAGGCCGAGCTCGGAAAGAGCGAAGCCGACCACGCGCATTGAGGGGACGGGCCATGATTTCGAAGATCCTCGACTTCTCCGTCCACCAGCGCTGGCTCGTGCTGCTGCTGTCGCTGCTGGCGGCCGGATTCGGTGGCTATGCCGTGACCAAGCTGCCCATCGACGCCGTCCCGGACATCACCAACAACCAGGTCCAGATCAACACGACCGCGCCCTCGCTCTCGCCCGTCGACATCGAGAAGCAGGTCACCTACCCGGTCGAGACCGCGCTCGCGGGCATCAAGGGGCTGGAATACACCCGCTCGCTCTCGCGCAACGGCTTCTCGCAGGTCACCGCCGTCTTCGCGGAGAAGCTCGACATCTACTTCGCGCGCCAGCAGGTCGCCGAACGCCTCTCGCAGGTGAAGCAGGACCTGCCGCCCGGCGCCGAGCCCGCCATGGGCCCGATCTCGACCGGCCTGGGCGAGATCTACATGTGGTCGATCCACTACGCCAAGCCGGGCGAGCGCCAGGTCTCGGCCGCGGGTAAGCCCGGTTGGCAGCCGGACGGCAGCTACCTGACGCCGGAAGGTCAGAGCCTCAGGACGGAACTGGAGCAGACCGCCTACCTGCGCACGGTCCAGGACTGGATCATCCGCCCACAGATCAAGACGGTCCCGGGGGTCGCCGGCATCGACGGCATCGGCGGCTTCGAGAAGCAGTACCACGTCCAGCCGGACCCAACGAAGCTCGCCGCCCGCGACCTGTCCTTCGGTGACGTCGCCCGCGCCCTGGAGACGAACAACGCCAACCAGGGCGCCCGCTACCTGGAGGACAACGGCGAGGGCTACGTCGTTCGCGCCGCCGGGCGCCTGGAGAGCATGGACGAGATCGGCGACGTGGTCGTCGCCACCCGTGCCGGCGTCCCGGTGCGCATCCGGGACATCGCCGAGGTCCGCATCGGAAAGGACTTGCGCACCGGCTCCGGCAGCGAGAACGGCCAGGAGGTCGTGATCGGCACGGCCCTGATGTTGATCGGAGACAACAGCCGTAAGGTCGCCGCCGCGGTCGACGCACGCATGGAGCAGATCCGCAAGTCGCTGCCGCCGGGGGTCGAGGTGCAGACCGTCCTCGACCGTACCCGCCTCGTCGAAGCCACCATCAAGACCGTGGCCAAGAACCTGTCCGAGGGCGCCGCCCTCGTCATCGTCATCCTGTTCCTGCTGCTCGGCAACATCCGCGCGGCCATCATCACGGCGCTCGTCATCCCGGTCGCCATGCTGATGACCATGACCGGGATGGTCGAGGCGAAGATCTCGGCCAACCTGATGAGCCTCGGCGCGCTCGACTTCGGCCTGATCGTCGACGGGGCGGTCATCATCACCGAGAACGCCCTGCGGCACCTCGCCGAGAAGCAGCACGAACTCGGGCGGAGCCTCGACACCGAGGAGCGCCTGCAGACGGTGCGGGCCTCGGCCGAGGAGATGATCAAGCCCTCCCTCTACGGGCAGGCCATCATCATCCTGGTCTACGTCCCGCTCCTGACCTTCACCGGGGTGGAGGGCAAGATGTTCGAGCCGATGGCGCTGACAGTCATCATCGCGCTCGTGGCCGCCTTCGTCCTCTCGCTGACTTTCGTGCCCGCCCTGATTTCCATCGTCATCACCGGCAAGGTCACCGAGGAAGACAACTTCATCATCCGTGCGTTCAAGGCAGCCTACCGCCCGGTGCTGGCCGCTGCGGTCCGCGCGCCCGTCGCCTTCGTCGTCGGAGCGCTCCTGCTCCTCGTCGGTGCGGGAATCCTCTCCACACGCCTGGGCACCGAGTTCATCCCGCAGCTCGACGAGAAAAGCATCGCGCTCAACGCCACACGCATCCCCTCGACCTCGCTGACCCAGTCCCAAGCGATGCAGCTGAAGGTCGAGCAGGCCGTGTCAAAATTCCCGCAGGTTGCCTACGTCTTCTCGAAAACCGGCACGGCGGAGGTCGCATCGGACCCGATGCCGCCGAACTCGTCGGACACTTTCGTCATCCTGAAGCCTCAGGAGGAATGGCCCGACCCGAGCCTGTCCAAGGCGGACCTGCAGGAGCAGATCGAGAAGGCGGTCGGCGAACTCGCCGGCAACGTCTACGAGTTCTCCCAGCCGATCCAGCTGCGTTTCAACGAGCTCTTGGCCGGCACCCGCGGCGACCTCGCCGTGAAGGTGTTCGGCGAGGAGTTCGAGCCGATGCTCAAGGCGGCCAATCAGGTCGCCCAGGTGCTGCGCGGCATCACCGGGGCCGAGGACGTCAAGGTCGAGCAGACCGCCGGCCTGCCGTTCCTGGAAATCAAGATCAACAAGGCCGAGGCCGCCCGCTACGGGCTCAGCGTCGGCGCCATCCAGGAGGTCATCGGCGCGGCCATCGGCGGCAAGGATGCGGGCGTGGTGTTCGAGGGCGACCGGCGCTTCCCCATCGTCGTGCGCCTGAACGACAAGGTGCGCGAGGACCGCGAGGCATTGGAGAACATCCCGGTGCCGCTTCCTCCGGGGCTGAACGGACGGGCGAGTTCGGTCCTGCTCAAGCAGGTGGCGTCGTTCTCGGTGACCGAGGGGCCGAACCAGATCTCGCGCGAGAACGGCAAGCGTCGGGTCGTGGTGACGGCCAACGTGCGCGGCCGCGACATCGGCTCGCTGGTGGCGGAGGCGCAAGGAAAGGTCGCCGCACAGGTCCAGCTTCCGTCCGGTTACTACGTCACCTGGGGTGGCCAGTTCGAGAACCTCGCCTCCGCCAAGCAACGTCTCATGATCGTGGTGCCGGTCTGCTTCTTCCTCATCTTCCTGCTGCTCTACTCGGCGCTGGGCTCGCCCCGGGACGCCCTGCTGGTGTTCAGCGCGGTGCCCCTGGCCCTGACCGGCGGCATCGCGGCGCTGTGGCTGCGGGGCATGCCCATCTCGGTGCCGGCGGCGGTCGGGTTCATCGCGCTCTCGGGCGTGGCGGTGCTGAACGGCCTCGTGATGCTGACCTTCATCAAGCAACTCGTCGCCGAGGGACGGCCCAAGCGCGAGGCCATCCTCGAAGGCGCCATGATCCGGCTGCGGCCGGTGGCGATGACGGCGCTCGTCGCCTCGCTCGGCTTCGTGCCGATGGCCATCGCCACGGAAACCGGCGCCGAGATCCAGCGGCCGCTCGCGACCGTGGTCATCGGTGGCCTGATCAGCGCCACCTTGCTGACCTTGGTCGTCCTGCCGGCCCTGTACGCGCGCTTCGGCAGGGTCGAGACCACGGCAGCGGCTGAGCGCCCGGCGCCGTCGGTTCCTCGCCAACTCAAGGCGGCGGAGTAGCCCCGATGGGAAGGGTCCGGTCGGGCATGCTCGTGTGGTTCGGCTTGACCATGGCCGTTCAGGCCGAGCCGACCAAGATCGTCGGCATCGGTGCCGCCTCCTGTGCCCGGTTCGGCGCGGATGCCGCGGCGCAGCCAGCCATGGAGCGCGACTACTTCGCCTGGGCGCAGGGGTTCATGAGCGGCGCGCTGATCCGGGCGCCGGACGGGGTCGACGAGGGCTTGGACCTCGCGCCGCCCTCCATGCCCTTGGCCGCCCAGGCGGACTTCCTACGCACGTTCTGCGCGGCCAATCCGGCCACCGATTACTCGGACGCGGTTCGTGCCCTCTACCACCGACTGCGTGGACCCGCGTCCTAGGAACCGGGTCCGACGGGAGACCGAGCGATGAGGTGGCACCTGCGCGTCCTTCACGCGGCCGCATTCGCGGTCGTCCCGGCCCTCGCCGCCGATGCGGGCGAGGCGCCGTTCGGCCTTGCGTGGGGACCGCTCTCCGAAGTGCCCCGTCCGCTGAAGGTCGACCGCGAGGCGAACTTGACGGCCCTGTACTACCCGCAGGGTTGGCGGCCGGCCACGGGACCCGGGACGGCCGAGGTCATCCTGGTGATCTGCCGGACCGAGGGGCTGCAGCAGGTGGTCTGGGTCGGCGTGCCACTCTCCGGCGACGACCTCGCGAAAGCGCGTCGGGCCATCCACGACGAAGGCGTTCGCCGTTACGGCGAACCCGAGCCGGGACCGACGGCGGATGCGGAACTCTGGCCCGGTGGGCAGGCGCTGCTGGCCAGCCGCGAAACCGCGGACGGACGGCGCGAACTCGTCATGACGACGTTCGGCCCCGGATACCAGGCCTGTTCCGGGACGCACCACGTCGAGGCCGGGCATCCGGCTGGCGCACACGTGGCCGACCTGATCGGCGGAATCGCGCCCTGAAACCCGCGGTCGGACACATCATCGCAAACCTGGGATCGGCATATGGGACACGGACACGCACACGGCGGCGGCCATGGGCATTCGCACGGCGGCGGCATTCCCTCGGGCTCGGCTGCGGCCCGCAACAAGGGACGCCTCGCCTGGGCGCTCGGGCTGACCTTGACCTACATGTTCGCCGAGGTCGTCGGCGGCCTGCTCACCGGCAGCCTCGCGCTCCTGGCGGATGCCGCGCACATGGTCACGGACGCCGGCGGCCTCGCCCTGGCGTTGCTCGCCATTCACTACGCGGCCAAGGCGCCGACGGCGGGCAAGAGCTTCGGGTATATGCGCTTCGAGATCCTCGCGGCGCTCGCCAACGCCGTCGTGCTGCTCGGGGTCACCGCCTACATCCTCTACGAGGCCTATCGGCGCTTCGTGGAGCCGACCGAGATCCTCGGCTGGCCGATGATGCTGGTGGCGCTGGTTGGGCTGGGCGTGAACCTCGCCAGCATGAAGCTGCTGTCGGGCGGCTCGTCCGAGAGCCTCAACGTGAAGGGCGCCTACTTCGAAGTCTTTTCGGACATGCTGGGCTCGGTCGGCGTCATCCTCGCGGCCCTCGTGGTGATGGGCACGGGCTGGACCTGGGTCGATCCTCTCATCGGCGCCGGCATAGGCCTGTTCATCGTACCCCGGACCTGGCGACTGCTGAGCGAAGCCCTTCACATCCTGTTGGAGGGCACGCCTCCCGGCGTGGACCTCGCCGCCCTGAAGACCGAGATCGAGGCGATGCCGGGGGTGCGCCGCGCCTACGACCTGCATGCCTGGACGTTGACGTCGGGCTTCGACGCGATGAGCGGGCACGTGGTGGTCGACGACGTCGCCGGCGGGCCGGCGGTGATCCGTGCCGTGCGGGGCCTAATGAAGGAGCGGCACGGCATCGAGCACGTCACCGTCCAGGTCGAGGACGAGGCACTCTCCGCGGAGTTCCCGCACCTTCCCGTCTGAGGCGGCGCGGCCATGGTAGGCAAGAAGCTGGCCCGGGAAATCGAGAGATGGGAGTCCAAGCCGCGCGGCAGGCGTCGTGCCCGTCCGCACGTCAGAAGGCGGGCGGGACGCGACCTCGTCAAGGTGCTGGCGGTGTGCTTCCTGCTCCTGGGCTTCCTGGTGCTCCTGGGCCATTTGTCCTGACCCGGAGGTAGCCGGGCCGAGGCGGCCTGCGCGGAAGGAACCGCACGGGCCGCCCCACCGACGGCCCTACTGCTTCTCGAACCGCGCCTGGATGTTGTGCCCGTGCATCTTCGCGGACAGCACGACCTTCGCTCCCGCCGCCAGCGGGGCCTTAAGGTCGGCCATGAGCTTGTTCGGCGCCCCCGGCTTCAGGGTCAGCGTCTCCGTCTTGCCTCCGACCTGCACGAATGCCTTGGCCGAGAGGCCGGCGGTCTCGACCGGCTTGCCGTCCTCACCGGTCACGAAGAAGGTGATGCCGGTCTCGGTCGCGACGAACTCGACGGGATGTCCATCGGCGACCGTCGTCTGGCCGCCGTTCGGGCCGGCGGCGAGGCAGGGCGACGCGAGGGCGATGGCGACGGCAACGACGGCGAGGCGGAAGGGGGAGCGCATGACGATGTCCTTTCTCGGGGGTCGGGAAGGTCTCAGAACGCCTCGACGGGCGAACTTCTCGGTGCCTCGGGTGAAGCCTCGGGGCGGTGACGGGCCTCGTCCCGCAGCCGCTCCAGGGGCTTGCGGCCGAAGGTCAGGAACAGCACCGGGGTCAGCACGGTGTCGAGCAGCGTCGCACTGATCAGGCCGCCGAAGATCGTCACCGCCACGGGGTGCAGGATCTCCTTGCCCGGCGCGTCGGCGCCGATCATCAGCGGCACCAGGGCGACGCCCGCCGAGAGCGCCGTCATCAGGACCGGCGCCAGCCGCTCCAAGCTGCCGCGGATGACGAGGTCGCGCCCGAACGGCATGCCCTCGTGGATGGCAAGGTTCAGGTAGTGGCTGATCTTGAGGATGCCGTTGCGGGTGGCGATGCCGGTCAGCGTGATGAAGCCGATCATCGAGGCGACCGAGAGTGGTTGCCCGGCTATCCAAAGGGCGGCCACCGAGCCGATCAGGGCGAGCGGGATGCTGCCTAGGATGATCAGCGTGAAGACGACCGAGCGGTAACGGGAGTAGAGCAGCGCGAAGACCAGGGCGAGGGAGAGCAGCGACAGCAGGCCGATGGTCCGGCTCGCCTCTGCCTGGGCCTGGAAAGAGCCCTCCAGGCTCGTGGCGTACCCGTTGGGCAAGTTCGCCGCGGCGACCTTCTCCTGGATGGCCTGGACGATCTTTCCCATGTCGGAGCCGGGTTGGGTGTTGGCCTGCACGACGATGCGGCGCCGGGCGTTCTCGCGCAGGATCTGGTTCGGCCCGTCGGTCTCGCGGATGTCGGCGATCTGGCGGGCCGGCACCCAGCCGGACGGGGTCTCGATGAGGAGGTCGCCGAGGCGCTGGGTCGTGCGCATCGTGTCGGAGAGGCGCATCACCACGTCGAAGCGGCGGTAGCCGTCCACCACCCGCGAGACCACCTGCCCGTTCGACAGGCGGCTCAACTGCTCGACCAGGGCCGCGGGTTGGACGCCGTAGAGGGCCGCGCGGGCATAGTCGACGCGAATTTCCAACTGGGGGATGAGCACCTGCTTCTCGACCTGGAGGTCGGCGAGGCCGGGGATGTCCGAGAGCCGCGCCCTCGTGTCCTCGGCGAGCGCGCGCAGGGTGTCGAGATCCTCGCCGAAGATCTTGAGCGCGATCTCGGCGCGCACGCCCGAGAGCATGTGGTCGAGCCGGTGCGAGATCGGCTGGCCGACGTTGACGCTGACGGGCAGCACCGCGAGGCGCCCGCGGATGTCGGTGACGAGTTCGGGCTTGGGTCGCGACCCCGGCTTCAGGTCGATCTCAAGGTCGGAGGAGTGGACGCCTTCCGCGTGCTCGTCGAGCTCGGCCCGGCCGGTGCGGCGACCGATGGACTTCACGTCCTGCATCTCCAGGAGCAGCCGTTCCGCCACCAGTCCGATCCGGTTGCTCTCGGCCAGCGAGATGCCGGGGTTGAAGGTCATGTTGACCGTGAACGAGCCCTCGTTGAACGGCGGCAGGAAGGTGCGTGGCAGGAAGGTCGCCGCGAGCCCGGCCGCCGCCACCGCCAGACCGGCGACCGCCATGACCGGCCGGCCATGCCCGAGCAGGCCGCGCAGCAGGGCGGCGTTCCCGCGCTTAAGCCACTTGAGGAATTGGCTGTCATGCTCCTCCAGTCGCTTGAGGCCCGGCAGCAGGTAGTAGGCCAGCACCGGCGTCAGGGTGATGGAGACGAGGAGGCTCGCCAGGATCGAGACGATGTAGGCCTGACCCAGCGGGGCGAAGAGCCGGCCCTCGATGCCCGACAGGGCGAAGAGCGGCACGAACACCAGCACGATCACCATAGTGGCGTAGACGATGCCGGAGCGCACCTCGTTCGAGGCCTCTACCACGACTGTGAAGACGCTTTTGGGGTTACCCGCTTTACGGTTCTCGCCGAGTCTCCGAAAAATGTTTTCGACGTCGACCACCGCGTCGTCGACGAGTTCGCCGATGGCGATGGCGAGGCCGCCAAGGGTCATCGTATTGATCGACAGCCCGGCGAGGTGGAACACGACCGCGGTCGCCAGGATCGAGACCGGGATCGCCGTGAGCGAGATCGCGGTGGTGCGCACGTTCAAGAGGAAGGCGAACAGCACCACCGCGACGACGACGACGGCCTCCATCAGCACCGTCTCGACGTTGCGTATCGAGGTCTCGATGAAGTTCGCCTGCCGGAAGATGAGCTGGTCGGCGCGCACGCCCTTGAAGGCGCATGCCTCGCCGACGGGTTCGGCCACGGACGGACCCGTCCGATCCGAGCTGCCCTTGCCCGCGTCGGGGCCGCAGGCGTTCAGGCTGGCGGTGATCTCCGCGAGGGCCGTCTCGACCTCGCGGGTGAGCCGCACCGTGTCGACGGCCGGCTGCTTCTCGACCGAGACCACGACCGCGGGCGCGCCCATGTAACCGGCATCACCCCGCTTCACCCGGGCCGCGAAGGAGACCTCGGCCACCTGCCGCAGGTAGATCGGTCGGCCGTTGACGGTGGCGACGACCATGTTGCGCAGGTCGTCGAGGCTCATGCTCCGGCCGAGGTTCCGGATCAGGTACTCGCGGGCGTACTGGTCGGTGAAGCCGCCGCCGGTGTTGGTGCCGAACTGAGCCAGCGCCGTCTCCAGTTGGCCATGGGTGACGCCGAGCGCCCGCAGGGCCGTGGGCTGGGGCGCGACGCGGAACTGGCGCACCTCGCCGCCCATCGGGATCACCTGGGCGACGCCGGGGATCGAGAGCAGGCGTGGTCGGATGGTGAAGTCGGCGAGTTCCCGCAATTGCATCGGCGAGACCGTGCCGCCGTTGAGGGCGACCATCACGATCTGGCCCATGATCGAGGAGACCGGACCCATCATCGGGTTGACGTTTGGGGGTAGTTGCGGGCGCACCATCGCGAGGCGCTCGGCGACCTGCTGGCGGTTGCGGTAGATGTCGGTGCCCCAGTCGAACTCGACGTAGATCACCGAGAGGCCGACGCCGGACACGGAACGCACCCGGGTCACGCCCGGCAGGCCGTTCATCTGCGTCTCGACCGGGAACGTGACGAGCTGCTCGACCTCCTGGGGGGCGAGTCCCTCGGCCTCGGTCATGATCGTCACCGTCGGCCGATTGAGGTCCGGGAATACGTCGACCGGAAGCTTGGTCGCGGTGAAGGCACCGTAGATGACGAGCACCGCGGCAAGCGCCAGTACGAGGAGGCGGTTGCGCAGGGATTGCGTGACGAGGAGCGTGAACACGGGTTGGCCTCCTCAGCGGACCTGGTTGAGGAGTTCGGCGCCTTGGGTCACGATCCGCTTGCCCGCGGCGAGCCCGGAGACGACCAGCACCTGCCCCGCATCGAGCGGCTCGACCCGCACCTCGCGGGGCTCGAAGCGCTCCGGCGCGGTGTGCTCGTAGACGATGCTTTGGCCGTTGCCGCCACGCACCACGCTCATGCGCGGAAGCGCCAACCCCTTCTGCTGTGCGTCGGTTGCGGCCAGCACGGTGACGAACTGCCCGGTCCGCAGTTCCGACGGCGCGCCTTCGACGGCGAAGTGCATCGGCACGGCTTGGCTGCGGTCGGCGAGCCCTGCGCCCATGTAGGCGAGGCGCAGCATGCGACCGTCGGCAAGGCGGGCGGTGGCGTGCTGGCCGCCGGTGAGGGCGTCGAAGCTCAGCGCCTCGATCCAGAGGCGGGTCGGGTCGACGATCTGGAACACCTGCACGCCGGGGCTCGCCATCTGCCCGGCCACGGCGGTCGCCTCGGCGATCACGCCGTCGACCGGCGCCTTGAGTGCTTCGGGCTGCTGGCGGATTGTGTCGAGGGCGGCGCGGCGGTCGAGCAGACCCTTCAGCTCGGCCTGGGCGTCCTCCAGTTGCACCTGCGATACGGCGCCGCCCGGTGCGAGCTTGCGGTAACGTTCGACCCGTCGCTCCGTGACTGCGATCTGCTGGTCGAGTTCGCCCTGGCGTTGGCGCATGTCGGAGGCGTCGACCGCCTGCACCGGCGGCGTGACATAGGCCAGCACCTCGCCCTTGCGCACCCGCGTGCCGAGCCGCGGGAAGATCCCGGATTCCGGCGGCGAGAGCCGGCCGCCGACCGAGGACTGCACGACCCCGCTGGCACTCGGATCGGGCACGATGCGCCCCGGCAGCTCGACGGTGCGGCGCATGATGTCGGAGGATGTCACCACCGTGCGCACGGCCAGTACCCTCTGGGTGGGCTTGGGCACGAAGATCGACCCGTCCGGTTGACGTCGCGCCAAGTCCTGTCCCGCCGGCGCCGGGGCGGCCATGAGGGTGGTTTGCGATCCGGGGGCACTCCCGTGACCGTGCCCCTCGCCCGCGAAGGCGCGCGGCGCGAACGCGAGGGCGACGATGAGGGCGACGAGGGCAGTGGCCGGCAAGTAACGGCGCCCCTTCATCAGGAGCGTGACCGCGATGCCGAGAAGGAAGCCGGTGCCGCCGATGGCCAGCGGCAGCGGGTCGGCCTCCTTCAGGTGGCGCTGAAAGTCGTGGGCCGCGGCGAGGCCGGATGCCCACGCGGAGACACCCGCCTCAGACTTCGGCGGCGGTGCCTCCCGCACCGTCAACGTGACCGGAAACATGTCGGTTGAGCCTGCCGCGGTCACGGTGAAGAGCACCTCGTGCTCGCCGGGGTGCAGGCTCCAATGTGCATCGACCGCGTAGCTGCCGTCCGGCATGGGCGAGGCGGTGAGGGAGCCGTCCGGCGTCTCGGCTCGGACGACGGCGTCCGTCACAGGCTCGTTGGTGCCCACACGGTCGAGGAACACGGCCAAGCGGCCGCTTCGGACGATGGCGACCAATTCGAGCGCGTCGGTGCTCGACGTACTGCGCGGCGCTGTAGCCGCCGCCGGAGCCTGCGCCTCGTTGCCGTGGTCGTGCCCCTCATGGGCGACGGCGAGCGTCGGCGCACCGGCCCAGAGGCCAAACGCCAGGAGAGCCGTCCGCAGGGCGGAGGCGTAGAGAACACGCATGGGATGATCGAGCCTTCGCGTAAAGGAGGCTGGCGGCTGTCGTTCACGGACAGCCGCTCAGGGCGCGCGTTGGAGCGCGGACCTCAGGCGAAGGTTCGAGGGGGTTCAGGAAGCGTCTCAGGAACCACGCTGTCGAACGTGACTTTGCGGACGCCAGCCAACGTTCGCTCGGGCTTCCAGGCAACCACGACGGTCAAGCAGTCCCAGCGCGCGAACGACGCTGGGCAGCAAAGGCCGCAAGGACCAGCCACCGACTCTTCGGCGCTTCGGTCGGCATGGCCCACCATGTCGTCAACCTGACCTGGCCCTCCAGTCACTTGGTACCCGACCGAGACGGACGTGTCGTGTCCGACGTGAAGCTCCCCCGCGTGCGAGTGTCCCGCACCCGCCACCGAAAAGGCGGCAAGCGACACGATCTGGAAGACCGTGAGCAACGAACGCCAAAAGGACCGGGTGGCCGACATGATGCGGGGTGCATAGCACATCCACGCGGGCAGACCATGAGCTATTTGGCGCTCAACGAGTGGCGCCCCGACGAAAGTCCTTGGATGTATCCGCCCCAACCGTTCGGTCCGGTGAGCGAGGTTCAAATCCGGGCACCGGCGGGGCCGGCCGCCGGTAGGGGGTTAGGTCCCGGCCGCCATTCCGGCCGCCTTGGTGTCAGGGGTGAGGTTGTTCGCGTGCAGGGCGCGACTTCGCCCGCCGGGCTTCGTGCTCGGAGGCCATGGCCTCCGTCAGCGCGTACACTCTGGTCGCAGATTGGGAACAAACAAGGAACCTGGCGGTTGCGACTCCCGAAGCTGGGCTTAACCGGTCTGACTGGGCGTCGGACGCGATCCAGCCTCGCAAGATGGGCTCCATTCCAGGACCATCCCGGCTGCAGGAGGGGGGCGTGGCTAAGAACATCGTGGTCTTCTCGGATGGCACCGGCCAGGAAGGTGGCCTCCGCGAGGAACAGCGCCTCAGCAACGTCTACAAGCTCTACCGCGTCTGCCGGGTCGGGCCGGACAGCGGCATCGACCCGCGCGAGCAGGTCGCCTTCTACGACGCCGGCCTCGGCACGGACGGCTCGGCCCCGGGTTTCGTCGGTGCCTACCGCCGACTGCAGAAGCTGCTGTCCTCGGTGACCGGCCTGGGCATCACGAAGAACATCGCCGACTGCTACGAGTTCGCCATCAACCACTACGAGCCCGGCGACCGCATCTACCTGATCGGCTTCAGCCGAGGGGCCTACACGGCCCGTTGCGTGGCCAACGTTCTGTTCCTGTGCGGCGTCCCGACGAAAGTGCCGGGCGGAGACCTTCCACGCTTCCGCAAGGCGACGCGGGACATCGCGGATGAGGCGGTGATCAAGGTCTATGAGTACGGCGCGGGTTCACCCCGGGGCGGCGACTACGAGAAGGACCGGTTCGAGTTGGCGAGGCGATTCCGGCGCAAGTACAGGTCGGGTGACGACCTTTCCTCGAACGTGGCACCGCACTTCATCGGCGTGTTCGACACCGTCGCCTCGCTCGGCGCGACCGGACCCAAGTGGTGGGGCATCGCGGCCGGCCTGACGATCCTGGCCGTGCTGGTTGCAGCCGTGCCCGCCGTCCTGTCCGACCTAGCGTTCGGCACCGGCTACTGGCGCCCGTTCCTGGCCACCCTCTCGCTCACTGCGGCGTTCGTCCTCTGGCGTTGGCTGCCGACAGCGGTCAAGACCATCACCGACTCACCGGTGAACGGGAAGGCGCGCTGGCACATCGCGCAATGGCGCTCCGGGAACTACGACCAACTGCTGAGCGGCCATGTCGGCTATGCCCGGCATGCCCTCTCCATCGACGAGACCCGCGCCGACTTCCCGCGGGTCAGGTGGGGCAGCCGGGACGGGGTGCGGAAAAAGGTCCAGGGCGAGCCCGATCCGCTCATCCAGATGTGGTTCGCCGGCAACCACTCCGACATCGGCGGCAGCTACCCCGAAGCCGAGAGCCGGCTGTCCGACGTCGCCTTGCAGTGGATGGTGGAGCAGGCCACCAAGATCCCGGATCCGCTTCGGGTCGACGGGATGGTGTCCGGAGAGCCCGGTACCGGCCGGCTGCACCTGCATCCGGCGTCCGATGGCATGCAGCACTGCGAGGTCGCCGGCATGCACGACTCCATCGCCGGCATCCTTCCCCGCTGGCTGTCCCGTCGCATGGGATGGCTGGGATGGCCGGTGAAGGTCCGGGAGATCCCGGAGGATGCCCTGGTCCACCCGAGCGTCAGGGAAAGATTCGATCTGGCCGAGGTGACCCAATGTGATGGGAAAGGTCCCTATAGGCCGTTGGCGTTGGCGAACCACCGGGACTTCAGGACCGCTTATGCGCCGGGCTCGCCAAACCCAGGGGCAGCGAAATCCGGCATCGTCTAGCAGACCAATCTGCGATTGCAGTTGCTTGGCCATCCGCGAAGCTGCGGACCGACTACGAGGGATGGAATGAGGCTCGACAGTTTCAGGGTCACCAATTTTCGCAGCGTCGAGGATTCGGAAGAGGTCACGCTCGGCGACATGGTCTGTCTTGTCGGCAAGAACGAGGCTGGCAAGACCGCCCTCCTTCAAGCCTTGGCCGGCCTGAATCCCCACCCGGCGACACCAACGGTATTCGATAGGGAACGGGACTACCCCAGGCGGCACCTGAACGAGTACGACGCACGGCATCCGAAGGAGGAGGGCGAGGCAATCGTCATCACGTCCAAATGGTCCCTATCGCCCGAGGATGTGGCGACGCTGGCCGAAGCGTTGGGCCCCGACTGTCTCCGGTCGCGTCAGATCACCCTCTCGCGCCGCTACGACGACGAAACCTTCCGCATCGACGTTCCGCTGAACTACCCGGCCATCGCCGAGTACCTGATGGCCAGCCACGGCCTCGGCGAAACCGTCAGGGAACCGCTTGCGGAAGCCACAACCACGGACATGCTCCGAAAGGCGTTGGAGGCGTTGGCGGAGCCGACGCCGGACCAAGTCGCGCTCCTGGAAACGATCAGGTCGTTCCCCGGCCAGAACGCGGTGGGTTTCGTTGGGAGCTACATCCGCTCCGTGACGCCCCAGTTCATGTACTTTTCGTATTACGACCGCATGGCCGGGCAAATCCGGGTCGACGACATCGTACGCAACGGGGACGCACCGTACCACCATCCCGGACATCCGCATGGAAACACGCATTTGGACGTCGGCGAGAGGGTTTTCCTCGACTTCCTCGAATTCGCCGGGACCTCGGTGGAGGAGATCAAGGCGTCGACGACCTACGAGTCGCTGAACGCCAAGTGTGAATCCGCATCGAACGCCATCACCGACCAATTGCAGGAATACTGGACGTAGAACGCGTTCCTGGAGCTTGAGGTCAGGGTCACGAAGGCGGAAGCGGGCGACCCCGCCCCGTTCAACGCCGGCGCGATCGCCCGCGCCCGTGTCAGGAACACCCTTCACAGGGTGACGGTGCCGTTCTCGGAGCGTAGCGCCGGGTTCATCTGGTTCTTCTCGTTCCTGGTGAAGTTCGCGCAGGTAAGCAAGCGTGGGGGCAACCAGATACTCCTGCTGGACGAGCCGGGGCTGACCCTCCACGGCAAGGCCCAGGCCGATCTGCTGCGGTACTTCGCCGACCGACTCCTGCCGAAGCACCAAGTGGTCTTCTCCACGCATTCGCCCTTCATGGTGCCGCCCGACGACCTGACGCTCTCCCGGATCATCGAGGACCAGGTCGAGCAGAAGCGTCCAGGCTTCTGGACGACGAAGGGTACCAAGGTCAGGGGCGACGTGCTCGCCACGGACCCGGACACCCTCTTCCCCCTCCAGGCCGCCTTGGGCTACGACGTCACCCAGGCGCTGTTCATCGGCAAGCACACCCTGCTGGTCGAGGGACCGGGCGACATCCTGTTCCTCAAGGCCCTGTCGGCTCAGCTGAAGCGACGGCGACGGACCGCGCTCGACCCCCGCTGGACGATCTGTCCGGCCGGTGGGCTCGACAAGATCCAGTCGTTCGTCTCCCTGTTCAAGGGCGCGAACCTACACCTGGCGGTGATGTCCGACAGAGCCCAGGGCGACAAGCGCAAGCTTGAGCAGCTCAAGGCCGCCGGTGCCATACCAGAGAGCCGCATCATGAATTATCCCGACGTGCTCGGCATCGCCGAGGGCGACGTCGAGGACATATTCGAGCCCGAGACCTATGTCGGCATTGTCAACGGCGCCTTCGAGCTCAAGGGGCGTTCCGCACTGACCCTAGCCAAGCTTGACAAGGATGCACCGGGCCCCGGCCGGCTGGTGAAGCGCATGGAGACGGTGTTCAGGATCCTCCCGGCATCCACGCCGGAATTCGACCACTTCAGCCCGGCTGATTGGCTCATCCGCAATCCCAGTTTCCTGGACGGAAACGGCCCTGGCGTCGTGACGACCCTCGACAACGGTGAGAAGGTCATCGAGGCCATCAACGCTGCTTTGCCACGGTAACCGGTCAACCCGACGCTTTTCACCGCGACAGGCGACCCGAGCGCCTCGCCCGCACGAAGGGCCGGCAACAGTCGTCAGTGGACGCTCTATTGCACCGTATATCCCTGCCATAACTGTGCCCGGCACCTCGTCACCGCCGGGGTGAAGCGGGTCTATTACGTCGAGCCTTACGTGAAGAGCCTCGCGGTCGAGCTTCACTCCGACACCATCGTTACGGAACTTCCGCAACGGCCCAAGGACGGAAAGGCGCCGACCCAGGCCCAGATGGTCATCGTTCCATTCACCGGCGTCGGCGAGCGAATGCATGAGGATTTCTTCATCAAGAAAGGTGATCTGAAGGACGAGCACGGCACGTTCGTGCCTCCCGGCGGGGGCCTGCCCGAACATGCCGTCCGGCTGCGTGACTTGGCCTCCGTCGAGAGGCGTGCCGCCTCCTTGGTCCCGGAAGCCTGACGATGGCCGAACGCAAGATCCTCAGCTTCCCGACCCGGGCGCTGGCGCCGCATGCCGTCCCGTCCATGCCGGACCTGCAATACACCCTCTTCCCCGGCCAGGACGACTGAGAGGGCGCCGTCGCCTTCGTCGACATCGAGGGGCTGACGGAGGAGCCTCTGCTGCGCCTGATTGCGACCAACGCCGCGCGGGCACTCGTCGATCTGAGGCCGCGACCCGTCTTCCAGCGTCCCCGCTTCCGGCACAAGAACGTCGTCTTCTACCTGCACGACCGGGACATCCGGTACGTCGAGTTCGCGCTGATGGCGCGCTGGCCATCCCGGGACAAGGCCGTTGCCGCGATGCATTCCTCCGAGGCATACGCCAAGATCGAGCCGGTCCTCGAACACGGGCTGGCCATCTGCCTCTACGACCAGTCCGCCGAGGACCTCGGCTGGCTCGATGAGATGCGGCGCCTGCTCAGGCATTCGAAGGGATATCGGGCCGAGGTGAACCCGCGCTCCTTGACCGGCATGCCGGTCTGAGGGGGTCTTCGACTTCCAACCGCTCGGAGACATGGTTGCCTTGTCCGGGAATCGAGTAGTAGACGGGTATATCAGCCTGCCTTAGGGCAATTGCGAGCTTATGTTGTTTTAAACGACACAAGAGGTTATTATGTCGATATAAGCGACGGGGCTTCCGCCGCCCGGGGGCGTTAAGTGGCTACGACGCACGGTGATCTGATCCTCACGCGAGGCGACCCGCAACGCGACCGGTCCCTTCAGCGGCAGGCCGCCGCCGGCAAGCTCCGGCGGGTCGGCGACGGCATCTATGCGGTGTGCAACGGTCGTCCCGTCGAAGAGATTGTCTGCGGCGGATGGGCTCCCATCCTCGCTCGATACGCGCCTGGTGCCGTGCTCAGGGGCCGGACTGCCCTGCAGAGGAATCCCTGGCGTGAGCGCGGGCCGGACGGGCGCGTCGTCTTCCCGGGCTGGGTGTTCGCGACCGATCCGCACGGGAAGGCCCGCAGGCGGTTGTCACTGCCCGGCTTGGAAATCAGAACCTTCCCCGGTCCAGGGCCGTTGGAGGGGGACATGTCCTTCCTCGGGGTCTACCTTCCGAGCGACGCGCGCGCCCTGCTGGAGAACCTGCAGGCATCACGCGCACGGAGTGGGCCTAGCCGCACCGTCGGAAGGGAAGGCGTCGAACGAGAGGTCGAGCGGTTGCTGAAGACCGCCCATGAGGACGGTCTCCGGGAGATCCGGCAGCGGGCCGAGTGCATCGCAGGCTCGCTTGGGGCGGAACAGGAACTGCAGGTCCTCCTCGATATCATCGGGACCATCCTCGGAACGCGCAAAGCCGGTTTGGTCGCAAGGGACGTGGCCGCGCGGCGCCGGCCGGACGACCCCTACGACCCCGAGTGCATGGAGCGCCTCAAGGTCTTGGCGATGACCCTCGGGCGCGTCGCGCCCGACTTGGCCGACCCGCACGTCGGTCCCGGCGAGCGGGACTGCACGTCATTCGTCGAGGCGTACTTCACCAACTACATCGAGGGCACGCGCTTCCTCGTCGACAAGGCGCGGCGCATCGTGTTCGAGCACGAACCGGCCGATGGGCGGCCGCAGGACGGTCGCGACGTGACGCAAACCTTTGCCCAGGTCGCGAGCATCGTGCCGGGCGAGGCGCGCGCATCGTCCGTCGATGAGTTCATGGCCGAGATCCGCGAGCGGAACGCGCGGTTGCTCGACGCGCGCCCCGACAAGAAGCCGGGCGAGTTCAAGGAGGATGCCAACAGCGCCGGCAACACCGTCTTCGTGTTGCCTGACCTCGTCAAGGGGACTCTGCGCGAGGGTTTCGCCATGCTGCGCGACCTGCAGGCCCCGTTCGCCCGCGGCGTGTTCGCCCACACCCTCATCGTCCTCGTCCATCCCTTCAACGACGGCAACGGTCGGACCGCCCGCATCATGATGACGAAGGAATTGGTCGGCGGGGGGAAGTCGCGAATCGTGGTGCCGACCATCTACCGGTCGGACTACATCGGGGGGTTGCGGGCGCTTACCGCACCCGGCGCCGCTCAAGCCGCGCCCCTCGTGCGCGCGATGCTGCGGTGCCAGTCCGTCACGGCCCGCATCGCTTCGCCGGACCTCGACGAAACGTTGCGCCTTTGGGCCTCGACACACGCTTTTCTGGAAGACGAGAAGAACGCGAGGTTCACCGACCCGAACGTCAACGTGGACATCGTATGGCGGCGAGGCATCCCGGCCCCCGCCTCCTACTGGCAGGAACTCGACTTGACGGCCCAACTCCAGGACGATGTCACCGGCCTGATACCCCTTGAACATCAAGTCGTATAGAACGACGATGACGCACTTCCAACGACCAAAAACTACAAAGGCCGCGTGATGACGTTCATGATGGTAGGTCGTTGCGTCACTCGCCTGCAAGGCCAACTAGGGGCGAGGTGCCGGAACGGGCAGTATGTGGTTTTGGGTCCGGCCACCACCGGCGATTCGGCAACGCGCCATCCGCATTCATCCCGAGCCATTTGGTGTATCGCAAGCCCGACGGTGATCCGTGCTGTCCGCTCGGCGCCGTCATGACGGCTCGCCATATGCCCAGTGGCGGCAGGTCGGACGCAGACGTCGGCACGTGGCCGGAAATCTCCCGAAACCCGACACCGCCTCCGAGGCGCCGATCCAGGGCTGCTTTCCTCAAGTCCAAAGGAATGCTTACGCCTTTAGGGTAAGCGACTTCTCACGTCGCTGTTGTCTCGGCTGCAGGCTAGGACCGGTCCGTGGCGCGGCTCAGTTCCGGCTCCGGCTTGCGAGCGGTCACGGCCAGCACCGCGCCATGAATGCTCCGACCCGAACAAGGCGACCCATGCGCGTGCTGCTGATCGAGGACGACCGCATGATCGGCGAAGGGTTGTCGCACGGCCTTGCCGCCGAAGGCTACTCCGTCGATTGGGTACGCGACGGCCCCATGGCCGAAACGGCGCTGCGGGTCGGCGGCCACGCATTGGTCCTGCTGGACCTCGGCCTGCCGGGCGCCGACGGCCTGCAGGTTCTCAGGTCCGCGCGGACGGCGGGCAACGACATGTCGGTGCTCATCATCACGGCGCGGGACGGACTCGACAGCCGCGTCGCCGGCCTCGACCTCGGGGCCGACGACTACCTGGTCAAGCCGTTCGAGATGCGCGAGCTGCTCGCCCGGATGCGGGCGATCCTGCGGCGCCGGGCCGGGCGGGCGACCGCGCGGCTCGTGGCCGCCGAGACCGAACTCGACACGGAGAGCCATGTGCTATCCCACGCCGGAACCGTCGCGGTCCTGTCGGCGCGCGAATACGCCCTCATGCACGCGCTCATGGAGCGACCGGGGCGCATCCTCTCTCGGGCGCAGATCGAGGAACGCATCTACGGGTGGGGCGAGGAGGTCGAGAGCAACGCGGTGGACGCCCTGATCCTCACGGTCCGCCGCAAGGTCGGCAAGGGCGTGATCCTCAACGTCCGCGGCGCAGGCTGGATGGTGCCCAAGCCATGAGGGCCGCCTCCTTGCGCCGCACGACGCTCGGCTGGATGACCGCCCTGCTCGCCGGAATCGGCTTGGCCGCGATGGTCGCGGCCTATGCCCTCGCGCGGATCGAGGCGGCCGATTTCCTCGACGGGCAGTTGCGGCAGGTCGCCCTCAACGCCGGTCCCGGGCTCCCGGACGCGGACGCGCCGCCCGCCGCCGACCAGGACCCGGAGGACCAACTCGCCGTCACCATCTGGAAGGACGGGCAGGTCCTGCGCGACGACCGCGGCGTCGACGTCCGCCACCCCGGCCGCACGGGATACGCGAACGTCGTCATGGGCGGCGAGCTCTGGCGCACCTACACGACCGCCAACGGCACCACGACGGTCCGGGTCGCCCAGCGCGACGTCGTGAGGGCGGAGTTCGCACGCAATGCGGCGCTCGGCGCCGTGGCCCCGCTGCTGCTCCTCGTCCCGCTGTCGTGGATCGTCGTCGGCTGGGCGATGAACCGGGCGCTCGGGCGGCTCGACGGCTTGGTGCATGACCTCGCCGGGCGCGGCGCCGCCGCCCAAGGCCCCTTGCCGACGCGCGGCGTGCCGACGGAGGTGGCGCCCCTCGTCGAGGCCATGAACGGGCTCATCCTTCGCCTGCAGGCCGCTCTGGCCGCCCAGAAGCGGTTCGTGGCCGACGCGGCGCACGAACTGCGTACGCCGCTTGCCGCGATGCAGATCCAACTCGACTCCCTCGGCGGGCCTGCCGGTGGCGGGGGCGACGCGCGGCGTATGGCGCTGGCGGACGGCCTCCGGAGGGCGAACCGGCTGGTGGATCAACTGCTCCGTCTCGCCCGGCTCGACGACGGTGCCGAGGCCCGTCCTGCATCCGTCGACCTCGGCCAGCTCCTGCTCGACTGCGTCGCCGACCACGTCGTGCTCGCCGAGCGCAAGGACATCAACCTGGGCGTGCATATCGAGACACCCGCGACGCTTCACGCGTCGGAGGACGAGGTCCGCGTCCTGTTCGCCAACCTGGTCGACAACGCCCTGCGCTACACGCCGTCGGGAGGCCAGGTCGACGTCCGTCTGCTGAACCGGAACGGTGCGTGCGTCGTCACGGTTCGGGACACCGGCTGCGGGCTGCCGCCGGGAAGCGAGGGCCGCCTGTTCGACCGCTTCTTCCGGGCCGCGCCACCGGAAGTCGAAGGCACAGGGCTCGGGCTCGCCATCGCCCGCCGCATCGCGGAGCGCAACGACCTCGGCCTGACGGTCGAAAACCGACGTGACGGGCAGGGGACCCTCGCAACCGTCAGACTGCCGGCCTGAGGCCGAGCCTGCGGCTCCTCCGGACGAAGCTCATTCTGCCCTCATTCTGGCTCGCTATCACCGTGCCCGACCATGACGGACGGGAGACGGGGATGAGCGAGATCCAGCGCCAGGTCTTGAACAAGGTACCGGAGGTCACCGCGGCCTTCTGGGTCATCAAGATCCTGTCCACGACCGTCGGCGAGACCGGCGCGGACTACCTCGCGGTGAACGTCGGCCTGGGTGCCGCCGTCACCGCCACCCTCACGGCCGGCCTCCTCGCGGCCGTCCTCGCCCTGCAGGTGCGCGAGCGGCGCTACGTGCCCTGGACCTATTGGTCGACCGTCGTCCTCGTCAGCGTGGTCGGCACGCAGGTCACCGACATCCTGACCGACAAGCTCGGCGTGAGCCTCTTCGTCAGCACCGGCGTGTTCGCGGCCGCCCTCGCCGCCGTGTTCGCCCTCTGGTACGCGACCGAGCGGACGCTCTCGATCCACGCCATCGTGACCCGGCGCCGCGAGGCGTTCTACTGGCTCGCCATCCTCCTGACCTTCGCGCTCGGCACGGCCGCGGGCGACCTGGCTACCGAGGCGCTGGGGCTCGGCTTCAATCTCGGCGTCGTCATCTTCGGCACGATCCTGGCCGCCCTCGCCCTCGCCTGGCGCCTCGGCGCGAACCCGGTGACGACCTTCTGGCTCGCCTACATCGTCACGCGCCCCCTCGGCGCATCGCTGGGCGATCTGCTGTCGCAGGCACGGGAATACGGCGGCCTCGGCTTCGGCACGGCCTCCACCAGCCTCGCCTTCTTCTCCGTCATCGTCGCCCTGGTGACGTCCCTGAGCCTCGTCTCCGGACGCCCTGGCGAGCCGGCCGGACAGCGGCGGGCCTGACCGTCCGCCGCCTCCCGCATCCCCATCCTCCAGTCCTTCCAACGCCGCACGACACGGAGCGAACGACCATGCGAAACATCCTCCTCGCCGCCATCGCCGCGACGGTCATCGGTGCCACGGCCGCCCCCCTGGGCCTGCTGGCGATGCAGGACGCCGCCGTCGGAGCGACGCCCAAGGCGATGGCGGCCTCGAAGCTTGGCGACCTCTCCAAGTTCCGGACCATCGTCGTCGACGTGAAGGCGATGACCGACCGGGGCGACCTCGCCGCCGCCAAGACGCGCATCAAGGACCTGGAATTGTCCTGGGACGCGTCCGAGGCCGGCCTGAAGCCGCGAGCCGCCGCCGACTGGCACGTCGTGGACAAGGCCATCGACCGCGCCCTCGACGCGCTGCGGGCGTCGAACCCCGATCCGGCCGCCTGCCGTCGCGCGGTCGACGACCTGCTCGCCATCATCGACCAGACCCACACCGCGTGAGCCAGCCCTCGCTTTCCCACGGCAGCCCGATGCAACCGACCGAGCGACCCGGACACGTCGAACCCGCCAAGGTGCCTGAAGCCACCGCCGGGTTCTGGGCCATCAAGATCGTGGCCACGACCCTGGGCGAGGTCGGCGGGAACGCCGTCACGTTGACGCTCGGCCTCGGCTATCTCGCCGGCACGGCGATCTTCGGGGCCGCCCTGGCGGTGCTGCTGGCCGCACAGGTCCGGGCGGACCGCTTCCATCCGATCCTGTACTGGGCCGTGGTCACCGCGACGACGCTCGCAGGCACGACCCTCGCCGACTTCTGCGACAGGTCCCTCGGCATCGGCTACGCGGGCGGGTCCCTGGTGCTGCTCGGATCGGTCGTCGCGACCCTGATCCTGTGGAAGCGCACGCTCGGCACGGTCGCCGTGGAGACGGTGCGGTCCCCGCGGGCCGAAGGTTTCTACTGGGCCACGGTCATGTTCTCCCAGACGCTCGGCACCGCGTTGGGCGACTGGATGGCTGACAGCAGCGGGCTCGGGTACAACGGGAGCGCGCTCCTCATCCTCGTCGCGCTGGCCGTGGTCACGGCCCTCCATCTGCGAACGCGTGTTTCCAGGCCCATGCTGTTCTGGACGGCGTTCGTCCTGACGCGGCCGCTCGGCGCCACCCTCGCCAACTCGCTCGACAAGCCGGTCGCTTCCGGCGGCCTGGGCATCGACGACATCACGATCTCCGGCGTGCTCGCGCTCGTCATGGCCGGGGCTCGTCCTCCTCATCCCGCAGCGTGCCGGTCGCCGGGCGGCCTGCGCCGACGCGCCGTGAGGTTTTTCTCGAAGAAGGAGCAGGTCCGATGGACGACCGTTACGAACGCGCCCTGAGCAAGGTACCCGAGGTCACGCTGGGCTTCTGGATCATCAAGATCCTGGCCACGACGCTCGGGGAGACCGGCGGCGACACCGTCACCATGACCCTCAACTGGGGCTACCTCGCCGGCACCGCCCTGTTCGCCGTGCTGCTGGTCGCGCTCGTGGTCGCCCAGATCATATCGAAGCGGTTCCACCCGGTCCTGTACTGGTCCACGATCGTCGCCTCGACCACCTTCGGTACGACGATGGCGGACTTCGCCGACCGCTCGCTCGGCATCGGATACACCGGCGGGTCGACCCTGCTACTCGCCTGCCTCGCGGCCGTGCTCGGGCTTTGGTACGCGACCGAGGGCACCGTGTCGGTGGACACGGTTTCGACCCCGCGGGTCGAGGCGTTCTATTGGGGGGCGATCACCTTCTCGCAGACGTTGGGCACCGCGCTCGGCGACTGGCTCGCGGACACCGGCGGCCTCGGCTACGAGGGTGGCGCCCTCGTCTTCGCGGCGGCGCTCGCGGTCGTCATCGCCCTGTACTACCGGACCTCCGTTTCACGGGTCACGCTCTTCTGGGCGGCGTTCATCCTGACCCGCCCGCTCGGGGCCACGGTGGGCGATTTCCTCGACAAGCCGGTCGCCAACGGCGGGCTGAACCTGAGCCGGCCGCTCGCTTCCGCCGTGATCGCGGCCTTCATCGTGGCGCTCATCGTCCTGCTACCGCAGCGGGCCGGCCGTCATCCGGGCGCGGACGCGACGGCGTCATGAACCTGCGGTCGACACCGCATGGCGACGCGCCGGGGCCCCGCCCTTGTCCGGCGCCGCGGCGACTTCGTCCACGGGGCCGTGCGCGCGACCTGCCCCCGATCCGTGGAGTTCGCACGGATGCCGGCGGCCCGGGGACGGCGGCCGCGCGCATCCCGAGGCCGGGCCAGAAGCAGTCGCCGTGGGTCAGGGCCGCGGTCCATCGACGATCCTTGCATCCCCGGTCTGGCCGCCTCGCCCCACGGGCGACGCGCGTCAGACCTGGGGCGGCGTACCGAGGTCCGGCCGGGAGGCGAGGCGGATGAACGAATTGGGTGCCTGGGCAGCAGCCGTGACGCGCCTCGGGAAACGGGAGCTCGGCCTCGTGGCGACGCTGTTCTGCGTCGCCGCACTCCTCCTCGCGTTCGGCCTCCTCGCCGGCGAGGTGATGGAGGGTGATACCATGGCGTTCGACACCCGGGTCGCGCGCTTCTTCCGTCCACTCGGCGCCGCCGGCCCAATCGGGCCGGCCTGGGTGCATGAGATGGCGCGCGACGTGACCTCCCTTGGGAGCATGGTCGTCCTGTGCTTCCTGCTGGCTGCGACCGTGGGGTACCTGCTCCTGGTCCGCAGGCGTGGGACTGCCCTCCTGGTGGTGGGCTCGATGCTGGGCGGCACGGTCATCAGCTTCGGCCTGAAGCTGCTCTTCAACCGCCCTCGTCCCGACATTCCCGGCGGCATCCAAGTGTTCACAGCCAGCTTTCCCAGCAGCCACGCCATGCTCTCTGCGGTGACCTTCCTGACGCTGGGGGCGATCATGACGAGGGTCGCAGCGGGCGCACGGCTGAAGGCGTACTTCATGGGGCTCGCCGTCTTCCTCACCGTCGTCGTGGGGCTGAGCCGCGTCTACATCGGCGTCCACTACGCGACCGACGTGTTGGCGGGCTGGTGCGTCGGGTCGGCCTGGGCGGTGCTGTGCTGGATCGTGGCGCTGCGCCTCCAGCGGCGCGGCCAGGTCGAAGCGTCGGGGGCGGCCGGTGAGCCCGACCGTACGGCTCATGCGGATTCGAAGCTGTCCGTTCGGACCTTGCGTTAGCGTCGCCTTACGGCGCTCAAATGGCTCGGCCGTGCTGCCGGATCACCCGGTTCAGGGTGCGCCCGAGTTGGTCGGCGGCGTAGGGCTTGTGCAGCAGCTCGAAGCCGTCACCACCTCCCTGGGCCAGCGCATCGCTGTAGCCGGACGCCAGGACGACCGGCAGGCCGGGGAGCCGCCCGCGCAACAGCTTGGCCATGGCGAGGCCGCCCATGCCGGGCATGACCACGTCCGAGAACACGACGTGGAAGCCGGCGCCATCCGGGCCGAGCCGGTCGAGGGCCTCCTCGGCGTTCGCCGCCCAGTCCGTCGCGAAGCCCAAGTCCTGGAGGATCTGCGTGGCGAATCGCCCGACCTCGACGTTGTCCTCCACGACCAGCACGCGCCGCCCGGCTCCGGACGAGGTGGCCTCGTCTCCCGTTTCATGTCTGCCCGGCTCCGGGGCGGCCTCGATCTCGGGCAGGTACAGCGTGAACGTGGTCCCACGCCCCGGAGCGCTCTCCACGTTCACGTCGCCGCCCGATTGCTTGGCGAAGCCGAACACCTGGCTCAGGCCCAACCCCGTTCCCTTGCCGACTTCCTTCGTGGTGTAGAACGGCTCGAAGATGCGTCCGAGGAGCTCCGGGGCGATGCCCGTGCCCGTGTCCGACAGCGAGACCGCCGCGAACGGCGCCGGGCTGCCGCCGTGACCGCGGATCGAAGGCATCCCCTGCGAGCAGGACAGCCGCAGCGTCAGCGTGCCCTCGCCGTCCATAGCGTCGCGGGCATTCACCGCCATGTTGATGACGGCCGTCTCGAACTGGCTCACGTCGGCCAGGACGTGACAGGGACGCTCGGGCAACTCGGTCAGCACGCGGATGCGCGAACCGGTCACCGTGTCGAGCATGTCGGCCACGCTTTTCAGACGGGCGCCGGCCTCGAACACCTCGGGCTTGAGCGCCTGCCTTCGGGCGAAGGCCAGGAGTTGCCCGGTCAGCTTGGTGGCGCGCTCCACCGTGTCCGAGACCGCGTCCATGTAGCGCCTTCGCCTGTCGTCCGGCAGGTCGGGTCGCCGCAGGAAGTCGACAGAGGACCGGATGATGGTCAGGAGGTTGTTGAAGTCGTGGGCCACGCCCCCGGTCAGCTGGCCGACCGCCTCCAGCTTCTGCGACTGCCGGAGCGCCGCCTCCGCCTCGCCCAGGCGGGCGGTGCGCTCCTCGACCCGCTGCTCAAGCGTCGCGTTCAGGGCCGCGAGCTGCCCCGCCGCCTCGCGCAGGGCGGCGTCGGCGCGCACGCGCTCGATATGCGCCCAGCAGCGCTCCGTCACCTCGCGGAGAACCGCAAGGTCGTCGCCCGACCAAGCCCGCGCCACCCGGTCGTGGATGGCCATCATGGCCGTCAGGCGCCCGTCCTTGACCAGGGGCATGCAGGCTACCGCCGCGACACCAACGGCCTGGAAGGAGGCAGCGTCCGCAGCCGGCAGTTCAGACCGGACGTCGCCGACGACGAGCAACTCGCCCGAACGAAGGCAGGTCGCGGCCAGCGTGCCGAAATCGGTGAGGCGGTAGCGCCCGACGATGCTCGGCGAGCCCTCCGCCGACCAATCCCCGCGGATGGTCAGGCCTTCCCCGTCCGGGTCCATGTCGGCGTAGGCGCAGTTCGAGAGACGCAGATGGCCCGCCACCATGCGCGTCGTCACCGACAGGATGCCCTCGGCATCTGTGTTCCCGGCGGTCTCCGTGCCGAGTGCGTCGAGGAAGCGCAGCCTTGCCTCGTTGGCTTGCCGGACCTCCTCGGCTCGCCGCCGCGCCGTGATGTCGATGGCCGTGCCGAGCGCCCGGACGCACGCTCCTCTCGCGTCGAACAGGCCCTTGCCCTTGGCCGCGACCCAGCGGACGACGCCATCCTCCTTTCCGACCGTGCGGTACTCGACGTCGTAGGTCGCGCGCCGCGCCGGGTCGAGCGCCGAGGCGAAGGCCGCGCTCGTCACCTCCAGGTCGTCCGGATGCAGCCCGGCATAGAAGTCGGCCATGCTGCAGGGCACGCCCGGCGAGATGCCGAACATCGCCTTGGTACGATCCGACCAGGTCAGCACGTCGGTGGTCAGGTCGAGGTCCCAGGTCCCCACCTCGGCGGCCTCGGTCGCGAGCCGCAGGGATTCCTCGCTGAAGGCCAGCCGCTCCAGGTTGGCCCGCCGCTCGGCCGTCAACGCCGCGTTCTCGTCCTCCAGCACGACGAGGCGCTCACGCTCGACCGTCACGTCCAACTGGCTGGCGAAGAAGTATGCGAGATCGCCGCCCGCGTCGTTGACCGGCGCCAGCAGCAGCCGGTTCCAGAACGGTGTTCCGTCCTTCTTGTGGTTGCGGATGTCGATCTCGATGGACCGGGGCGCGACGATGGCCTCGCGGATCAGGCGGACTGTCTCCGGGTCGGTCTCAGGGCCCTGCAGGAAGCGGCAATTGCGCCCGAGGATCTCCTCCCGCGCATAACCGGTCAGGCGGCAGAAGGCATCGTTGACGAAGACGATGGGATTGTCCGGCCGGCGCGGATTGGTGATGACCATCGGCATGCGCGTTGCCCGCACGGCAGCGGGGAACGGGTCGGTCCCGCCATCAATTCCGGCGAGTTCGGCCTCGATCCTGGCTTGGTCGCGTCGGAGCCGCTCAGGCGTCGCGCGGTATGGGGGTGGCTTGACCGTGTCGTCCATCAGGCTTCGGTTCTAGCAGCCGTTGCCACAATTCGCAGCGGGGTCGGGCGCGGCGGTCGCCGGACCCGCCAAGTCGCCCGGTGAAATTTTCACAACCGAGCGACCCCGAAGGCGAGGCGCCCGACCGGACTACGCCAGGACGGAGGCCGGCAGCCTTACCGTCACGGTCGTCCCGCCCGCGCCGCTTGCCATCGCGAGCGTTCCGTTGAGCTGGCGGACGAACGCCTCGACGAACCGGGATCCAAGGCCGGAACCCGGGCCGCTGGTCGCGTCCAGCCCGATGCCGTCGTCGGCGACCGTGAGCACCGCCTCACCGTCCCGGCGCCTGAACCCGAGGAGGATGCGGCCCCCTCCGGACGGAAACGCGTACTTCACCGCGTTGGTGGCGAGTTCGTTGACGATCAACCCGACCGTGACCGCCTGGTCGGCGACGATGGACAGCGGCTCCGCCTCGACGTCGACGGCGATGCGGGCCTCGGCGCCGAGCAGGCTGGAACGCAGGCTTCCGGCGATGCCCTCCAGATATGGCCCCATCGCCACCGGGCCGAGCGTCGAGGAGCGGGAGATCACGTCGTAGAGCTCGGCCACGGCGCCGATGCGGCCCTGCATCGCGCGGTAGCCCTCGACGCAGGGTTCGGCCGCCCGGCGGATTTCGTACGAGACGAACGAGGTGATGATCTGCAGGCTGTTCTTGATGCGATGGGCGAGCTCGGCGGCGAGAAGGTCGCGGTGCCTCTCCAGCATTCGCGCCTCGGTCACGTCCTCGAAGACCAGGAGCAGCCGAGTGATATGGTTGCCGGGACGGTGGACCTTGCGGGCGTTGAGCTTGAAGATGCGCCGACCGAGTCCCGGGAACTCGTCCTCGACCTCGAAGCCGTCGATGGCCATGTCGTCGGGCACGATCCGCCCGAGCAGATCCTGGAGCCGCCCGACCCGCCACTGGCCTTGCGACAGGTCGTAGAGCGACGTGCCGACCACAGTCCCAACGTCGAGGCCGAACATGCGCAGGAAGGAGCGGCTGGCACTGACCACTGTCATGTCGGCTTCGAGGACCACCAGCGGGTCTCGAACCGTGTCGACGATGCCCTGGGCGAGAAGTCGCTGTCGCTCGGCCTCGGCCCGGGCCTCGTGCTCGCCCGTGACGTCGTCGATGGCGAGGAGCAGGTATGGAACGTGGCCGTCCTCCCTGAACACCTTGCGGGCGTTGAGGCGCA
>NZ_BPQM01000073.1 GCF_022179245.1 Methylobacterium gregans
GTGGCGTCATCACCAGGGCTTGGCCCTGGTGATGACGCCACAGCTTCTGCAGGCGATCAAGCTGCTCCAGCTCTCGCAGCTCGATCTCGCCGCCTATGTGGAGACCGAGCTGGAGCGGAATCCGCTTCTGGAACGCGCCGAGACCAGTCCTGCCGAGGGGGCATCCGCCGAGGCCGCCGAGCCTGCTTTCGAGGTGCGCGAGGATTTCGCAGGGGCCGAGGAGGCGTGGTCTGCGCCGGAGCTCGATCCGTCCCGCGGCGAGATCGAGGCCGGCTTCGAGACGCGCCTGGAGAACGTCTTCCCGGACGACGCGCCGGCCGAATCCCGGGCGGAGGGGCAGGCCGGCGATATGCTGGCGCTGACGCCCGCGCCCTACGGCAGCACTGGCGGCAGCTTCGACGCGGAGGCGCCGGATTTCGAGGCGAGCCTGACCGCGGAGACGTCGCTGCGCGAGCATCTGTCCGGCCAGCTCGAACTCGCCACCCGCGATCCCGTCGATCGCCTGATCGGCGGCTTCCTCATCGACGCGATCGACGATGCCGGCTACCTGCGCGAGTCGATCGAGACCGTGGCCGAGCGTCTGGGCGCCGCCCTCGACCGGGTGTCGGGGGTGCTCCGGCTGATCCAGGGCTTCGAGCCCTCGGGTGTCGGCGCCCGCGACCTCGCCGAGTGCCTTGCGATCCAGCTGCGCGAGCAGGACCGCTTCGACCCGGCCATGCAGGCGCTGGTCTCGCGCCTCGACCTCGTGGCCAAGCGCGATTTCGCCGCGCTCCGCCGCCTCTGCGGGGTGGACGACGAGGATCTGGTCGAGATGCTGGGCGAGATCCGCCGCCTCGACCCGAAGCCCGGCCGGGCCTTCGGCGCCAGCGCCGTGGAGGTGCTGATCCCCGACGTGTTCGTGCGCGCGGCACCCGACGGCTCCTGGCTGGTCGAGCTCAACGGCGAGACCCTGCCGCGGGTACTGGTCAACCAGAGCTACTACGCCCGCGTGGCGCGCGGGTCCGCGAGCGACACCGACAAGGCCTTCCTCTCCGACTGCCTGCAGACCGCGAACTGGCTCACCCGCAGCCTGGAGCAGCGTGCCCGCACCATCCTGAAGGTCGCCACCGAGATCGTGCGCCAGCAGGACGGCTTCTTCCTGCACGGCGTCACGCATCTCCGCCCGCTCAACCTGAAGACGGTGGCCGAGGCGATCGGCATGCACGAGTCGACCGTCTCGCGCGTCACCTCCAACAAGGCGATCGGCACGAGCCGGGGCACGCTGGAGATGAAGTATTTCTTCACCGCGGCGATCCCGGGTGCGGCGGGCGCGGCCGCCCATTCCTCCGAGGCCGTGCGCTACCGGATCAAGCAGCTCGTCGACGGCGAGACCCCGAGCGACGTGCTCTCCGACGACGCGCTGGTGCAGAAGCTCCGAAGCGAAGGCGTCGACATCGCTCGGCGCACGGTTGCCAAGTACCGGGAATCCCTGCGGATTCCCTCATCGATCGAGCGCCGCCGCTCCCATTACGGCCATGGGGGCGCCCCGGCCGGCGCGGTCGCGTTACGCTGAGACGCCTCTGCCGACCCCTCTGCCCAGGCGCGGTCCGGGCCTCCGTTGACTTCCGACGAGCCGGCTTCTTAACTCTCCGGCCACACTTGTTCTGAGCGGAGGAAACATGGGGGCGTTGCGCGTCACGGGCCACGGCCTGGACCTCGGGGAAGCACTGCGCGGGCGCGTCGAAGATCGGATGGCGGCGACGCTTTCGAAGTACCTCGACAGCCATATGAGCGGCACCTGCACGGGCCACGTCACCCTCCGCCGCGATGGCACCGCCTACCGCACGGACTGCGTCATCCACCTCGTCTCAGGCCTGACCCTGGAGGCGACCAGCGCCGCCCATGACCCACGCGCGAGCTTCGAGCAGACGGCCGACCGGCTGGAGAAGCGCCTGCGCCGCTACAAGCACCGCCTGAAGGACCACGCGGCGGCCGAGACCAACGGTGCCGTCGAGGCGGCCTACGCGGTCTTCGCGGCGCCCGTGGACGAGGAGCCCGAGGAACTGCCTGAGGACGACGGGGCCGAGCACCCGCCGATCGTGGCCGAGAGCACCCGGACCCTCAAGCGCCACTCGGTCAGCGAGGCGGTGACCGCCCTCGATCTCACGGGCGCCCCCGTCATCGTCTTCGTCCACGCTGGCACCGGCCGCATCAACGTCGTATATCGGCGCAGCGACGGCGCGATCGGCTGGGTCGATCCGCCCGAGGCTGCCTGAGGCACCGGTACGAAGCCGGAACCGCCGATCGGGCCGTTGATTAAGAGTGAGGGGTCGGCCAGTCCGGCCCCCGGTGTCGGTCCAGGGTCCCTCCGGATCCGGCCAGAGGGGCAACGGTCCTGCCATGCCAATCCTGGAATTCCTCGATCCGGATTCCGTGGTGCCGGCCCTGCGCGCCCGTGCCAAGAAGCAGGTTCTGCAGGAACTGAGCGCGCAGGCTGCCCGACGCCTGCCGGGCCTCGACGAGCGCGAGGTGTTCGAGACCCTGCTCCAGCGCGAGCGGCTGGGTTCGACCGGCATCGGCGACGGCGTCGCGATCCCGCACGGCAAGCTGCCGGGCTTCGACCGGCTGTTCGGCCTCGTGGCGCGACTGGAGAAGCCCGTGGATTTCGAGGCGCTCGACGGCCAGCCTGTCGACATCGCCTTCCTGCTGCTTGCCCCCGAGGGAGCGGGCGCCGACCACCTGAAGGCGCTGGCCCAGGTCGCCCGCGTCCTGCGCGAGCCCGGCATCCTGGAGCGCATCCGCGCCGCCCGGGACGCCAGCGCCCTCTACGCCCTGCTCACCCACACCCCGGCACCCCAGGCGGCATGACCCGTCCCCTCCTTCTCGCCACCCTGGGGCTCGCCCTGATCCCGGTGGGCGCGCGCGCGCAGAGCGCGGCGGACGGCACCTGCCCGCGCGACGTGCTGGTCGCCCAGTCGATGCAGCGTCAGGCCATCGACCAGCTGGAGCAGGCGGACGGCGACGAGGCCAAGAACTGCCGGATCTGGCGCCGCCACGTCGACACGATGCGGCGCGTCGCCAGCGTCTACGGGCGCTGCCTGTCAGGCTCGGAACGCAACGAGCGGCTCGCTCAGGTCCAGGGTTCGGAGCGGGAATTCGCCACCGCCATCAAGGCCCGCTGCCGCGGCAGCTAGGCGGAGACGACGCGCCGGCCGGGGCACGGACGACGGAAATTCGAGCTGCCACGGCGACGAACCGACGCCTTGAGCGTTGTGCCGGCAAGACGCGCCCGGCTTCCGCACCGGGCCCTAACCCCGTGCCGGAGTGCCTTACCATGAAACCGTTCCGCTCCGCCCTGACGGGCGCCGCCGCCCTGGCGCTCCTCGGCTGCCTCACGGGCGCGGCCCGCGCCGACGCGGTCCCGAACCTCGACATCGAGAAGACCTGCAAGAGCGCCGGACGCGTCGATATCGGCTCCAGCGCCACGGAAGAGGAGAGCCGCAACGGCTGCCTCCGCTCGGAACGCGAGGCCAGGAAGGAGGCCGAGCGCCGCTGGAGCAACTACACGCCGGCCGCGAAGAAGCAGTGCCAGAGCCAGTTCCAGGCAGGCGGCTACCCGTCCTACGTCGAGATGGTGACTTGCCTCGAACTCGCGAGCGGCACGGTGCCGACGCAGACCGGCGCCGCCGGCACCGCGGTCGGCGGGCCCGGCTCGGCCAAGGGCCAGACGCAGGCCCCACAGGAGCGCAAGCAGGGCACCAGCACGCTCACGCAGGAGCCGGCGCCGAGCGAGCGGACGAACCCGATCCAGGTGCTGGAGCGGAAGTAGCGACCCGCTGTCTCGGATTCCAAAGGTCGAGACCTTTGGCGGGTGCAGGGCAGAGCCCTGCATTTGGGATCGCCGACCCGGCAGAGCCGGGACGATCATCTCAACCCGGGCTGCGCGCCCCGGACACCGCCTGCAGCGCCTTCAGGCGCCGAAAGGGTGTGACACCTTGGGGATCCGCGTGACCTCAGGCCTCGTCGGCTGCCAGCAGGACGGCCGCTTGCGGCTCGCGGTGGGCCGCCTTGGCTGGGGCCGGCAGCGCGCGGGTCTGGTGCAGCTCGGCGAGTTCCGAGGCCTGGGCGGTGTCGTCCGCGGTAAGGAACAGGCCGCGCAGGCGCGTGAGCCGGCCGAGTTCGGCGCTGCTCGTCAGCACGCTCTGGGCCGGGCTGGTGATCAGCGCCAGCGCCAGCGGCGCCATCCAGAGGGCGAGGACGGGATCGCCCGCGAGCACGAGGCCCAGCGCCAGCACGGCACCGAGCACAACCGCGTCCGCCTGGAGACGGAACGCCTCCGTCCAGGGCACCCGGCGGTCGTCGCGCACCTGCGCGTCCCAGCGCACCACCCGGCCGAAGAAGGTCGAGACCACGGCGCCCGCGGTGAACAGGGTCATCACCGGCCAGAGCACAACCCAGACCAGCTGCTCCAGCGCGGCGCTGACGAGCAGGCTGCGGGTGCCGCCGAAAGCCGCGCGGCGCTCGGGAGAGACCAGCACGTGACCGAGGCTGAGGAGCTTCGGCAGGGCGAGCACCGCGACGGTCAGCGCCGCCAGCGCGTGGGCGGCCGCGCCCGTACCGGTCAGCCCGTAGCCGAGCAGGCCGAGATCGCCGGTGCGCGCCGCCTGCCACGTGCCGAGCCCCAGGAAGGCGATCCAGAGCGGCAGCATCAGGTAGGAGAGGATGCCGACCGCGAGGTGCCAGCGGCTCGCCGCGCGGAGGCCCTTCCACGGCAGCACCGAGAGGTGCTGCAGGTTGCCCTGGCACCAGCGGCGCTCGCGCCCGAGCAGGTCGACGAGGTTCGTCGGCATCTCCTCCCAGGTTCCGCCCATTTCGGGGACGAGGCGGACCTCCCAGCCGGCGCGGCGCAGCAGCGCGCCCTCGACGATGTCGTGGCAGAGGATCTCGCCGCCGAGCGGGGCCTTGCCCGGGAGCACCGGCAGGGCCGCGTTGCTGGCGAAGGCCTCGATGCGCAGGATCGCGTTGTGGCCCCAGTAGCTGCCGTCCGGTCCCTGCCACGTCTCCAGGCAGCGGAGCGCCAGGGGCGCGTAGAGCCGCACGGCGAATTGCTGGACGCGGGCGAACAGCGTGTCGCGCCCGGCCGCGTAGGAGACCGTCTGAATCAGGCCGACGCGCGGGTTCTCCTCCATCAGCCCGACGAGGCGGCGCATGGCGGCGCCGGTCATCAGGCTGTCGGCGTCGAGCACGATCATGAAGTCGTACGCGTGCCCGTAGGTCTCGCAGAACTCGCCGATATTGCCGGCCTTCCGCCCGACATTCTCGGTGCGGCGGCGGTAGCGGATCAGCGGCAGGCCGGGGCCGGCGCTCTCGCGCCACGCCTGGATGCGGGCGAATTCGTGCTCCTCCACGGCCGCGATGGCGCCGTCGCGGGTGTCCGACAGAACGAAGAGGTCGATGTCCTCGGCGCCCGCGCGGGCGAGCGAGCGGGCCATGACGCGAAGTGCGGCGAAGACCGCGACCGCGTCCTCCGCGTGGATCGCCACGACCGCCGCCGTGCGGCTGCGACCGCTCGGGGCGGGTACCGGCCCGTCCGAGCGCCGTTCCAGCGCCGACTTGGCCCGGTCCCCGAAGCCGGCAGCGATCAGGCCGTAGAGGTACTGCCAGGCGGTGAAGGACTGCCACGCCATCAGCACGCAGAACAGGCCGAGCACGAGGGCGCCGAGCCAGCCCGTGATCGGGTAGGCGGCGGCTGCGAGCGCCGCGATCGTGCCCCCGGTGGCGAGCGCGGGCAGCGCCAGGGCGAGGCGGCGGCGCAGCAGGACGGCGGATGCCCGCCGCCGCTTACCGTCGCGGGGGACCTTGCCGCCCGGGGTTCCGGACTCCACCTGCCAAGCTTCCGTCGCCGCGTAAGGGCGGTCTGCACGGAGGTCGCCCGCGCGCGGCGCGTCGAGTGTCTCATGCGGCAACGGGGTGGTGAGCATGGCGGGTGACACTCGGACGAGAGGGCGACACGGCCGCCATCGGGGACCGCGGAGAACGTGATGAGCGAGGACGCCTTCGAACGTGGCGAAGGGCAGGGGCCGGAGCGGCGGGACAGGCCGCTGCCGGACGATTCACGTTCCCCCTCCCGCCGCTCCGTTCTTCGGACGGCCGCGACCGCTGCTGCCGGTGCGATCTTTCCTAGCGCCATCGACCTGAATGCCGCCAGAACGATGGCACAGGAGGCGGGGCCGATGACGTTCGAGGGCGTCGTGGCCGAGGCGCAACGTCTCGCCGCCGCCCCCTACGCGGCTCCCGCGGACGATCTGCCGCCCGCGCTCGCCGCGCTCAGCTACGACGGCTACCGCCGCATCGTCTTCCGGCCGGCGGAGGCGCTGCGCCTCGGGCGCAACTTCAGCGCGCAGCTCTTCCACCGCGGCTTCCTGCAGAAGAAGCGCGTCCGGCTCTTCGTACAGTCGCGGGGCGGGGCGCCGCGTCCTGTAGCCTACGACCAGCGCCTGTTCGATCTGGGCAAGGATCTGGCCGGCCAGAACTTCGCACCCGAACTCGGCTTCGCGGGCTTCCGCCTGCACTACGCCTTCTCGGACGCTCCGAAGAACCGGCCGCCCGGCTTCCAGGAGGAGTTCCTGGTCTTTCTCGGTGCTGCGTATTTCCGACTGCGCGGGGACGGGCAGGAATACGGGCTCTCGGCCCGCGGGCTCGCCATCGGCACGGGCGCGCCGGAGGGCGAGGAATTCCCGGATTTCGTCGCCCACTGGATCTGCGAGCCGGAGCCCGAAGCGCGGACCCTCACGGTATTGTCGCTGCTCGACTCGCCAAGCGTGGCCGGTGCCTACCGCTTCGACATCGCGCCGGGCGACCCCTCGCGGATGACGGTGACGGTCTCGCTGCACCCCCGCCGCCGGCTCGACAAGGTCGGGCTCGCCCCCCTCACCAGCATGTTCCTGCACGGGGAGAGCGGACCGGGCGCCCGCAATGCCCAACCCTTCGACGATTTCCGCCCTGAGGTGCACGACTCGGACGGGCTGGTGGTCCTGACCGAGGCGGACCGGCTCTGGCGACCCCTGGTGAACGGCCGGCCGGCCCCGCAGATCTCCGCCTTCCGGGCCGCGCCGCTGCGGGGCTTCGGCCTGATGCAGCGGGAGCGGAGTTTTGCCGCCTATCTCGACGTCGAAGCCCGGCACGAGGCTCGGCCCGGCCACTGGATCGAGCCGCTGACGGACGAGAAGCGGCCCGAGATGGTGGCGGCCGGCGCATCAACGCGGCCGGGCGCCTTCGCGGACGGGGCGGTGCAGCTCTTCGAGATCCCCTCGCGCGAGGAGTACATGGACAACATCGTGGCGGCCTTCGTGCCGGCCGCGCCTTTGGAAGCCGGCAAACCTCTGCGCCTCGCCTACCAATTGACCACGGTCGGCGCGGAACCGACCGAAGCGCTGCCCGGCACGCTCGCGCGCGTGGTCTCGACCCGCGTCGGTTCCGCCGAACGCCTGCGCCCGACCGAGCCCCCGAACCCGCAGCGACGACTCTACGCCATCGATTTCGAGGGGCCGAACCTGCCGAAGGACCACGACGAGAGCGTCCTGGCCGTCGTCTCGGCGAGCGCCGGCGAGATGGTGGAACCGGTGGCCGGGCCCGTGCCGCAGACCGGCGGCTGGCGCATCTACGTGGAGTGGCGCCCCCCTGCCCCGCTGCCGCCCGGCGACGTGATCCTGCGGGCGCATCTGGAGCGGGACGGCCGCCGGATCAGCGAGACCTGGGACGCCCCGGCCTGAGCGGGATCAGCCCGCGCGGATCGACGGCCTTACCGGCGCGCGCCTCGTCCGGCGCTCAGGGCCGCGGTTCCCGTGTGGCCTTTCGGCCCGTGCGGGAGAGCGCTCCCGCTCACCCCGCCCGGCGCTCGCGCTCCAGGCGCTTGCGCAGGCGCGTGACGCCGTGGATCTCGCCGAGATGGCGGCGGGCGGCGTGCGTGGCGGGCGCCTCGCGCTCGGCGCGGACGGTGGCGATCGCCTGCAGGGCCGCGGCGACCGACAATTGCAGGCGGATGGCGTCGAACTCGGACATGGATGCCCCGAACCCCTTCGGCTCCTGGCGGAGCGCCTTTGGCCCCTGACGGGGCGACGGCTCCTTGCGGAGTCTCGTCTGCGGAGCATCCGGGGGACGCATGTCCGCAACATGGAGAGGGCCGGGCCGGATTCCGGCAGCTTGGCCGTAAGCGCCCGAGCGCGCCTCAGCCGCGGGGGTTCAGGCCCGGAGCGTCAGCCGGTAGCGATACATGTCGCCGCGGAACAGGCCCTCGACGTACTCGATCATCATGGCGTCCGCGGTGAAGCTGCAGCGCTTGATCAGCAGGCAGGGCGCGGGCCCCTCGAAGTCGAAGATCGCGCATTCCTCGGCGGTGGGCATCGTGGCCTCCACGGTCTGGTCGCAGCGCACCAGGCGGGTGCCGGCATGCTCGGCCAGGAAGGCGTAGACGGAGCCCGTGAGGTCACCGTGCTCGAGGGCCGGCGCGGCGCCCAGATTGTACCACGCCACCTCCCGCGACATCGGGATCTCGTCGCCGTAGCGGATACGGGTCAGGCGCAGGAACGGCGCGTTCGCGGGAAGGCCGAAGATCGAGGAAATCGAGCGATCCTGCACGACTATGCGATCCAGGATGCGCGTGCTGGGGATCTTGCCGAGTTCCCGCATCTCTTCGGTGAAGCCCTTGAGCCGGTCCATGCCGGGCTGCACCTGGTCCGGCCGCGTGCGGACGAGGAAACCGCGACGACCCTGCGAATCGAGGAGCTTGCGCTGGCGCAGGGCCGCGTAGGCCCGCTGGACCGTGACGCGGCTGACACCCAGACTCTCGGCGAGCTGGCGCTCCGCCGGCAGCACGGATCCAGGCGGCAGCAGGCCGGAGGTGATCAGGTCGTAGATCTGCTCCTCCACCTGCTGGTAGAGAGGCATCGCGGTGTCGCCGCGCAGGCGCACGAGCGACATCAGCGAGGGACGTTCGGCGAGTCCGGCCCGCGCGGCGCCCGAATCGTCGGACGCCACACCGGGGTCTGGCTCGGTCCGGGGCGGCTTCGGTATCGTGCGAGTCACCCCGTTCACCGTGGTCGACGCAGGCGAGGCATCGATGCAGGTCTTCGTCGTCGGAAGTTTCGTCGTCGCCTGTACCGTCAAGGTAGCACGCCTTCCGCGACCCGGCGAATCGCTGGATGCCGCCGATTTCCTCTCGGAGCCCGGTGGCAAGGGCTTCAATCTCGCGGTCGCGGCACAGCGGCTCGGCGCGGCGGTCGACGGAGCCTTCGTGGTCGGCGAGGACGCCTTCGCGGACGTCGCGGCGGCGGCCTTCCGGCGCCAGGGCTTCCCCGCGGGGATGCTGGCGCGGCGGCCGGGCTCGACCGGCGGCGGGGTCGGCTTCGTCGACCGGGCCGGCGAGAACTGCCTAGCGGTCAGCCTCGGGGCGAACCTGAGCCTCGCCCCGGAGGATCTCGACGCCGCCGCTCTGGCGCGCGCGGATCTCGTCATGGCGACCTTCGAATCGCCCGACGCGCCGATCCGCGCCGCCTTCGCGCAGGCGCGGGCGCGAGGGGTCGAGACGCTGCTCAACGCATCGCCCGCGCGGCCGATCGATCCTGCGATCCTCGCCCGGACCCGGACCCTCCTGGTGAATGAGGTCGAGGCGGCCGATCTCGGTCTCCTCGACGGCGACGGCCGCGCGGAGCCGCGGGCGATCGAGGCGCTGCTCGGCGCCGGGCCCGAATGCCTCGTGGTCACGAGGGGCGCGGCGGGCGCGTTCGCCTACGGCGGCGCCGGGCCGCAGGTCCAATCGGCCTTCGCGGTGCCCGTAGTCGATACGATCGGGGCGGGCGACGCCTTCGCGGCCGGCTTCGCGGTGAGCCGGCTCGGGGGCTGTACGCCCGCGGAGGCGCTGCGCCGCGCAGCCGCCTGCGGGGCGATCACCGTCGGCCGCTTCGGGGCTCTCGACGCCTTTCCGACCGCGACGGAGCTCGATCGGTTCCTGCGCGAGAGAACCGACGACGGTGGTGGGAACGATGCCGCTGCCAGCGTCCCGCAGGCGTCACGGGAGCGCCCGTAGGGCAGTCAGGAGGGCGGTCGCACCGAGTGCCAGGGCGGCGCAGCGGTTGATCCGGTCGAGGATGGCGCCGCGCAGCCTCCCGCGCAGGACCGAGACCGCGCCGCACAGCACCAGCCACCACAGGACGGCGCCGCAGAACTGCCCGAGGACCACGACCGGTGCGTGCCGGGTCGCCTCCGGGCCGATGAGCGCCGGGACCGCGGCGGCGAGGAGCGCGAGCGTCAGCGGGTTGGCGAGGCCGAGGGCGAGCGCTTCGAGGAAGCAATTCCGCAGGCCGTTGGCCGCCCGCCCCGCCATGTCGGCCTGCAGGGCGTTGCTCCGGCGCAGCAGCCGGAACGCGAAGAATGCCAGCAGGGCCGCCGAGAGCAGGTGGACGAGGCCGAGTCCGAACCCCTTCTCCAGCTGCCCGAGCGTGTCGGCTCCCAGAACGGCCGCGGGGCCGAGGATGACCGCGGCTCCGTAGCTGGCCTGCACGGTGGCGGCACCGAACCCCGTCACGAGGCCGGCGGCGAGGCCGCCCGCCAGCGTCCGCTGGATGCACAGCACGCCCATCGGGCCGATCGGGACGGCGACCGCCAATCCGAGGCCGAGCCCGGCCTGGAACATCGCAACAGTCATTGAAGACCTCGCGGCGACGGCCGGCGCGCGCGGTCTCCGGCAGACCCTGCGGGTGTGAAACGCGCGCGATCGTGCGCGCCGCAGAGGTCTGCGCCGGGTGCCATGGAACCGTCCCGCCAGGAACCGATGATCGAATCGGAATGGCGTGACTTTGGACTAAGTTTGGTCTGCAATCAATCGCATGTCGCGCGTGCGGGCCACTACCTGCTCGCGGCGGGCCGGGCGCGTCTCAGGCGATCGATGGAAGGAACAGATGGCGGGTAGGGCGATCCCAGCGGGCTCAGGGCCCGTCGCGGCCTTCCGTGAAAGGGTCGACGCAGCGGTAGCCGATGAAGCAGTTCGGCACGTCCCGCGTCCGCTCGTAGTCCGGCTGGGTCGATTTCTCGACCACGCAGAAGCCGATGTCGCGAACCGCGCGCGTGTAGGTGGCGGGACCCGTGGTGACCACGATGGCGCCGGCCCGCGCGACGAGGGCCTGCGCGTCGGCGCAGGTCATCGCGGTCACGTCCGGGCGCGGCTGGGCCGCGGCCGGTCCCACCGCGAGGCAGAGGAGTCCGAGCGCGAGCCGTCTCATCGCAGTTCCTCGTGCCAGGTGCGGCCGTCGCGCTCGATCAGCGCGATGGCGGCGGTGGGCCCCCAGGTGCCGGCCGGGTAGGGACGCGGCGCCTCGGGCCGGTCGGACCAGGCCTTGAGCACGCCGTCGGCCCAGGCCCAGGCGGCCTCGACCTCGTCGCGGCGCATGAACAGGGTGGCGTTGCCGCGCACCACGTCCATCAGCAGGCGCTCGTAGGCGTCGGGATAGCGCTGCTTGAAGGTCTCCTCGAAGGAGATGTCGAGGTTGGTCGGCCGCAGGCGCATGCCGCCGGGCCCCGGATCCTTCGTCATCACCTCGAGCTTCATGCCCTCTTCGGGCTGGAGGCGGATGACGAGGCGGTTCGGCTCGCGCCCGAAGGATTCCTCGGGGAAGATCGAGAAGGGCGAGGCGCGGAACTGCACCACGATCTCGGAGAGCTTCTGGGGCATGCGCTTGCCGGTGCGCAGGTAGAACGGCACGCCCGCCCAGCGCCAGGACTGCACCTCGACCTTCATGGCCACGAAGGTCTCGGTCCGGCTCGGGCCTTCGAGCTCGGTGGCGTAGCTCTCGACCGGCTTCCCGTTGACGGCGCCCGCGCTGTACTGGCCCCGCACGGTGACTTGCTGCACGTCGTTCGGCGTGATGGGCTTGAGGGCGCGCAGCACCTTCAGCTTCTCGTCGCGCACCGCGTTGGCCTCGAGGTTGAGCGGACTCTCCATCGCGGTGAGGCAGAGGAGCTGCAGCAGGTGGTTCTGCAGCATGTCGCGCAGCGCGCCCGACTTGTCGTAGTAGCCAGCCCGGCCCTCGACGCCCACCGTCTCGGCGACCGTGATCTGGACGTGGTCGATCACGTCCGCGGTCCAGAGCCGCTCGAAGATCGTGTTGGCGAAGCGCAGCGCCAGCAGGTTCTGGACGGTCTCCTTCCCCAGATAGTGGTCGATCCGGTAGATCTGCGTCTCGGGGAAGACCTCGCCGACCGCGTCGTTGATGGCGCGGGCGGACTTCAGGTCCTTGCCGATCGGCTTCTCCAGCACGACGCGGGACCGCTCCCCGATCAGCCCGTGGCTCGCGAGGTTGCGGCAGATCGGGCCGTAGAGGTCGGGCGAGGTGGCGAGGTAGTAGGGCCGCACCTGCTCGGGGCGCTCATTCAGCTTGGCGGTGAGCTCGGCCCAGCCCTCCTCGCCCGCGCCGTCGATCATCACGTAGTCGAGATGATCGATGAAGGCGTCGAGCGCGCCATCGCGGATGTCCTGGGGCGGCACGAAGCGCTTGACCGCGTCGCGGGCGCGCTCGCGGAACTCCTCGGCGGTGATGTCGGTGCGCGAGGCGCCGATGATGCGGCTGGTGCCGGGGATCTGCCCGTCCTGGAAGCGGTAGAACAGGGCCGGCAGGAGCTTGCGGGTCGTCAGGTCGCCGGTGGCGCCGAACACGACGCAGTCGAAGGAGGCGACGGGGATGATGGTGGCCAAGGGCGGCTCCCGTGTGCTGACGGCCTCTGGGGGGTCTTGCGAGGACGCTGGCGCGCCCGGCATGCCGGACGACTCTCGCGGCTTATACGCCTTAGCAAGCCCTTCGCCAGAGTCAGGCCTTCGGCAGAGAGATAGCGTCAGCGCTCCCTATGCGCCCGGAACGCCGCGGCATAATTCGGGTGCCAGCGCGAAAGGGCGGGACGGTTCTCGAGGATGTCGCCGGCCGCCCAGGCGATACGGGCTCGGTCCTGCTCGGTCGTGGTCTCGTTGTCCGGGCAGAGGATGTAGAAGTCGCCGGCCTCCAGCCGCTCCAGCAGGAAGGCCACCGTCTCCTCCGGCGTCCAGGCGCCCGCGGGCTTCTCCGTCACCCCGTGCGCCCGGGTGAGGCCCGTATAGACAAAGCCCGGGATCAGCAGGTGAGCGCTGGTGAGGCAGCCCGCCTGCCCGCGCAGCTCATGGGCCAGCGCCTCGGCCACCACCTTCACGCCCGCCTTCGAGACGTTGTAGGGCGTGTTGCCGGGTGGCGTGGTGATACCCTGCTTCGAGCCGGTGACGATGACCGCCCCCGGCTGGCCGCCAGCCATCATGCCGGGGGCGAAGGCCTGCACGCCGTTGATCACGCCCCAGAGATTCGTGTCGAGGATGCGGGTCCACGTCTCCGTGTCCGAGAACAGCCGGCCCTCCGCCTCGATGCCGGCATTCAGCATCACGATCGCGGGCGGGCCGGAGCGCGCCGCCGCGTCGCGCAGGGCCTCCACCGCCTCGCGGCGCCGGACATCGGTGGGCACCGCCCGCACCTCGACGGCGGCGAGCGCGGCGACCTCGGCGCGGGCCGCTTCCAGCGCCTCGCCCGGCAGGTCGGCGAGCCAGACGTTCATGCCGGCCTGCGCGAAGGCCTTCGCGGCGGCGAGCCCGATGCCACTCGCGGCACCCGTCACCACCGCGGCGCGGCCGGGGCTGATCGCGGGATGGGGCATCGTGGAGTCTCCGGGGCGGCTTTTTGACACTACGCCCGCCCGCATTCCCCCTTTTCCTCTGCGGGAAGAAGAGCGCGGTGGTCGTTCGCAAAGGGTGGGGCGCCGCCCGGCCTTGTCGAGTGAGACAGATGCGTGGGGGCGGGCAGAGCGGATTGGTAACCATCCGGCGCCATGATCCGTCCCGTCCGCGAGTGGGCATCTCGACCGGAGTCACGCGTATGGTCCCGACGTCCGCTTGCGCACGCGCCGCCGCGGCGCCGCTCGCGCTTCTCATCGCGCTCGGCCCGGCGGCGGCGCAGAGCCTGCCGACCGAACCGGCAGCGCAGGTGCAGGCCGCCCCGATCCCGGCGCAAGCCGCCCCGCAAGCCACTGCGCCCCTCGCGGTGCCTGTGCAGGTCGCGCCCGCCGCGGCCCAGAAGGAGTCCGAGGCCGCGCCGCGCAAAGCGGACGCTCCGGCGCGGAAGGCGGAGCCCGCCGCGCCGAAGCCCGCGGAGGCTCAAGCTAAGGACACGGCTCAGAAGGACACGGCTCAGAAGGACGCGGCTCAGAAGGACGCGGCCCAGAAGGAGGCACCGCAGCGGAAGAAGGAGCCCACGCCCCTCGTCTACGCCCGGGTCTCGAGCGATCCGACGCCGACGCTCAACCCGCGCACCTTCCTCGACACGCTGCGCGCCGCCGAGCAGTACCAGGCCTACGCGGAAGCCGGCGGCTGGGAGCCGCTGCCGACGGACCTCGTGCTCAAACCCGGCGCGAGCCACCCGGCGGTGCCGTCGCTACGCCACCACCTCACCCTGACCGGCGATCTGCCAGCCGACGCGCCGCCGAGCGACCGGCTCGATCCGCCGCTCGTCGCGGCCATCACGGCCTTCCAGGCCCGCCACGGCCTGCCGGAGACGGGGCTGCTCGGCCGCCAGACCCTCGCGGCGCTGAACGTGCCGGCGAGCACCCGCCAGCGCCAGCTCGCGGCCTCGGCCCAGCGCCTGATGGGCTCGAACTTCCCCTTCGGCGAGCGCTACGTGGTGGTGAACATCCCGTCCGCCGTGGTCGAAGCGGTGGAGAGGGGCCAGGTCGCCCGCCGCTACGTCGCGGTGGTCGGCAGCCCCGACAAGGCGACGCCTCCGGTCGAGACCCGCATCACCGACGTGAACTTCAACCCGACTTGGACCGTGCCGATCTCGGTGGTGAAGAACGAGATCATCCCGAAGATGCGCAAGGAGCCCGGCTACCTCGCCAAGAACCACATCCGCATCCTCGGCCCCGGCGGCGTCGAGGTCGATCCGACCACGCTCGACTGGACCACCAACAAGGCGGCCAACTACACGCTGCGGCAGGATCCGGGCTTCGACAACTCGCTCGGCCAGGTGCGGATCGACATGCCGAACCGCCACGCGGTCTACATGCACGACACGCCCTCGAAGTCGCTGTTCGGCCGCTCCGTGCGCTTCCACAGCCACGGCTGCGTCCGCGTCGGACAGGTGAAGGAGTTCGTCGGCTGGCTGCTCCAGGGCACCGAGGGGCCGAACGGGCCGGGCTCGTCCTGGGGGCCGATCGAGATCGAGACCGGCATCGCGGACGGCGAGCGGCGGGACATCAAGCTGCCGAAGCCCGTGCCGGTCACCTTCGTCTATCTGACGGGCTACGCCACGCCGGACGGCCGCGTGCACTTCCGCGACGACATCTACGGCCTCGATGTGCCGGGGGCACCGGCTGACGCGGGCAAGGCCGCCAGCGCCGCAAAGCCTGCCGACGCGGCCAGGCCTGCGGACCCCGCCAAGTCTGCCGACACGAGGAAGTCCGCCGACACGACGAAGCCTGCCGATGCGGCCAAGCCCGCCCAGGCGGCCAAGCCCGTTCCGGCGCGGCCCGCCGCGGCCGGGGTTCGACCGGCGGAGTCGCGGCCGGTCGAGCCCGCAACGACCGGCTCGATCCGTCCGGCCGCGCCGCGGAGCCCGAAGCCCACGATGCTGCTGCCGCCGGGTCTGGTCGGGTCGACAAACTGACGCAGGAGCATCAGATTAGAACCTCTCCAGGCTGTGCGCTGTCCGGGACCCGGCCATGCACCCCTCGAAAGGGCCGGAACAATCAGCGTCACCGTTCATTCTGCCGAGGAACGATGCCGGCGCGGCCACGGCGAGACCCGTGGACGCGTGCATCGATACCGACATTCCAGACGAACGGAGATATCCATGGCCAAGGCCAAGCCCGTCAGCCGGATCGGCAGCGATCGCCTCAACACCCCGACCGACCTCAACCCCGAGGACGTCAAGAAGATCTCCGAGGGCCTGACCGTCCTGCTGTCCGACCTCTTCGCGCTCTACATCAAGACGAAGAACTTCCACTGGCACGTCAGCGGCCCGAATTTTCGGGACTACCACCTGCTCCTCGACGAGCAGTCGCAGCAGATCTTCGCGATCATCGACGCCGTGGGCGAGCGCGGCCGCAAGATCGGCGGCACGGTGCTGCGCTCGATCGGCCAGGCGAAGTCGCTGACCAACGTGCAGGACAACGACGCCGAGTATGTCGGCCCGCTCGACATGCTCAAGGAGCTGCGGGACGACAACAAGGCGCTCACCGCCCGCATGCGCGAGCTGCACGAGGTCACCGACGAGGCCAACGACGTCTCGACCACCAGCCTGCTGGAGGAGTGGATCGACCAGTCCGAGGAGCGCACGTGGTTCCTCTACGAGACCACCCGCAACGCCGAGGCCGGCGGTCACTGAGCTGTCCCGCTCCCCGGAGCAGCAGGGCCCCGCACCACCGGTGCGGGGCCTTTTTCGTGGTCAGGGACCGAGCAGATCGACCAGGAACGGGATCAGAGGTTCGTCGGCGGGCGGCATGGCGAGATCCCGCAAGGCACTCGGCCGCACCCATTTCAGGGCCTGCCCCTCGAGCCCGCGCGGTGTGCCGGACCAGCGGCGGCAGACGTAGAGCGGCATCAGGAGGTGGAAGCTCTCGTAGGCGTGACTCGCGAAGGTGAGGGGCGCGAGGCAGGGCTCCTCCACGCTCACGCCGATCTCCTCCGCAAGCTCGCGGATCAGCGTCGCCTCCGGCCGCTCGCCGGGCTCGACCTTGCCGCCGGGAAACTCCCAGAGGCCTGCGAGCTGCTTTCCGGGCGGGCGCTGGCTCACCAGCACGCGGCCGTCCCGGTCGACCAGGGCGACCGCCACCACGAGGAGGAGGCGCAGGGGCGCGACCTCGCTCATTGGGCGATCGCAAAGCTGGCCGAGACCGCGCTGCGGCTCTCGATCGTGCCGGCGGCGATCGGCACGCGGCGACCGGGCGCCGGAGCCTTCAGGCGCGCTTGAGCGGCCATCGGCATGGGCGGCGGCGCGGCGCTGTCGCTGCCCGACAGGCTGCACAGGCGCCCGAGCTTCGTGCCTACCGCCTCGGCAAGCTCCGCCGCGCGGGCGCGGGCGTCCTTGGCTGCGGCGACCTGAAGCTCCGCGTCGACCTTCTCGGGCTCGTTCAGGCCGAAGCCGATCGAGTCGATCCGGTTGGCGCCCGCATCGAGCGCCCGCCGCAGCAGGTCGCCGAGGCGGCTCATATCGGCGAGCCGGATCGTGACCGCGTTCGCGGCCCGGTAGCCGTCTGCCTGAGACTCGACGGTGCCGTTCGGCCGGGTGATGGTGCGGGTCGCCGCCTCCAGCACGACCGCGGAGGTGCCGATATCGGCCTCCGGCACGCCAAGATCGCGCCCGAGGGCGACCACGCCCGCGACCGCCTTCGAGGCGGCGTCGAGGGCGGCGGCCGGGTTCGGCGCCTTCGTCTCGACGCTGATTGTGACCTCGGCGAAGTCGGGCGCCCGGCTCGACGCCGCCCGTCCGGTGACGCTGATCGTGTGGTCACAGGCATCGTCGGCCCGCGCGGGCGCGGCGGCGAGCAGCAGGGCAATGCCGGCGAGCGCCGCCCTCACGAACGATAATCCCCGTTGATCTCGATGTAGGCCTTGGTGAGATCGCAGGTCCAGACACGGGCCCTCCCCTCCCCCAGCCCGAGATCGACCCGGACGCGGATGTCCTGCTCGCGCATCACGGCGCTCGCGGCGTCCTCGCTGTAGTCCGGGTCGCGCGCGCCGGAGACCGCGACGCGCACGTCGCCGAACCAGATCGCGAGGCGGTCGCGGTCGGCGGGCTCGCCGGCCTTGCCCACCGCCATCACCACGCGGCCCCAGTTCGCGTCCTCGCCCGCCACGGCGGTCTTCACGAGGGGCGAGTTCGCGATCGACATGGCGATGCGGTGGGCGGAGCGGTCGCTCTCGGCGCCCGTGACCTCGACGGTGACGAACTTGCGCGCGCCCTCGCCGTCCTTGGCAACGAGCTGGGCCAGTTCGGTCAGCAGGTCGTCGAGCGCCGCCTTGAAGCCGGCGAGACGCGGGTCGGTCGCGTCCGCGATCGCCGCGTTGCCGGCCTTGCCCGTGGCGAACAGCATCAGCGTATCGGAGGTCGAGGTATCGCCATCGACCGTGACGCAGTTGAAGCTCCTGTCCGCGCCTTCCGCCAGCAGCGCCTGCAGCACCGGCTGCGGCAGGGCGGCGTCGGTGAAGACGAAGGCCAGCATCGTCGCCATGTCGGGGGCGATCATGCCCGCGCCCTTGGCGATGCCGTTGATTGTCACGGCCTTGCCGTCGATCTCGGCCCGGCGCGTCGCGCGCTTCGGGAAGGTGTCGGTCGTCATGATGGCCTGCGCGGCCTCGGCCCAGGCGGCGGGGCTGTCCACTGCGCGGGCCGCGCAATCAGCCAGCACGCCCTCGAACTTGCCGGCGTCGAGAGGCTCGCCGATCACGCCCGTCGAGGCGACGAACACGTCGGTCTCGGCGCAGGCGGCGGCCCGCGCCGCGATGCGGGCGGTGAGCGCGACCGCGTCGCGCCCGCGCTGCCCCGTGAAGGCATTGGCGTTGCCGGAATTGACGACGAGCGCCCGGGCCGCCCCGGACGTCAGCGCCTCACGGCACCAGTCGACGGGCGCCGAGGGGCATTTGGAGCGGGTGAACACGCCGGCCGGCACGGTGCCGGCCTCGAGCCCGACATACAAGACGTCGGTGCGGCCCGAATAGCGGATGCCGGCCTGCGCGGTGGCGAGGCGCACGCCCGCGACGGGCGGCAGATCCGGCTGGGTCTTGGGCGCGAGGGGCGAGACGGGCGGCGGATTGGCGGACGACAAGGACGATCTCCAGCGTGGACCGCGGGGGCGCCGCGGTGTTGCCCCGGCCGAGCCGCTGGCGTCAACCGCGCGGCACCCCGTTGCGCCGCAGCACGCCCTGCCTGCTGGGCGGGCAGGACGAGCACGAATTGCGGCGCCTTCGCGGCAGAAGCCTTGTGCTACGAAGCGATGTCAGTTTAGCATGATGCAATGCAACGCGAACACGAAGCCGATCGCGCTATGCCGCGAGTAGCCCTCGGATCCGCTGCCGTCTCACCCGCCATCCCGCCCAGGGGATGTTACCGGGTTCAAGTGCTCGTCGCCGGACATCAGAAGCGCTGGCGCGACGAGGTCTCCGCCCAGATCCGTCAGACCGGCTATCAGGTCACCGCCTGCGACAACGGCGTGGACGCGATGGCCGTGCTCGCGCTCGGACTTCCTCTCGACGTGATGGTGGTCGACGCCTCCCTGGAGGGACGGCTGTGCTGCTCCCGGCTCGCGCAGGAGGCCCGGGCTCTGCGGCCTTCACTCCGTGTAGTGCTGGCCTGCGACATGACGGAGGCCGAGCGCGAGGCCGTCGATCAGATGCCCGACGCGCTGATCGTGGCGAAAGACCATCGCGCCGGGGCGGTGGCCAGCATCGTGCGCGAGGCGCTCGCGGTGCCGTTGCACGACAACTGAGGGCTCCGGCCCACGACCGCAGGCCCTCAGGTCTCTCCTGTCAGTCCGTAGGGAGCGCCGGTCGCGTTCCTCCCCGGGGGGTATGGCGGGGAGGGATCCGCGGCCGGCCGAGGCCCGCTCACACCACCAGATTCACGATCCGGCCCGGCACGACGATGACCTTCCGGGGCGCCTTCCCTTCCAGCACCTTCTGAACCGCTTCCAACGCCAGGGTCGCCGCCTCGACGGCCTTCGCATCGGCATCGCGCGGCACGGTCACGTCCGCGCGCTTCTTGCCGTTGATCTGGACCGGCAAGGTGATCTCGTCCTCGACGAGGAGCGCCGCCTCGACCTGAGGCCAGGAGGCCTGGGCCACGAGACCCGAGCGGCCGAGCGCCTGCCAGCACTCCTCGGCGAGATGTGGCATCATCGGGGCGATGAGCTGCACCAGGATGCCGGCGGCCTCCGTCGCGGCTTCACGGGAGGCGGTGCCGCGCAGCGCGTCGTCGAGGGCGTTGGCCAGGGTGTAGACCTGCGCCACGCAGCGGTTGAAGCGCAGACGCTCGACGTCGTCGCCGACGCCCGCGAGCGCCCGGTGCGCGGCCTTGCGCAGGCCGAGATCCGCGGCACCGTCGCCGCCGGCCTGCGCCGCGGCGTTCACGAGGCGCCACACGCGTTGGACAAAGCGGGCGGCGCCCTGCACCCCCTCCTCCGTCCAGATCACGTCGCGCTCAGGGGGTGAATCCGAGAGCATGAACCAGCGGGCGGTGTCGGCGCCGTAGCTCGCGATGATGTCGTCGGGGTCGACCACGTTCTTCTTCGACTTCGACATCTTCTCGATCGCCCCGATGGCGACCGGCGAACCGGTTTTCACGTGGAACGCCCTTCGCGTTCCCTCCTCGCTCTCGAAGCGGATCTCGGCGGGCGGCACCCAGGCGCCGGCCTCATCCTTGTAGGTCTCGTGGACGACCATGCCCTGCGTGAACAGGCCCGCGAAGGGCTCGGCCACGCCCGACCAGCCGGTCTCGCGCATCGCCCGCGTGAAGAAGCGGGCGTAGAGCAGGTGCAGGATCGCGTGCTCGATGCCTCCGATATACTGGTCGACCGCGAGCCAGTGATCGACCGCCCGGCGGTCGGTCGGTGCGTCCTGAAGCCAGGGCGCCGTGAAGCGGGCGAAGTACCAGGACGAGTCCACGAAAGTGTCCATCGTATCGGTCTCGCGCCGGGCCGCCTGCCCGCAGCGGGGACAGGGCACGTTGCGCCACGCATGGTCACGCTCCAGCGGATTGCCGGGCTGGTCGAACGAGACCTCCTCGGGCAGCTTCACCGGTAGATCGGCCACGGGAACCGGCACCGGACCGCAGGCGTCGCAGTGGATGATCGGGATCGGACAGCCCCAGTAGCGCTGGCGCGAGACGCCCCAGTCGCGCAGGCGGAACTGCACCTTGCGGGCGGCCACCGGGCTCCCCGCGAGGACTTCCTGCTTCAGGCGGTTGGCCACCGCCTCGAAGGCCTCGCCGGTGGTCATCCCGTCGAGGAAGCGCGAGTTGATCAGCCGGCCGTCGCCGTCATAGGCGGTGTCGGTGACGACGAAGGCGGACGGGTCCTGATCCTCGGGGCAGACGACCGGCGTGTTACCGAGGCCGTACTTGTTGGCGAAGTCGAGGTCGCGCTGGTCGTGGGCCGGGCAGCCGAACACGGCGCCGGTGCCGTACTCCATCAGCACGAAGTTCGCGACGTAGACCGGCAGCTCCCAGGCCGGGTCGAGCGGGTGGCGCACGGTCAGCCCCGTGTCGAACCCGAGCTTCTCCGCCGTGTCGATCGCCTCCTGAGCGGTGCCGATGCGGCGACACGCCTCGATGAAGGTCTGGAGCTCCGGCCTGTCCGCACTGAGCGCCGCGGCGAGCGGGTGGTCGGCCGCGATCGCCAGGAACTTCGCGCCGAACAGCGTGTCAGGCCGGGTGGTGTAGACCTTGACCGCGTCGTGCGCGCCCACGGATCGGGTCAGCGCGAAGCGGACCTCGAGTCCCTCGGACTTGCCGATCCAGTTCTTCTGCATCAGCCGGACCTTCTCAGGCCAGCGCTCCAGACCATCCAGCGCGCCGAGCAGATCCTCGGCGAAGTCGGTGATCTTGAAGAACCACTGTGTCAGCTCGCGGCTCTCGACGAGCGCACCCGAGCGCCAGCCGCGCCCGTCGATCACCTGCTCGTTGGCGAGCACGGTGTGGTCGACCGGGTCCCAGTTCACCTTCGCGGTGCGGCGCGTGACGAGACCCTTCTCCAGAAAGTCGAGGAACATGCGCTGCTGGTGCTTGTAGTAGGCCGGATCGCAGGTCGCGATCTCGCGGCTCCAGTCGAGCGACAGGCCCATGGACTGGAGCTGGCCGCGCATCGTGGCGATGTTGGCGTAGGTCCAGTCGCGCGGGTTGACGCGCCTCTCCATGGCGGCGTTCTCCGCCGGCAGGCCAAAGGCGTCCCAGCCCATCGGGTGCAGCACATTGAAGCCCCGGGCCCGCTTGTAGCGGGCCACCACGTCGCCCATGGCGTAGTTGCGCACGTGTCCCATGTGGATGCGCCCCGAAGGGTAGGGGAACATCTCCAGCACGTAGTATTTCGGCCGGCTGTCGTCGTTCGGCGTCTCGAAGATCTTCGCCTGCGCCCAGGCCGCCTGCCAGCGCGGCTCGGCATCCTTGGCATTGTAGCGCTCGGGCGCGGTCGGGGTCGGGTTCGTCATGGCTCGGGTCGCGAGGCGGGAAACGGGCGGCGGGCCTCAAGGGCCGGCGGGTTGCGGCCGGCACTAGCATATTCATGGTCGATCCGGTCAACGCGCGGACGCGCAGCGCCCCTGCGCGAGACCTGCGAGAAGCTGGGCTCTTGGAACCGGGCTCTTGGAGCCGGGCGCTTGCGGCGCGCGTTGCGGCTGGTAGGTCCCTGGGGCGAACGACCCGAAAAGCTGGATGCGTCCATGGATGTGCCTATGACCGAGCCCGCCCCCTCCCCCACTGCCCGCCCTCCCGTCGGCGACGCCGACGTTGCGGCGGGTCTGGCCGATGTGCGGGCCGGGATCGCCCAGGCGGCCGAGGATTGCGGGCGCGACCCGGCCGGCGTGCAACTGATTGCGGTCTCGAAGACGGTGCCGGCCGAGGGCATCCTGCCGGCGTTGGAAGCCGGCCAGCGGATCTTCGGCGAGAACTACGTGCAGGAATCGCGGGCGAAGTGGCCCGATCTGAGGACGCGCTACCCCGATGTCGAGCTGCACCTCGTCGGCCCGTTGCAGTCGAACAAAGCCCGCGAGGCGGTCGAGCTGTTCGACGTGATCCACGCCCTCGACCGGCTCTCGCTCGCGGCGGCGCTCGCCAAGGAGATCGCCCGCACCGGCCGTGCGCCGAAGCTCCTGATCCAGGTGAACACCGGCGCCGAACCGCAGAAGGGCGGGATCGCGCCGGATGAGGTCGACGTCCTGCTCGCCGAGTGCCGCGATACCCACGGGCTCGCGATCCAGGGCCTGATGTGCGTGCCGCCCGTGGAGGATCCGCCCTCGGCCCACTTCGCCCTGCTGGCGCGGATCGCGGAGCGCCACAACCTGCCGATCCTCTCGATGGGCATGAGCGCCGACTACCCGGCGGCGATCCAGCTCGGTGCCACCCATGTCCGGGTCGGCACCGCGATCTTCGGCGCCCGCGCGCGCAAGGCCTGAGGGAGCGGCCGGATCAGGCGCGCCCGACCACCCGGGCGAGCGAGAGGCGCAAGGTATCGGCCTCGGCCGCTCCGTACTGCGCCTCGAAGGCCGCCTGGGCCCGCCGCCAGAGGGCACGGGTCGCCTCCAGCTTGGCCCGGCCCGCCGGCGTGAGGTTCAGCGAGCGGGTACGGCCGTCACGGCCCGGCCCGATCTCCACGAGGCCGTCGCGGGCCAGCGGTCGCAGGGCCCGGCCAGTCGCGGTGCGGTCCATCACGAGATGCACCGCGAGCTCGTTCACGGCGAGCGGACCGGTCCGGTCGAGCACGGCGAGCACCGAGAACTGCGTCGTCCGCAGGCCCGAGACGGCGAGGAAGCGGTCGTAGAACTGCGTCATGTGCCGCGCGGCCTGCCGGATGGCGAGGCAGTGGCACGGGCTCGGAATCAGCGGCGCACCGCCGGCCTTCTTCACGGTCTCGGCGCGCGCGCGCACCGGCCCGGCCGCTTCGGCAGGGGGCATGCCCTGGGATCTCCTCAACGCCTGTGGTGCGCCGGACGACACCGGATTCGCCTGCGGGTTAAGCCACATGCACGGCCTGCACGTCTACCCGGCAAGCGGATCCGCAGCGGCATGGCGCCGATGATGTGCCGGCATAGGATCGGCCGGACACCGACGATGGAATGGGCTCAGAGGATCCGCAGCCGCGTGCGCGGCCCGACCCGGCGCAGCAGCCGAAGCAGATCCTGCAGGCGCAGGGCGACGCAGCCCTCGGTCGGTCGGAAGCCCGGCCGGGCGACATGCAGGAAGATCGCCGAGCCCCGGCGCGGGCGGATCGGCCCGCGGTTGTAGTCGAGGTCGATCACCACGTCGTAGAGCCCGTCCTCGCGCCACATCCGCTCGTGGCTCACCCCCGGTACGGGAAGGCGGACGGGCCGGTTGTAGCGCCGGTCGCGCGGATCATCGCACCAGCCGTCCTGCGGGTCGGTCCGGCGCAGCTTCAGCGCCGTGATCGGACGCGTCCCGAGCCGGTCGTGCCGATAGGCGCCCCCCAGCAGGCGGAAGCTGCCGCGGGGTGAGCCGCCGTCCCCTTCCCGCTTGGCGCGGACGATCCCGGCGGCGCCGAGCGCGCAGGGGATTGCGCGCCCCGGCACCAGGATCTGCCCGCGCCGCCGATCTCCGGCCCCGGCCCGCACCTGCAGCGTCCTCAAGGTGGTCGGAACGGTTCGCGCAGCAGGTGGGCGCGTCGCTTTCATTGGCGGAATCTCGTCTCATATCGGGCCCGAAGGTTCTTGAGGTCCGAAGCGGCAGAAAGTATGAAGAATTGCGCGCAAGCCAATTCCCAAGCGCGAAATGTGCCTTATTCTGGTGCATATGCCCGGACCTGCGGTACCGGGGCCAGGGGGTTCGTGCGCGGGCGAACCCGGTTCCCGAATTCGGGAGCCGTGCGCGCCACTCCTCGGCCCGGGACTCACCGAGCGGGCCTTTGAGAGTTGGACGGATGAACGCCTACCGCCTCCTGATCTGCGACGACGACGCGATCCTGCGGGAGACCCTGACCGAGCAGTTCGATGCCTACGACGAGTTCACGGTCGTCTCCGTAGCGAGCGCCGCCGCGGCGGTCGAGGCCGTCTCCGAGCACCGCATCGATCTCGCGGTGATGGATGTCGGCCTGCCCGACATGGACGGGCGCGAAGCCGTGCGCCAGATGCGCCGCAACGGCTACCGCGGCCCCGTCGTGATGCTGACGGGCCAGGACTCGGAGGAGGACACGGTCGAGGGGCTGGAGGCCGGCGCGAACGACTACGTCACGAAGCCCTTCAAGTTCGGCATCCTGCTCGCCCGCATCCGGGCGCATCTGCGCAGCCACGAGGCTTCGGAGGACGCCGTCTTCCAGGTCGGTCCCTACACCTTCCGGCCGGGCGCCAAGCTCCTGATCGGCGAGCGCGGCTCGAAGCTGAAGCTCACCGAGAAGGAGACCGCGATCCTGCGCTTCCTCTACCGGGCCGGCCGCGAGGTGGTGGGGCGCGACACGCTGCTCGCGGAGGTGTGGGGCTACAACGCCCACGTCACCACGCACACGCTGGAGACCCACATCTACCGGCTGCGCCAGAAGATCGAGCCCAACCCCGCGACCGCCGCGATCCTCGTGACCGAGGCGGGCGGCTACAAGCTGCTGCCCTGAACTTTTCTGCGTCCCGACGTCGTGCGCCCGAGGATCGGTTCGGTTAGAACACGTCATCGCGTGACGGGCCGGGAAGCGAAGACTTGGCGATCGACGACGACATCGCGGTCCTCGCCGCCGCTCCCCTGTTCCGGTGCTTCAACCGCGACGCCCTGCGGCTCCTCTCCTTCGCGGCCGAGCGGCGCGATCTTGCGGCCGACGAGGTTCTGTTCCGGCGCGGCGATCCGGCCGATAGCGGTTTCGTCGTCGTCTCGGGCCGCGTCCTGCTGGCGCCGCCGGCGTCCGGCGCCGAGCCGGTCGAGGCCGGCCGCGCCGCGCTGATCGGGCAGATGGCCCTGTTCGTGCGCGGCGAGCGGCCGGGCGAGGCACGCGCGACCGAGCCGACGACGGTGCTGCGCATCACCCCGGCCCTGATGCGGCGCGTGCTGGAGGAGTTCCCGGACGCGGCCGCCGCGATCCACGACACGCTGGCCGAGGATCTGGCCGGTCTCACGCAAGGCCTGGAGCGGGTCCGCGGTCTGCTGGCGGCCGACTGAGCCCCCTCCCCCACGCGCCCGAAGGGTGACAGGCCAGGGCCGGCTCTGTAAGCACGGCCCCGATTCCACCTGAAGCACCGACCGGAAGAACCATGTCCGAGGCCCAAGCCCGCACGGAAGCCCACGCCGATCTGGCGCGCACCATCGAGAACGCCTGGGAGGAGCGCGCCTCCATCGACACCGGCACCCGCGGCCCGGTGCGCGAGGCGGTGGACGAGGCCCTGAACCTGCTCGACGCGGGCCAAGCCAGGGTCGCCGAGAAGACGGACACCGGCTGGCAGGTCAACCAGTGGCTGAAGAAAGCGGTGCTGCTCTCCTTCCGCCTCAACGAGATGGTGGCGGTGCCCGCCGGCGCCGCGGGCGCGCCGGCCTGGGACAAGGTGCCCTCAAAATTCGAGGGTTGGGGCGAGAACCGGTTTCGCGATGCCGGATTCCGGGTCGTGCCGGGCGCCGTGGTGCGCCGCTCGGCCTACATCGCGCCTGGCGTCATCCTGATGCCGTCCTTTGTCAATCTCGGTGCTCATGTGGGCACCGGCACGATGGTCGATACGTGGGCGACGGTCGGCTCCTGCGCCCAGATCGGCAAGAACGTGCACCTCTCGGGCGGCGTCGGCATCGGCGGCGTGCTGGAGCCGCTCCAGGCGGGCCCTGTGGTAATCGAGGACGATTGCTTCATCGGCGCGCGCTCCGAGGTGGTCGAGGGCGTGGTGGTCGAGCGCGGCGCCGTGCTCTCCATGGGCGTCTTCATCGGCGCCTCCACCAAGATCATCGACCGCGAGACCGGCGAGGTCTTCCGCGGGCGCGTGCCGGCCTACTCGGTGGTGGTTCCGGGCGCCCTGCCCGGCAAGGCTCTGCCCGACGGCTCGCCCGGCCCCTCGCTCTACTGCGCGGTGATCGTGAAGCGGGTCGACGCGCAGACGCGCGCCAAGACCAGCATCAACGAGCTCCTGCGCGACTGATGCCCGTGCGGCAGGAGACGCGCCAGCTCGACCTCACGGTCTCAGGGTGCCCCTGCCCCACCCCGGTCGACGTGGTGGGCGAGGGACCGGCGGCCCTGCTGCTCCCGGCCCTCTCCACCATCTCGGCCCGCGCCGAGATGCACGGCCTCGCCGAAGCGCTGGCGGGCGATCACCGCTGCCTCGTGCCGGACTGGCCGGGCTTCGGCGACCGGCCGCGTCCGCGCCTGCCCCTGGAGCCGGCAACGCTTCACGCCTTCCTCGACGCGCTTGTCAGCGCGCTACCCGGCCCCTACGCCCTCGGGATCGCGGCCGGGCACGCGGCGGGCTACCTCGTGGCGGCAGCGGCGCGCCATCCCGGTCTCTTCGGCCGGCTCGTGCTCGTGGCGCCCACTTGGCGCGGCCCACTGCCGACCGCCATGCCGGAGCGAAAGGCGCTCCACGGCCGGATCCGGCGCGCCATCGAGACGCCGCTCCTCGGGGACGCGCTCTACCGCCTCAACATCAGCCCGCCGATCATCGGCCGGATGATGCGCGCCCACGTCTACGCCGATCCGGAACGGGTCACGCCGGCGGTGGTGCGGGCCAAGCACGCGGTGACGCGCCAGCGCAACGGGCGCTTCGGCACGGCCGCCTTCGTCACCGGCGGCCTCGATCCGGTCCAGAGCCGGGAGGCCTTTCTCGCCCTGTTCCAGGATGGGCTACCGCCCGTGCAGATGCTCCGGCCGGAGCGCGCCCCGCCCCGATCTGGCGCGGAGATGGACGCGCTGGCCGCCAGCGGCCGCGTCCGCCCAGCCGCCGTTCCGGGCGCCCTGAGCGCGCACGAGGAGCATCCCGACGCCGTCGCCGCCGCGATCCGCGGCGCGATCTGATCGGTCCCGGACCCCATCCGACGCGCGAGAACCGGACGTTTTTGTATCATGAATGCTGCCGCGGCGGCTTTGCCTGCGCCGAGTGCCATAGGCGCGTCGTGAATCGCCTCGTATGATTCCGAGAATTACAGGATCGTGACGCTGCAGAACCCGATGCTCCGCCCCTCCTCCACACGCGCCGCGCCGGCGCTTCTGGCCCTCCTGCTCTCGACGGCCGCGCTGCTGGCGCCCGGATCAGCCGGCGCCGAGCCACCGAAGCCCGCCGCGCCGCCCGAGAATGCGGCACCCGGCCCGCAATCTGCGCCGTCGGTCGGGTCGGACACTTTGAAGCCCGGCAAGCCGGCGGTTAAGCCCTACCTCAGCGAAGAGGCGGCTCCGGACACGGTGAAGATCCTATCGCCGCCGCCCGCCAGCCACTCGCCCCTCGAGAACGCCGACCGGGCGGCCTTCAACACCACGCGCGCTCTCAAGGGCAGCCCTCGCTGGGATCTCGCCGCGAGCGACGTGGCCGAGGGCGCCTCGGCGATCCTCGAGACCTACGCCTGCGTGCTCGGCACGAAGATCGACGCGGCACGCGTGCCCGCCGTGGTCAACCTATTCGAGCGCGCCCGGCTCGATATCGCCCGCGGCACGAAGGCGCCCAAGCTGCATTACCGCCGTCTGCGGCCGTTCGTCGGCAACGACGCACCGATCTGCGTGCAGCGGACCCAGCAGCTCGCCGACAGCTTCAGCTACCCCTCCGGTCACGCCACGCAGGGCTGGGCCTACGCGCTGATGATGGCCAGTCTGGTCCCCGGCAAGGCCGGCGCGATCCTCGCGCGCGGACGCGTCTACGGCGAGAGCCGGATCGTCTGCGGCGTTCACTGGCTAACGGACGTTGCGGCGGGCCGCACCAACGGCTCGGCGATCTTCGCTGCCCTGATGGGGAATGCGGAGTTCCGCGCCGACATGGACAAGGCTCGAACCGAGCTCGCCAAGGTGGTCGACGCCAAGGGACAGGCTCCAGAGGAGTCGACCTGCACCCGCGAGAACGCGGTTCTGACGGCCCCGGCTCTCCAGTTCTGAGAGGGCCGGGACACTTTTGAACCGTTCCAAGTGTGTGATTTCAATCACGTTTTCGGGTTGAACACGAAAGCTTGACCGCTAAACCTCGGGCGACCCTGATCGCACCGGACCGAGGTTTCATGTCCCAGCGCGCCCGTCTCGCGGCCCTCGCCTCGCTGCTCGCCGCGGGACCGGCGGCCGCACAACAGAGCGTCGAGCTCAACCAGATCTCGGTGGAGGCCACGAAGCCGAGAGCGCGGGCCACGGGCCCGCGCGTCCAGGCGCGGCCACAGCCGGTCCAGCAGGTGGAGCCGGGACCGGGCGGGGGCGACCGCGTCTCGGGCGGCCCCATCGGCCCGGGCGCCGACAGCGCCGCCACCAGCGGCGGCGGCGGCGGTCCGAGCGGGGTCGTCGGCTACACCGCCAAGGTCAGCCCCACCGCCACCAAGACCAACACGCCGCTGATCGAGACGCCCCAATCGGTGAGCGTCGTCACCCGCGAGCAACTGAACGACCGCAACGTGCAGTCGCTCAACGAGGCCCTGGCCTACACGCCGGGCACCTCCACGGACGTGTTCGGCTTCGACCCGCGCTTCGACGCCTTCTACATCCGCGGCTTCCAGGTGACGTATAACGGCATCTATCGCGACGGCCTGCGCCAGCCCGGCGTCGGGCTCGCGGTGCCCCGCATCGAACCCTACGGCACCGAGGCGCTGACCATCCTGCGCGGACCGGCCTCCGGACTCTACGGCCTCGGCTCGCCGGGCGGCATCGTCGACGTCACGACGAAGCGGCCGGTCTTCACCCGTTTCGGCGAGGTCTGGTTCCAGGGCGGCAACTACGACCGCTACCAGGGCAATTTCGATATCGGCGGACCGATCGAAGGATCGGACGGGACGATGGCCCACCGACTGACCGGTCTCGTGCGCCAATCCGACACCTTCCTGCCGGGCGCAACCGACGACCGGGCCTACATCGCCCCCGCCTTCACCTGGAAGCCGTCCGCCGACACCACCTTCACGCTGCTGACCGAGTTCCAGCGAACGCAGGCACCCGGCACGGCGGCGTTCTTCAACTTCCCGGGCTTCGTGGTCTCACGGCTCTACCAGGGCGATGCGGGCTTCAACGCCTTCACCACGCAGCAGTACCGCATCGGCTACGCCTTCGAGCACAAGTTCTCGCCCGACCTGATCTTCCGCCAGAACTTCCGCTATTACGGCGTCAACGGCGACTTTCCCTACACCGAGATCACCGGCATCACCGGGCTGTCGGCACAGCGCTATGCCGGCCTGTTCATCGAGGATCTGCACGCGGTCACACTCGACAACCAGTTCGAGGGCCACGTCGTGACCGGTCCGGTCAGCCACACGATCCTGGGCGGCATCGACTACCAGCGCTACGACTACACCCGCCGCTCCGGCTTCAACTTCGGCGTTCCCGATCTCGACCTGACGGGCGTCACCGACTTCTCGAACTTCCGTTACCGGACCTTCATCCCGAAGCCGGCCCTGACCGCAGCCTCGTTCCAGACTCTCGATCAGGTCGGCCTCTATCTGCAGGAGCAGGCGAAGTTCGACCGCTTCGTGCTGACCCTGACGGGTCGGCAGGATTTCGTCTCACAGAGCACCCGGACCGGCACGCCGGGCGCTCTCGGTGCCGCCGCCACGCAGAACGACGCCGCCTTCACGGGCCGGGTCGGCCTGAACTATCTCCTCGCGCCCGGCCTCGTGCCCTACGCCAGCTACGCCACCACCTTCACCCCGCAGGTCGGCGTCGACGGCCAAGGCCGCCCCTTCCCGGTTGCCACCGGCGACCAGATCGAGGCGGGCGTGAAGTACGTGGTGCCGAACACCAACATCACCGCGGCTTTCGCGGGGTTCGACATCGTGCAGTCCTCGATCCTGCGCCCCGATCCCACCAACACCGCCAATCAGGTCGCCACCGGCGCGGTCCGGTCCAAGGGCTTCGAGGCGGAACTCGTCGCCAACTTCGCGCCCGGCACGAACCTGACGCTGGCCTACACCCATCTCGACTTCCGCTTCGTGCGCCAGACCTCACTGGTGGTGCCGAACCTGCCGATCGACGGCAACGCCCTGTCGGGCATCCCGGGCGACAGTTTCAAGGCCTTCGCCACCTACCTGTTCCCGCCCTCTTCACCGCTGTCCGGCCTCACCATTGGCGGGGGCGTGCGCTACGCCAGCACGAGTTTCGCCAACGATGAGAACACGGTGCGCAATCCGACCGTGACGCTGTTCGACGCCCTCATCGCCTACGACTTCGCGGCGCTGGACCCGAAGTACAAGGGCTTCCGCGCCCAGCTGAACGGCTTCAACATCTTCGACCGGGACTACACGAACTGCCAGGCCGGCTTCTGCTACCGCGGCGCGCCCGCCACCGTGATCGGCAGCCTGATCTATCGCTGGTAGGGCAGGGGCGGCGCTGCGGGGCGCCACCACGCTCCCGCCGCAGAGAAATCGTAACGCCTGTGCCTCAGGCTGATGGCGCGGCGGCGGGCGCGCGCGTAAAGAGCGGATCGGGATGAGGCTGGAACGCGGGCGCATGGTTCGTCGGGCAGGGCAGGGACTTCGGCGCGGGGCTCAGCAAGGGGTTCGGATCACGAGCCGCCTCGCCTGCGCGGGCGCGCTGGTGCTCGGCCTCTCGGCCTGCTTCCGCCCGCTCTACGGTCCGACCGCCTCCGGCGAGTCGATGGGCGCATTGCTCGCCGCCATCCAAGTCGACGAGATCAACATGGCGCAGGGCCAGGAGCGCCTGGGGCACTATCTGCGCAGCGAGCTGATCTTCGATCTCGACGGCTCGGGTCAGCCCGCGCCGAAGCGCTACCGCCTGAAGATGCAGGGTAGCGAGACCATCCAGACGCCGATCGTCTCGACCCAGACCGGCCGCGCGGAGGCCGGTACCATCGTGGGCAGCGTGCGCTACAGCCTGGAGAGCCTCGACGGGCTCAAGGTGATCACCGAGGGCGTGGCAACCTCGACCGCGACCTACGACCGCTCGATCCAGCGCTTCGCCAGCCAGCGCGCCGCGCGCGACGCCGAGATCCGGCTGTCGAAGGTGCTGGCCGAGCAGATCAAGACCCGCATCGCCTCCGTACTCTCGGCCAGACCGTAGGACGCGGCGCGTGACGGCCGTCAAGGCGCACGAGGCCGACGCGCTGATCCGGCGGGGGCCGGATCCCCGCATCCCCGTCATCCTCGTCTACGGACCCGATACCGGTCTCGTGGTCGAGCGTGCCAAGCGCCTCGCCGAGAGTTTCGTCACCGACCCGAACGATCCCTTCGCCCTGGTGAAGATCGACGGCGACGCGCTGGCCGGCGATCCTGGCCGCCTCGTGGACGAGGCCGGTACGGTCGGGCTGTTCGGCGACAAGCGCACCATCTGGGTCCGTCCCGGCAGCCGCAACTACGCGCCCGCGGTCGAGGCGGTGCTGAAGGCGGAGGTCGCCGAGACCCGCATCGTGGTGGAGGCCGGAGACCTCGCCAAATCCGCCCCCTTGCGCACCCTGTGCGAGCGCTCGCCGAAGGCGCTGGCCATCCCCTGCTACCCGGACGACGAGCGGGCACTCGCCGACCTGATCGACCGCACCCTGCAGGAGCGCGGCCTGCGCATCGCCCGGGAGGCCCGCGAGGTGCTGGCCCAGAGCCTCGGCGGCGACCGGCGCGCCAGCCTGTCGGAGATCGAGAAGCTCGCGCTCTACGCGTCCGGGCAGGGGAGCGTCGAGCTCGACGACGTCGAGGCGATCGTCAGCGATGTCGGAGCGAGCGTGCTGAACACCCTGATCGATGCCGCCTTCGTGGGGCGCACGGCGGAGGTCGAGCGCGAGTATCGCCGCTTCCGCCACGAGGGGCTCGATCCGTCGATGATGCTGGGCTCCGCGCTCCGCCACGCGCTCACCCTGCTGGCGAGCCGCCTCGAGGGGCCGGATAAGAGCCCGAGCCTGCTCGTCGCCTCCTGGCGCGGCCTGCATTTCAAGCGCAAGGCTTCCGTCGAGGCGCAGCTCGGCCGGTGGAGCCCCGCCGCGCTCCGCCAGGCGGTTCAGATCCTGCAGGACACCGTTCTGGCTTGCCGCCGGGCGGATGCCGACCTCGCCCACGCTCATGCCTCGGCGGCCCTCCTGCGCATCGCCGCGGAGGCGGCGCGGCGCCGAGCTGGCTGACATCGGCGTGAGCAGGGATGGGCGAAGCGGCCTCGCCAACCCTCCGTTAAGTCCGCCCGGTTCAATAATCCGTCCTCTCTGATCTGCCTAAACGCGATGTCGTCCTACTTCTTCCGGCAGCGTCAGTCCGAACCGGCCGATGCGCCCGACTCGGAACCGGATCTGGCGGCGTTGAAGCGGGAAGTTCAGCGCCTGCGGGAGATGCTCGATCTCAACTCGGACTGGATCTGGGAGGTCGACGCGCAGGGTCGCTACACCTACGTCTCGCTCCACTGCCTGCCGCTGCTCGGCTACGCACCGGAGGAGATGCTGGGTCGCACGCCCTTCGATTTCATGCCGCCGGAGGAGGCCGCCCGCGTGGGCGCGGCTTTCGCGGCGATCGTCGCGGAGAAGCGCGGCTTCTCGCATCTCCTGAACCGCACCATCCGCAGCGACGGCCGGATCGTGGTGCTGGAGACCAGCGGCGTGCCGCTGCTGAACCCGGACGGCAGCCTGCGCGGCTATCGCGGCATCGACCGCGACATCACCGAGCGGGAGGCCGCCAACGAGCGCCTGCGCCACGCGGCGCGGCACGATTCTCTCACCGCATTGCCAAACCGGCTCTATCTGCGCGAGCACCTTGGGGCGCTGCTGGGCGCGGTCGGGCCGGGCTGCTGCGTGCTGGCGATCGACCTCGACCGCTTCAAGCCCGTCAACGACCGGCTCGGTCATGAGGCTGGGGATCTGGTGCTCCGGGAGATCGGCCGGCGCTTGGCGGATCTGGCAAACGCGCGCGGAGTTTTCGCCGCGCGGCCGGGCGGCGACGAGTTCGTGGTGATCGCCGACGCTCTGATGCCGGGCGCGGCCGAGCGCCTGGCCGACGACCTGCGGGCGGCGATCGGCGGCCCGATCAGCCTCGGCAGCGAGACGGTCGCGGTCGGGGCGAGTGTCGGTGTCGCCCAGGCGCGGGCGGACGATACGGTCGAGACCCTGCTGGCCGCCGCGGACCGGGCGCTCTACCGCGCCAAGTCCCGGCTCGATGCCGCCTCCTGAAGCCTTCCCGGCTCAGTCCTCGTTCGGGATCTGGAAGCGGCGGCAGAGATCGTCGAGTTCCTGCGCCGTCTGGTAGCGGATGCGGATCTCACCCTCGTTCGGGTTCTTCGCCTTCAGGCTGACGCCGACGCCGAGCGCCCGCGCGAAGCGGCGCTCCAGGCTGCGGACCTCCTCGGATCGCTCGCCGGCGCCGCGGGGACGGCCGGGGCGGGGGCCTTCCTGCTCCGGAACCTCGGCGGCGGCGATGGCCTCGACCTCGCGGACCGACAGCCCCTCCTCCACGATGCGGCGCCCGACCGCTTCGGGATCGCGCACGGCGAGCAGCGCGCGGGCGTGGCCCGCCGTGATCTCGCCCGCGATCACCCGCTCCTGGATCGACGGCGGCAGGTTCAGAAGCCGCAGCGTATTGGCGAGGTGACTACGGCTCTTCCCCAAGATCTCAGCGAGCTCGCGCTGGCTATAGGCGAACTCGCTCATCAGTCGCTCGTAGCCGGCCGCTTCCTCGATCGCGTTGAGATCGGTGCGCTGCACGTTCTCAAGGATCGCGAATTCGAGCGAGGCTCGGTCGTCGATCTCGACGACGACCACCGGGACCTCGTCGAGACCGGCGCGCTGGGCTGCGCGCCAGCGGCGCTCGCCGGCCACGATCTCGAAGGCACCCGGAACGTCGGCGAGCGGACGCACAACGATCGGCTGAATCAGCCCGCGCGCCTTCAACGAGACCGCGAGTTCGTCGAGGTCGGTCTCGCTGAAGCGGCGGCGCGGGTTGCGCGGGTTGGGGCGCAGGAACTCGACCGCAACCCGGCGTTGCGGGGCAGGGGACTTGGCCCCGTCCGCGGCCGGTTCTGCCGCACCGAAATCACCGATCAGGGCCGCGAGCCCGCGTCCCAGCCGGGGCCGTGCGCCCTCTTCCGCCATCACCGCCACCCATCCACTCCGTTACGCAACCCGCGGCTTTGCCGTCGGGATACCCGCGTCAAACCCGTTCAAACCGTGGGCAAACCCGCCTCATGCCGCGGCGTGGACCCGGCCTTCCCGCTGGATCACCTCCGAGGCGAGGCGGAGGTAGGCCTGGGACCCGGCGCATTTGAGGTCGTAGAGGAGCGCCGGCTTGCCGTGCGAGGGCGCCTCCGAGATCCGCACGTTGCGCGGGATCATCGTCTCGTAGACCTTCTCGCCCATGAAGCTGCGGACATCCGCCACGACTTGGTTCGAGAGGTTGTTGCGCGGATCGAACATCGTCAGCACGACGCCCTGGATCGTCAACTTTGGGTTGAGCGCCGCACGCACCTGCTCGACCGTGCGCAGGAGCTGGCTCAGACCTTCGAGCGCGAAGAACTCGCATTGCAGCGGCACCATCACGGCGTCGGCCGCGACCAGAGCGTTGATGGTGAGCAGGTTCAGCGAGGGTGGGCAGTCTATCAGCACGTAGCTGAAGCCCGCCGTCTCCGGGGCCTCGCCCATGCGCTTGAGCACGTTGCGCAGGCGGTGCGCCCGGTCGGCACTCTGGGCCATCTCAAGCTCCAGGCCGAGCAGGTCCATGGTCGAGGCGGCGAGCGACAGGCGCGGCACCGCAGTCGGCACCACGGCCTGGGCGAGGGTCGCCTCGCCGGCCATCACCTCGTAGGTCGAGACCCGACGGGCCCGGCGGTCGATGCCGAGCCCCGTCGAGGCGTTCCCCTGCGGGTCGAGGTCGATCACCAGCACCTGCTCGCCGATTGCGGCGAGCGCCGTACCCAGGTTGATCGCCGTCGTGGTCTTGCCGACGCCGCCCTTCTGGTTGGCGAGCGCGAGGATCCGCAGCGGGCGCGCGACGGCTGCCGGCTGAACGGGGGCGGGGAGGACATCGCTTGTCATGGGCTCGATCGGTGACTCGCGGGCGCGAGATCGCTGACCCGCACGATCCGGGCCATCGACTCGGTTCGGCTCGGAACGAGGTCGTAGGTGACTGTCCACCGTGCGGCCGCCCGGGTCAATTCCGCTTCGACCTCGCGGCCCTTCGGAAACAGGCCGGTGGTGCCCGAATTCAACAGGGGCTCGGTCCAGGCGAGGAGCTGTTCGAGGGGCGCGAGAGCCCGGGCGCAGACCACGTCGACACCCTGGAAATTTGGGATGACCGCCTCGATCCGGGCCGCGTGGATCCGGGCCCGCGCCCCGGTGAGCCGCGCGGTCTCGGTGAGGAAGGCGCATTTGCGCGCGTTGCTCTCGACGAGGTCGACGGAGATCTCGGGACCGCCCGCGATCGCCAGGATCAGGCCGGGGATGCCGGCGCCGGAGCCGAGATCGAGCCATCGTTGGGCCCCCGGTGCCAGCGCCAGGAGCTGCAGCGCGTCGGCCACGTGGCGCGTCCAGACCTCGGCGAGCGTCGCCGGGCCGACGAGGTTCTTCACCGATTGCCAGCGCTTGAGCTGGTCCACGTAGAGGTCGAGGCGGGCCGCGGTTTCACGTGAAACACCGGCTTCCGCGAGGACGCGCTCCCGATCGCTGCCGGCACCCATCAGGCACGCACCGGCGCGCGGCCGTCCCGGCGGGCATGGGCGGCCAGCAGGGTGAGGGCGGCCGGCGTCACGCCCTCGATGCGCGCGGCCTGTCCCAGCGTGCCGGGGCGCACGGCCTCCAGCTTCAGCCGCATCTCGTTCGAGAGGCCGCTGATCCCCGCATAGTCGAGCCCGGACGGCAGCCGAACCGCCTCGTCGCGCCGGAAGGCGGCGATGTCGGCCTGCTGCCGGTCGAGATAGACCGCGTAGGTCGCGTCGGTGCGCAGGCGCTCGGCGAGCCGTGGCGTGACGGCGCCGAGCTCCGGCCAGACCCGCGACAGCCGTGCCCAATCGAGTTCCGGATAGGAGAGGAGCTGGAAGGCGCTGCGGCGGATGCCGTCCTGGTTCAGCGCGATCCCGTGGCCGCGCGCCTCGGTCGGCGTGAGACTGAGCGCGTCGAGCCGGGCGCGGGCGGCGGTCAGTTCAACCTGGGAGGCGCTGAAATGCGCGGCCCGTGCGCTGCCGACGCAGCCGAGTGCCAGGCCGCGGGGGGTCAGGCGCTCGTCGGCGTTGTCGACGCGCAGGCTCAGCCGGTACTCGGAGCGCGAGGTGAACATGCGGTAGGGCTCGCTCACCCCATGGGTGACGAGGTCGTCGATCATCACGCCGAGATAGGATTCGGCCCGATCGAAAGACGCGATCGCCTGTCCGCCCGCGTGCCGGGCCGCGTTGAGGCCGGCGACCAGCCCCTGCGCCGCCGCCTCCTCGTAGCCGGTGGTGCCGTTGATCTGGCCGGCGAGGAACAGGCCGGGCAGGCGCTTGGTCTGCAGCCCGGCATCGAGTTCGCGCGGATCGACGTAATCGTACTCGATGGCGTAGCCCGGCCGCACGATCCGGGTCTTCTCCAGACCGGGGATCAGGCCGATCAGGGCGCGCTGCACGTCCTCGGGCAGAGCGGTCGAGATGCCGTTCGGATAGACGGTCGGGTCGTCGAGGCCTTCCGGCTCCAGGAAGATCTGGTGCCCCTCGCGGTCGCCGAAGCGCACCACCTTGTCCTCGATCGACGGGCAGTAGCGCGGGCCGCGGCTGCTGATGCCGCCCGAATACATCGGCGAGCGATGCAGATTCGCCCGGATCAGGTCGTGGACACCTTGCGTCGTGCGGGTGATGCCGCACCGGATCTGCGGCGTGGTGATCCGCTCGGTGAGCGTCGAGAACGGCACCGGCTCGGCGTCGGCCTCCTGCATCTCCAGGGCGGCCCAGTCGATGGTGGTCCCGTCGAGCCGGGGGGGCGTGCCGGTCTTCAGCCGGCCGAGGCGGAAGCCGAGGCCGTCGAGGGTGCGGGCGAGGCCGACGGACGGCGCCTCGCCCACGCGCCCGGCCGGCACCTGCACGGGGCCGATATGGATCAGCCCGCGCAGGAAGGTGCCGGTGGTGATGACCGCGGCGGCACAGGGGAGGGTGCGCCCATCCCCCAGCACCACGCCCGCGACGCGGCCCTCGGTGATGGCGAGATCCTCGCAACTCGTCTCGATCACCGTGAGGCCGGCGGTCTCCGCGATCGCCGCCTGCATCGCGGCCGCGTAGAGCTTGCGGTCGGCCTGGGTGCGGGGGCCGCGCACGGCCGGGCCCTTGCGGCGGTTGAGCAGGCGGAACTGGATACCGGCGGCGTCGGCGACCCGGCCCATCAGTCCGTCGAGGGCGTCGACCTCCCGGACGAGGTGGCCCTTGCCGAGGCCGCCGATCGCCGGATTGCACGACATGGCGCCGATGGTCGCCGCCGCGTGGGTGACGAGCGCCGTGCGCGCCCCACAACGGGCGGCGGCGGCCGCCGCCTCGACACCGGCATGGCCGCCACCGATGACGACGACGTCGAAGCGTGATGAAGCGTTGATGGACATGGGGTGATTAGGCGCGCCCGCGCGGGATCGTCAACGGATGGAACGCGTGGGCCGGGGTTGCCTGCGGCATCCGACACCGGGAGACGCATGATCGACGCGCTCTCGCTTCCGCCTTCGCGAGCGGAGCCAGCCCTATGACATGCACTGTCTGGTTCGCACGGGAGCCGCAGCGCGTCCCCTCTCACCCGGAAAGGGTGGGGCAAGAGGTATGAGGTTTCACACCTGAGCGCGCCATCGACGCGCGTCCGGCACCGCGTATGGTCCGGCAGCCGCATACCCCTCACCCGACTTTCTGCGAAAGCAGACCTCTCCCTACAGAAGAGGGGACCCGCGCCTCGGGCTGCGGCGCGGGGTAGGCCGCCATAGGCGTTTGACTGAACTCTACTCCGCCTGGCCGGGCGGAAACGGCATCAATATTGCATTGACCATGTTCGGCATACGCGCACAGCGCGTCGGCCGGCGTTCCTGCGTCCTGGGCACTTCGAGGAGGCGGCGCATGCATCTCGTGGCGATCGGGCTGGGCGCCCTGTGCTGCGCCGGCGGCGCGGTCGCGCACTTCACTGACACGACACACCGGCGCGAGGGCGCGCTCGGGCTCGCCGGGTTCGGTTTCCTGCTGGCCGGGCTTTTCCTCGAACGGTAGGACACGGCGGTGGATTCGGTAGCGCGCGACGCTCGTTCCGGAGCCGCCGGGCCTGCGCGGATCTACCGTCCTTCGGACCGGCGCTAGGCTGTCGCGCGCAACTGCTTCATCCAGAGATCGGCCGAGAGTTCCGCCCCGCCGCGCGTCGCGAAGGCGTAGGGCGCGCGCACCACGCTCCCGTCTTCCAGCTGGATCTGCCAGCGGAAGGTGCCGGGCTTGTCGGGGCAGGGCGCCACGTGCGGACGCCCCGGTTGCGGTGATCTGGCCATGCGGGACAAAAGCTCACGCGGCCGTGAAGTTCCGTAACGCGGTCCCCCGGCCGGATGCCCGACTACGTAGATGCCGCCCCTCCGCACCGTTCGGGACCCGCGCGCCCGCGGCGGTTGCCGTGCGCGGGCGCCCTGCGTTAGAGCCCGGGCAACCCGTTCCGACACGAAGCGAATTCCTGCTATGTCCCAGGCCGATCCCAAGAAGGCCGATATCAAGAAGGCCGACACCCTGAAGCCCCGCCTGCCGCGG
>NZ_BPQM01000075.1 GCF_022179245.1 Methylobacterium gregans
TCGCCTGCCTGCCCTCGCGCGGCAGGCCCTCGCCGCCCCGCGAGGGCAGGCAGGCGACGTGATGGGCGGCGTAGGCCCCCGCCACGTCGCCGCTCGCGCCCTGCCACGCCACGCCGTCCCGGCTCCAGCCGCGCAGGGTCTCCCCGGGGATCGCGCGGCGGTTGGAGGCGTCCGGCGCGCCGTAGAGGGAGAGCTCGACGGGCGCGCCGCGCCCGCGTGCGAGCCGGACCGCCTCGACGGCGACGTCCACGCCCTTCGACCAGAGCATGCGGGCGGCGAGGGCCACGCGCAGCGGCGGCTGCTGGGGCAGCGGGGCGGGCGTGTAGACGGCGGGATCGACGCCCGCCCCGCCGACGATCGTCACCGCCGTGTCGGCCGGGTCGAGCCCGAGGGCGCGGGCATCGTCCGGGTTCTCGAACAGGAAACGGGTGCGGCGGGAGGCGAGCGCCCCGCGGATCAGGTGGCGGAGCGCCGTGCGGGCGAGGCCGCCGACCCGGTCCTGGCGCGCGCCGATCAGCCCGAGCCCGGTGAGCGCGAAGACGCGGGCCGGCACGTTCGCCATCGCGGCCGCGGTGCCGCCGACGAGGATGGCGCGCAGCGCGATGCAGTGTACGATGTCGGCCTTAAGCGCCTTCAGGATCGCGGCGAGTTGGCCCGCGGCGTAGCCCGCCGCCATCGGGTTGAGGCTGGAGCGCTCGGCCTCCAGCGGCACCACCCGGGCGCCCGTCGCCTCGATGGCCGCCCGGTGGTCGCGCACCCGCGTCACCACCGCGACGGAGAGGCCCATCGCCACCGCGGCGCGGGCGAGCGGCAGGAAGTGCGAGGCGAAGAACCAGTCCTCGGTGACCACGAAGACCAGGCTGCGCATCGGGGCCGGGACGGAGGCAGGGGTAGAGGCAGGGGCAGGGGCGGGAGCGTCCATGCGCAGGCCTGTAGCACGCCCCTGCGGCGGATGGGTGCGGTCCGGAACGGGCTCGCGGACGCCACGGTTGTCGGCATACCAGTTCGAGGAGTGGAGCCATGGCCGAGCCGGCCTGCGAGACCAGCGTGGTCGACCCGCGCGACGCCGCCGCGGAGGCCGGCCTCGCCTATGTGGACGACGGCCGGCCGGGCCTGACGCGCCGCAAGAGCGGCAAGGGCTTCAGCTACCGCGACGCCAAGGGCGCGCCGGTGCGCGACAAGGCGGTCCTGGAGCGCATCCGCAAGCTTGCGATCCCGCCGGCCTACACCGACGTCTGGATCTGCCCGCGCGCCAACGGCCACATCCAGGCGACGGGCCGCGACGCCAAGGGGCGCAAGCAGTACCGCTACCATCCGGATTTCCGCGCCGCGCGGGAATCGACCAAGTTCAGCCGGATCATGGCCTTCGCCGAGGCGCTGCCGGGCATCCGCCAGCGGGTCGATGCCGACATGCGCCGCACCGGCCTGCCCCGCGAGAAGGTGCTGGCGACGGTGGTGCACCTTCTTGAGACCACGCTGATCCGCGTCGGCAACGACGACTACGCCCGCACCAACAAGAGCTATGGCCTGACCACCCTGCGCGACCCGCACGTCAAGGTGGAGGGGCCCGAGATGACGTTCCGCTTCAAGGGCAAGAGCGGCAAGACCTGGGACCTCTCCGTGAAGGACCGGCGCGTGGCGCGCATCGTCAAGGCCTGCCAGGACCTGCCGGGCCAGGAGCTGTTCCAGTACCTCGACGACGACGGCACGCGGCGCGACGTCACCTCGCAGGACGTGAACACGTATCTGCGCGAGATCACCGGCGAGGACTTCACCGCCAAGGATTTCCGTACCTGGGCCGGCACGGTGCTGGCCGCGCTGGCGCTGCGCGAGTTCGAGGCCTTCGACAGCCAGGCCAAGGCCAAGACCAACGTGCGCGCCGCGATCGAGGGCGTGGCGGCGCGGCTCGGCAACACGCCGACCATCTGCCGCAAGTGCTACATCCACCCGCAGGTGCTCGACAGTTACCTCGAGGGCGGTCTGCTGCTGCAGGTCAAGGAAGCGGTCGAGACGGAGCTGGCCGAGGATCTCGCCTCGCTCCGGCCCGAAGAGGCGGCGGTACTGACCCTCCTGCGCCAGCGGCTGGAGGCTGCGGCGCCCGTGGAGCCGAAGCGGCGGACCGGCCGGAAGAAGGCCGCGCCGGCCGGCAGATCCCGCGGCCGCGCCGGATCGGCGGAGGCGACGCTCCAGGCGGCCTCCTGAGGTTCAGGAGTGACGATGGATCCGGGTGGGCCCTGGCGGGCACGCTCCACAAGGCTCCGCGGGAGGGCAGCGGGACACGGGACCGATGATCCGCCGTGATCGGAAGGCGGGTGTTCGGTCGTCACGGAGCGGCCATCCGGCCTGAGGGCAGGAGCGGCGGCTTCGACGGCTCGACCCGCGTCTCAGCCTCCACCCGCGGCGAGCCCGGACGCGGTCAGGCCTTCTCGGCATAGATGCAGAGGCACGGACCGTTCGGGTGTCCTTCCGGTTGGTCCATGAAGACATGCTGCGTGGCGAAGCCGTTGACGCGTAGGAGCGCCAGGATCCCGTCCTTCTCCATCCAGGCGTGGCGATCCCGCACGCCTCCGCAGAAGGTCGAGGTGTTGGCGACGTCGAGATAGGTGCGTTGATAAAGCTTCAGTTTCTCCCCCTTGTGCTCGATCTCGTCGATCTCGCCGGTATAGGCCTGCTTCAGCGGGTGGCCATCCGGATAGGGGGTGGTCGGCGCGTAATGCGTCCATAGGAAGATGCGGTTGGCGCGTTTGCAGAGCAGGTCGAGAAGGCCGACCGGATCGGCCATGTGGTAGAGCACGCCCGAGGCGACTGCGAGATCGTAGGCCTTGGTGGTGTTCTGGAGCCACGCGACGAAATCACCGAGGTAGAAATGTGCTCTGGTGAGATCGAGGGCTTCCTTGGCCAGCACGCACTTGATGTAGGAACTGCGGTGCGCCTCGATCGCGTCAATCGATTCCGCGCCCGCCCCGTGGAGCATGTAGGTGTGCCCGGCCTCGAACGGGCCGAGTTCGAGGACGCGGTAGTTATCGACCGGGCAGAGGTCGAGCAGGATCCGGATGCGTTGATCCTCGAACAGGGTGGCCGTGCCGCCGAGCCCCGACTGCGCGACCGGGAGCTTCGAGACCCATTCGGGGTAGGCCGTCAGACCCGTGGTCTTGGATGGGGGAATGTTGGCGTATTCGGCGTGCACATCATCGTCGACGGCCATGGAAGCTTCACTCGCGTTGTCGGGTGGATCTTCTATGCCTGTTCAAGGCGCTGCACGAGACAGCCGGACAGGGTGTAATGATGGTGGTGTTCGAGCCCCCGGTGCAGGGTCGAGGCCTGCTCAAGAACGAAGCGTACCCGCCCGGCCTGTTCGACTTGTAGGACCGCGAAGCCGGCCTCGGGAGTAGGCCGAGATCGAGCAGGCGCGCATTCTGCACGGTACGCAACAAGATCCTCAAACGCTCCAGCATCGACCAGAACGGTCTCTCCTCGTCGGTGCGGCAATCCTACGGGTTCTCGATCCGGGTGCCGTCGCCGAGAACGGAACAGAAATTCTTGCGATCGTGGGCTCCGCCGATATGAAAAGCCATCTGGCAGCCCGGGAACCTGCTGTCTGCGCCGTGTCGGCAGGCCAAATCCGGACGTTCAACACGGTGGCGAATAGACGGTTCGACGGACCGTGCAATGTATCGAGACTTGCTTCGGGCGGTAATGGATTGGCCATCTTCTATCCATCGCAAAACCGTGGCCGTTCGAAGGAGAGGCGAAGAATCGTCAATCAATAGCGCAGTCGGGGTCTCGTTCCGGAGCCGCGCGATTGCGATTGAGCGGCGGCTCGCGGATGATCGAGGTTCGAGTTCTTCAGGTTTAACAGAAAGCCTCGGTCCCGTAGAGGGGTCTTACTGTACGTTAATTTTCTCACAGCGTATAGGTCTACCGGGGGACGGAGAGGACCCTATGCCCTTGAGAGGAGCGAGCGTGAGGTTGAAGGCGTTTCACGGCAATGCCGTAGCGGCTGTCGATCGGCTCCGTCCCGGAGCGGGCAAGACCGTACAGGCGGGACTGGACCGTGTCTTCAGGACGATGCCCAGGATTGCCGGAACCATGGCTGGCATGACCGACCTTCGCATCGAGGGCATCGAGGTGATAGGGGCGGGCAAGGTCGTACTCGACGCGCATTCGAAGGTTTTCTTCAAGATAAAGCCCTACCTCAAATTGTCGGCGCTGAGCGTTCAGTTCATTGTGAGCGTTCGGCCGGTAGATACGGCTCGTCCTATGCGGGTGTACATCGATCATGGGCGGGGATACACGGTTGCGGGATCCTATCTCCTTCAGCCGCTGGAGGGCGAATCGCGGTTTGGAATTCACATTCCTCTTCCGCAATTCGTGCATGAAGTTCGTATCGACTTCCAAGGTGCGGTCGTCGGTGCGGCTGAGCTCGACGCGTTCTACATCCAACGCTCCGATCCACGCGCGCTCCTGCGTAACTTTCTGGACCTGTCCGAGGCAGATCAACGCACGATCATCACCGGAAAGGTGAGCAGCGTGGTGGCCGCCATCCGCTCCCGGCGCACCGAGATCGAGCAGGATGTTGCCACGAGCATCCCAATGGCAGGCCTCAGCAGCGCCGTCAGTCACGGGCTGCTCTGGAGCGCGATCCACTCCGCCCATTCGGACCCGCTCTACCGGAGCTTCATCGGGCGCTTCAACCACCTGACAGAGGGCGATCGCGCGTGGATGCGGCAGCGCGCCGAGAGCTTCGGGACGAAGCCGTTCTTCTCGGTGGTCATGCCGGTCTACAACCCGCCGGTCGATCTGCTCATCGAGGCCGTCCGCTCGCTCCAGGCTCAGACCTATCCGCACTGGGAGCTGTGTCTCGCCGACGATGCTTCGCCGGATTTCGCGGTCCGTAACACGATCGTCCGCCTTGCCGAGGAAGACCCGAGGATCCGCTACGTCTTCCGTGAGACCAATGGCCATATCTCGGAATCGTCGAACGCGGCTGCCGCCCTCGCTGCGGGGGACTACCTCGTCCTGATGGACAACGACGACTTTCTGCCCGCACACGCCCTCTGGACGGCGGCCTATTACATCGACCAGAATCCGGGCTGCAAGCTGCTGTACTCCGATGAGGACAAGTTCAACCTCGAAGGTTTTCACGCCGATCCGTATTTCAAGGGCGATTTCGATCGTTTCCTGATGTATGGCCACAACCTGTTCAGCCATCTCGGCATCTACGACCGTGCGCTGTTCAACGAGGTCGGCGGCTTCCGCAAGGGCTACGAGGGCAGTCAGGACTATGATCTGACGCTCCGCTGCATGGAACGAATCGACGAGAAGCAGATCGTTCACATCCCGCATGTCCTCTATCACTGGCGGCAGGTGCTCGGATCGACTGCCATCGGGGCCGGACAGAAGGACTACGCGTTCGAGGCGGCGAAGCGCTCGATCAACAGTCACTTCGAGCGCATGGCATACCCGCTCCGCTCAGTCGACAGCGGCATCCCGGGCATCGCCAGCGTGCAGACGCTCACGGTCGAGAACCCGCAGACGATCAGCATCGTCATCCCGACGCGCAACGGTCTCGGCGTCCTGAAGCCCTGCATCGAGTCGCTCATGCGCGTGGCCGATCCTCTCGTGCAGATCGTCATCGTCGACAACTTTTCAGACGATGCGGAAACGCTGGCGTATCTCGACGAGCTTCGTCGCGACCGAAATCGTTTCGTCGTCGTTCGCTCCGAGACGGATTTCAATTTCTCGCACCTGTGCAACCTGGGTGTGCAGCGCGCCACGGGCGAGATCATCTGCCTGCTCAACAACGACACCGAAGTCGTCACGACCGATCTCTTCCATCGGGTGAGAGCATGGCTGTCCATCGACGATGTCGGCATGGTCGGTGCCCGTCTCCTGTTCCCGGACGGCTTCCTCCAGCATTTTGGGGTGTATCTCGGCATCGGCGGCGGCGACCCGGAGATCGCGGTCCATGCGCATTTCCGCAGGCCCGGTGCCGAGCATACGCAGTTCAGCAAGAGCAAGATCCTGCAGCAGTTCGCGGCCGTCACCGCGGCCTGCTGCTTCATGCGTCGCACCGATTGGGACCAGATCGGCGGCATGGATGAGAGCTTTGCCGTCGCCTACAACGATGTCGACCTCTGTCTGCGGGTGCGCCAGCAGGGGCTGAAGATCATCTGCGATCCCGGCATCACCATGATCCATAAGGAATCGATCACGCGCGGCGCCGACGTGAACCCGACGAAGGTCGTCCGGCTCAAGCGCGAGGCCGAGCACATGATGGCGAAGTGGGGCGCCGAGGGGCTGCGCGATCCCTTCTTCAGCCCGAACTTCTCGGCCAGGAGCCCCTATTTCGAGGTCGGCGAGAGCCCCCGCGGCCCGGTGCCGTGGAAGGATCCGGAAGCGGCGCCGGGCTGACCGCGCGACGCCCGTCGGGACAGGTCCGACGGATCGGCCTCATCCCGGCGAGGGGGCGGGTACCAGCACCCGGGCGGGGGCGAGGCGGCGGGCGCGGCGCACCTGCTGCACCGCGACCGGCCTGTAGAGCTGCTTGGTGGCATCGACCACGTGCAGTCCCGCGAAGGGCAGGGACAGGCCGGTGCCGAGCCGCTCCCAGGCCGGCCCGGTCTGGAGCATCAGGCGCGAGCGCACGGGCGGCATGTAGAGGGTCTCGGCCCAGCCCTCCGGCGAGAACAGCGTGTCGCGCATCAGCCGGCCGAGCTGCGAGCGGCTGTAGGGCTGGCCGTGGCCGAAGGGCGTCGCCTCGCGCCGCGCCCAGACGCCGCGGCGGTTGGGCACCACCAGGATCATCCGTCCGCCCGGGGTCAGCGTGCGCCAGACCTCCTGCAGCAATTCCGTCGGGCTCTCGACGGATTCGAGCGCGTGGACGAGGATCACCCGGTCCACCGCGGCCTCGGGCAGCGGCATCATGGTCGGGTCGGCCAGCGCCGAGCAGGACCGGCCGGCGCCCGGCCAGTTCACCACCCCTTGCGTCGCGGGCATGAAGGCCAGCGTCCGCTCGGCGATGCAGTGGACCGGTCCGAGATAGGGCGTGGCGTAGCCGATCCCGAGCACCCGCAGGCCGGAGACGGAGCCGAGGAAGCCGTGCAGCGCCCGGCCGACGACACGATGGGTCACCTGGCCAAGCGGCGTTGCGTAGAAGGCCCGCAGGTCGGTGACGTCGAGGCGCATGGTCGGTCAGGCAGCGGGAACGGAGCGCGCGGACGCTCGCGGGTGGCGCGACGCCTTCAATGGGGACCCGGCGGCGCCACGACAAGCGGCCGGGCGATGGGCGCGCGCGGAACAGGGCGGTTTCGGTTACGGTTCTGTGCCTGATGCCCCGGGGCCTCATGCCCGCGAGGCCGACTGCCCTCAGCCTCGCATCCGCGAGGTCCGCAGCCCCAGAGAGGACTGGAGGAGACCATGAGCGCCGGCGCCGCCGAGACCCGCACCTTTCTCTGCCGCAGCGACAATATCGGTGTGCTGATCCGCGATCCCCGCACGGGCGCCTGCGCGGCGATCGACGTGCCGGAGGCGGAACCGGTGCTGCGCGCCCTCGATGAGACGGGCTGGCGGCTCACCGACATTCTCGTGACCCACCGGCACGGCGACCACATCGAGGGCATCCCGGAGGTGCGCCGCGCCACCGGCGCCCGCCTCACCGCCCCCGAGAAGGCGCGCGAGGCGGTGCCCGACGCCGACGTCTACGTGCGCGAGGGCGACCGGGTGCGGGTGGGGGATCTCGAGGCGGAGGTCTGGGAGACGCCCGGTCACTGCCTCGACCATGTCGCCTACTGGTTCTCGGGAGCCGAGATCGTGTTCGCGGGCGACACCCTGTTCACCCTCGGCTGCGGCCGAGTGATGGAGAGCCCGCCCGAGACCCTGTGGCGCTCGCTCCAGCGGTTCGAGGTGCTGCCGGACGCCACGCAGGTGTTCAGCGGTCACGATTACGTCCTCTCCAATGCCCGCTTCGCTCTGGCGGCGGAGCCCGGCAATGCGGTGCTCCAGGCGCGCGCGGCCGAGGCCGAGCATGCGCGGGACGAGGGCCGCTTCCTCGTGCCCTCCACCATGGGGGCGGAGCGGGACACCAATCCCTTCCTGCGGGCCCGCGAACCGGCGCTCGCGCGCGCGGTCGATCTACCGCCGGGTGATTCGGCGGCGGTCTTCGTCGCATTGCGGGCGTGGAAGAACCGCTTCTAGAGAAGCTACAACAAGAAAAATTTGTTGCGTTCTCAAACCAAAATGAACATAGGACAAAGGGAGGGGTGAGCGATGCCCCTCTCAACAGCCTCCCAGGGGGAGACTACAAGGTTCACGGAAGCGTCGGAGCGCTTCCCGGTCAGATGGGGGTTCGTCTCGCCCTACCACCTTTCCTCTTCACGCCTGCCCCTTCCCTTCGTTCAGCCGGATCCGGACCTGACGTCCGGCTCTTCGGCCGAGGCACTCAGCGAGATGCCACAGACCGATGGGGATGTGCAGGCGGCACGGGCCGACAACCGGGCGGGACGCTCGGCAGCGGGCCTCCGCAACCGGCCCGCGCCCGTCTCGGCCGACGTGCGCCTGCTCGGTATCGCCACCGAGCATCTTGCGAGATTGGGTCCGAAGCGCGTGACGGTGGTCGCCGTGGCGGCGGAAGCCGGCATGACGCACGCCAACGTCTATCGCTACTTCCCCTCGAAGGACGCGCTCCTCGACGCCGTGGCCGGGCGCTGGCTGCGTGACATCGAGGCGCATCTGGCCGGCATTGCCGATGCGCCGGATCCGGCCGACGACAAGATCGAGCGCCTGCTGACCGCGCTCGCCACCCTGCAGCGCGACGCGCTGGCGAGCGAGCCGAACCTGTTCGCCGTCCATCTCGACGCCACCGTTGCGGCCCGCCCGATCGCCCGTCGCCACCGCGTGCGCCTGCGCAGCCTCGTCGAGCGGGTTGTCGAGGAGGGGATGATCGCCGGCACCTTCTCGGCCCGCGACCGGGAGCGGGCGATCGCCTACATCTTCGACGCCAGCTACCGGTTCACGCATCCCCTCGCGATCCAGCACGACGCCGACGTTCCGCGCGACCTCGTCGAGGCCCGCTTCGGCGCGGTGATCCACGCGATCCAGCGCGTTCTGCGCGCAGGCGTGCTCTGAAGCGCGCGTCGCCGCGCCCATCATGATGCCGGGGCCGTGGACCGCAGGGTCCGCGGCCCCTTTCGTTTTCAGGCTCTCGAACCGACTGCATGAGGCGAAATGACAGTTTTTGAATCCTGTCATCGGAGCTTTGCCGCCGAACCCTTCGCCGCAGCGCGGCAATAAACGGCTCAGGAGGAAGGGTTTTTTCGGACGATCAACGGTTCCGCTCCGTTCCGGCTCCTGGCCCAATGCCTGCTTGCCCCACCTTGGTCGGGTTGAAGCAGAGGTGCTTTTCCGCCACACAGCCGCCCGGACAAGACCGGCACGACCAGCGCAGGTGGCGCGCGTGCCGACGTAACGCGTGAGCCCAGACCCCGCGGCCCCGTCCGCGCCAAGCTTCACCCTGTCGAACCAGGCACAGCAGAGGTTTATCGCACCATGGCACGCAGCAAGATCGCGCTCATCGGCGCCGGCCAGATCGGCGGCACGCTCGCTCACCTCGCGGGCCTGAAGGAGCTCGGCGACGTCGTGCTGTTCGACATCGCCGACGGCGTGCCCCAGGGCAAGGGTCTCGACATCGCCGAGTCCGCCCCGGTGGACGGGTTCGACGCGAAGTACGCGGGCGCCAGCGACTACGCGGCGATCCAAGGTGCGGACGTGGTGATCGTCACCGCGGGCGTGCCGCGCAAGCCCGGCATGAGCCGCGACGACCTCATCGGCATCAACCTCAAGGTGATGGAGGCGGTCGGCAACGGCATCAAGCAGTACGCGCCCAACGCCTTCGTGATCTGCATCACCAACCCGCTCGACGCGATGGTCTGGGCGCTGCAGAAGTTCTCGGGGCTCCCCGCCAACAAGATCGTCGGCATGGCCGGCGTGCTCGACTCCGCTCGCTTCCGCCACTTCCTGGCCGAGGAGTTCGGGGTCTCGGTCGAGGACGTCACCGCCTTCGTGCTCGGTGGCCACGGCGACGACATGGTCCCCCTGGTGCGCTACTCGACGGTCGCCGGCGTGCCGCTGCCGGATCTGGTCAAGCTCGGCTGGACCACCCAGGAGAAGCTCGACGCCATGGTCGAGCGTACCCGCAAGGGCGGCGGCGAGATCGTCAACCTGCTCAAGACCGGCTCGGCCTTCTACGCCCCGGCGGCCTCGGCGATCGCGATGGCCGAGAGCTACTTGAAGGACAAGAAGCGCGTCCTGCCCTGCGCCGCCCATCTGTCCGGCCAGTACGGCATCGACGGCCTGTTCATCGGCGTGCCGATCGTGATCGGCGAGAATGGCGTCGAGCGCGTTCTCGAGGTCGAGTTCAACGCCGACGAGAAGGCGATGTTCGACAAGTCGGTCGCCTCCGTGAAGGGCCTGATCGAGGCCTGCAAGTCCATCAACGGCGCGCTCGCCTGAGCCGTTCGCGCGCGGCGCAGGTCTCTGGTATGCCAGCGCCGCGCGTGCCCTGACCGGGACTCTCAAGCCCTGCGGTGGACGCGAGGAGGACGCCTATGAACATCCACGAATATCAAGCCAAGGGGGTGCTGCGCGAGTTCGGCCTGCCGGTCTCCCGCGGCGTCGCGATCTTCAAGCCTGAGGAGGCGGCGGCTGCCGCCGACGAGCTCGGCGGCCCGGTCTGGGTGGTGAAGAGCCAGATCCACGCGGGCGGGCGCGGCAAGGGCACCTTCAAGGGCGCGCCGGCGGGCGCCAAGGGCGGCGTGCGCGTCACCAAGTCGAAGGACGAGGTGGTTCAGTTCGCGCGCGAGATGCTCGGCCAGACGCTCGTGACCGTGCAGACCGGCGAGGCCGGCAAGCAGGTCAACCGCCTCTACATCGAGGAAGGCGCGCAGATCGCCGCCGAGTTCTACCTCTCGATGCTCGTCGATCGCGAGACCGGACAGGTCGCCTTCGTGGTCTCGACGGAAGGCGGCATGGATATCGAGCAGGTCGCCCACGACACCCCTGAGAAGATCGTCACCTTCTCGGTCGATCCGGCCACCGGCATCATGCCCCATCACGGCCGCGCGGTCGCCAAGGCGCTCGGCCTCTCGGGCGCGCAGGCCAAGGAAGCCGGCGATCTCACGGAGAAGCTCTACCGGGCCTTCACGGCCAAGGACATGAGCATGCTGGAGATCAATCCGCTGGTGCTCACCGGCGACGGCCACCTCAAGTGCCTCGACGCCAAGATCTCCTTCGACTCGAACGCCCTCTACCGGCACCCCGACGTCGTCGCGCTGCGCGACGAGACCGAGGAGGACGCCAAGGAGATCGAGGCCTCGAAGTACGACCTCGCCTACATCGCGCTCGACGGCACGATCGGCTGCATGGTCAACGGCGCGGGTCTGGCCATGGCCACCCTCGACATCATCAAGCTCTACGGCGAGGAGCCGGCGAACTTCCTCGACGTCGGCGGCGGCGCCTCGGAGGAGAAGGTCACGGCGGCCTTCAAGATCATCACCGCCGACCCGCAGGTGAAGGGCATCCTCGTCAACATCTTCGGCGGGATCATGAAGTGCGACGTCATCGCCCGCGGCGTGATCGCGGCGGTGAAGGCGGTGGGCCTGGAGGTCCCGCTGGTCGTGCGCCTGGAGGGCACCAACGTCGAGGAGGGCAAGGAGATCATCCGCTCGTCCGGCCTCAACGTCATCCCGGCGGACGACCTCGACGACGCCGCCCAGAAGATCGTCGCCGCGGTGAAGGGAGCCTGATCCGATGTCCGTCATGATCGACGCCAACACCAAGGTCATCTGCCAGGGCTTCACCGGCAAGAACGGCACCTTCCATTCCGAGCAGGCCATCGCCTACGGCACCAAGATGGTCGGCGGCACGAGCCCCGGCAAAGGCGGCTCGCAGCATCTCGGCCTGCCGGTCTTCGACACCGTCGCCGAAGCCCGCGAGAAGACCGGCGCCGATGCTTCGGTCGTCTACGTGCCGCCGCCGGGCGCCGCGGACGCGATCTGCGAGGCGATTCAAGCCGAGATCCCGCTGATCGTCTGCATCACGGAAGGGATTCCGGTGCTCGACATGGTGCGGGTGAAGCGCGCACTCGAGGGCTCGAAGTCGCGGCTCGTCGGCCCGAACTGCCCCGGCATCGTCACCGCGGGCGAGTCGAAGATCGGCATCATGCCGGCCAACATCTTCCGCCCGGGCTCGGTCGGCATCGTCTCGCGCTCCGGCACGCTGACCTACGAGGCGGTGTTCCAGACCACGAACGCGGGCCTCGGTCAGACGACCGCCGTCGGCATCGGCGGCGATCCCGTGAAGGGCACCGAGTTCATCGACGTGCTGGAGCTGTTCCTCGCCGACCCGAAGACCGAATCGATCGTGATGATCGGCGAGATCGGCGGCTCGGCCGAGGAGGAGGCCGCCCAGTTCCTGAAGGACGAGGCCAAGCGCGGGCGGAAGAAGCCGATGGTCGGCTTCATCGCCGGCCGCACGGCGCCTCCGGGCCGCCGCATGGGCCATGCCGGCGCGATCATCTCGGGCGGCAAGGGCGGCGCCGAGGACAAGATCGCGGCGATGGAGGAGGCGGGCATCCGCGTCTCTCCGTCCCCTGCCCGCCTCGGCTCGACGCTGGTCGAGGTGCTGAAGGGCTAGGACGCTGCCTTGCGCCACACGCAAGGACGCGATGCCCATATCGGACGGATCGGCTTGCGCGGATGACGCGCAATCCGGTCGGATTTGAATGACGGATGCGCCCGCCGCCCTCGCGCGGGCGCGTCCGAACGGTTGAGGGCGGTCCGCCCGGCGCGGTCCGCACCCCCGAGCAGGATGGACGGACCATGGCACGCCAGGACCTGAACGAAGCGCTCCTCGAAACCTCGTTCCTCTACGGTGGCAACGCCGCCTATATCGAGGAGCTGCAGGCAGCCTACGCGCGCAATCCCGCCTCGGTCGATCCTGAGTGGCAGAACTTCTTCAAGGCACTCGGCGAGGACGAGACGCTCGTCGAAAAGAACGCCAAAGGCGCCTCCTGGACCAAGCCCAATTGGCCGGTGCCGCTCAACGGCGAGATCGTCTCGGCCCTCGACGGAAACTGGCCCGCGCTCGAGAAGGGCTTCGGCGAGAAGATCCTCGCGAAGGACGCCAAGCCCGGAAAGCCGGCGGACGGCGCCGCGGTGGTGGCCAAGACGGGCGTCTCGGTCGAGCAGGCCACGAAGGATTCGGTCCGCGCCATCATGCTGATCCGCGCCTACCGCATGCGCGGCCACCTGCACGCCAAGCTCGACCCGCTGGGACTGGCGCCCCGCGGTGACCACGAGGAGCTGCACCCGCAGCATTACGGCTTCACGGAAGCCGATTGGGACCGCCAGATCTTCCTCGACAACGTGCTGGGCCTGGAATTCGGCACGATCCGCGAGATCGTCGACATCCTGGAGCGGACCTACTGCCAGACGCTCGGCGTCGAGTTCATGCACATCTCCGACCCGGCCGAGAAGGCGTGGCTGCAGGAGCGCATCGAGGGCAAGGACAAGGAGATTTCTTTTACTCCTGAGGGTCGTAGGGCCATCCTCAACAAGTTGATCGAGGCTGAGGGATTCGAGAAATTCCTCGACCTCAAGTACACGGGCACCAAGCGCTTCGGCCTCGACGGCGGCGAGGCGATGATCCCGGCGCTCGAGCAGATCATCAAGCGCGGCGGCGCGCTGGGCGTGCGCGAGATCGTGCTGGGCATGGCCCACCGCGGCCGCCTCAACGTGCTCACCAACGTGATGGCCAAGCCCTTCCGGGCGGTCTTTCACGAGTTCAAGGGCGGCTCGGCCTCGCCCGCCGAGGTCGAGGGCTCGGGCGACGTGAAGTACCATCTGGGCGCGTCCTCTGACCGCTCCTTCGACGGCAACAACGTCCACCTCTCGCTGACCGCCAACCCGTCCCACCTTGAGATCGTCGATCCGGTGGTGCTCGGTAAGGTGCGGGCCAAGCAGGACCAGTGGGCCAAGCCCAATGTCGAGCGCCGCACGGTGCTGCCGCTCCTGATCCACGGTGACGCGGCCTTCGCGGGCCAGGGCGTGGTGGCCGAGTGCCTCGGCCTCTCGGGCCTGAAGGGCCACCGCACCGGCGGCTCGGTGCACTTCATCATCAACAACCAGATCGGCTTCACCACCGACCCGCGCTTCTCGCGCTCCTCGCCCTACCCGTCGGACGTGGCGAAGATGGTCGAGGCGCCGATCTTCCACTGCAACGGCGACGATCCGGAAGCCGTAACCTTCGCCGCCAAGGTCGCGGTCGAGTACCGGCAGAAGTTCGGCAAGCCGGTCGTGATCGACATGCTCTGCTACCGGCGCTTCGGCCACAACGAGGGCGACGAGCCGGCCTTCACCCAGCCGAAGATGTACCAGCGCATCCGCAAGCACCCGACCGCGCTGGAGACCTACGGCCGCAAGCTCGTCGAGAGCGGCGTGCTGACCCAGGAAGCGCTCGACGCCCGCAAGGCCGAGTTCCGCTCCATGCTCGACAGCGAGCTCGACACGGCCACCAACTACAAGGCCAACAAGGCCGATTGGCTCGACGGCCGCTGGTCCGGCTTCAAGGCGGTCTACGAGGACGTGGACGACCCGCGCCGCGGCCGCACCGCAGTGCCGGCCGAGACCCTGCGGGAGATCGGCAAGCGGATCACCCAGGCGCCCCCCGGCTTCCACCTGCACCGCACGATCCAGCGCTTCCTCGACAACCGCGCCAAGGCGGTCGAGACCGGCGAGGGCATCGACTGGGCGACCGCCGAGGCGCTGGCCTTCGGCTCGATCCTGCTCGACGGCAACCGCGTCCGCCTCTCGGGGCAGGATGTCGAGCGCGGCACCTTCTCGCAGCGCCACGCCGTGGTGATCGACCAGGAGAACGAGCAGCGCTTCACCGCCCTGAACTCCATCCGGGAGGGGCAGGCCAGCATCGAGATCATCAACTCGATGCTCTCCGAGGAGGCGGTGCTCGGCTTCGAGTACGGCTACTCGCTGGCCGAGCCGAACGCGCTCACGCTCTGGGAGGCGCAGTTCGGCGATTTCGCCAACGGCGCGCAGGTGGTGATCGACCAGTTCATCGCGTCCGGTGAGCGCAAGTGGCTGCGCATGTCCGGCCTCGTGATGCTGCTGCCCCACGGCTACGAGGGCCAGGGGCCGGAGCACTCCTCGGCCCGCCTGGAGCGCTACCTGCAAGCGTGCGCCGAGGACAACATGCAGGTCGCCAACTGCACGACGCCGGCGAACTACTTCCACATCCTGCGCCGGCAGCTGAAGCGCGATTTCCGCAAGCCGCTCGTGCTGATGACGCCGAAGTCGCTGCTGCGCCACAAGCGGGCGGTCTCCTCCCTCGACATGCTGGCGGAGGGCTCGACCTTCCACCGCATCCTCTGGGACGACGCCGAGCACGAGTCGAGCGAGCTGAAGCTCGTGCGCGACGATAAGATCCGCCGCGTCGTACTCTGCTCGGGCAAGGTCTATTACGACCTACTGGAGGAGCGCGAGAAGCGGGGCGTCAACGACGTCTATCTGCTGCGCGTCGAACAGCTCTACCCGTTCCCGCTCAAGGCGCTCGCCAACGAGATGGGCCGCTTCCGCAACGCGGAGGTGGTCTGGTGCCAGGAGGAGCCCAAGAACATGGGCGCGTGGTCCTTCGTCGAGCCCTATCTCGAGTGGGTGCTGGGGCAGGCTGGCTCCGCCGTGAAGCGCCCGCGCTATGTCGGACGCCCGGCCTCGGCCTCGACTGCAGTCGGCCTGATGTCGAAGCACCAGGCGCAGCTCCAGGCCTTCCTCAACGAGGCCCTGGCGGTCTGACGCGAACCCGATGGCCTACTTCCTGCTCCGCCTCGCGCCGCCGCGTCCGAGCTTCCCGTTCGACGCGACGGAGACCGAGAAGGCGCTGTTCTCCGAGCACGCGGCCTACTGGATCGACCTCGCGGAGCGGGGGCAGGCCGTCGCGGTGGGGCCTGTCTTCGATGCGGCCGGCACCTGGGGCCTCGCCCTGGTGGAGGCCGCCGACGACGCGGCCGCTCGCGCGCTCGGGGCCGACGATCCCGTCATCCGGGCGGGAGCCGGCTTCGCCTACACCCTCTCGGCCGTACCGAACCTGATTCTGCGGCGTTGAGGCCGCGAACCGACAGCCACAGGAGGCCCCCAGCGGGGCAGTGAGAACATGGCAACCGACATCCTCGTCCCGACGCTCGGCGAATCCGTGAGCGAGGCCACGATCGGCCGCTGGTTCAAGAAGCCCGGCGACACGGTCGCGGCCGACGAGCCCCTGGTGGAGCTGGAGACCGACAAGGTCACCCTGGAGGTCAACGCCCCGGCAGCCGGCGAGCTCGGCGAGATCCTGGTGAAGGACGGCGAGACGGTGGAGCCCGGCGCGCTGCTCGGCTCCATCGTGGAGGCGGGTGCCGGGAGCGGAGCCAAGAGTGAGGCGAAGGCCGCCCCGAAGCAGGCCGCCGAGACCAAGGCCGAGAGCCGCAGCGAGGCCCCGAAGGAGGGCGGTTCGACCAAGGCGGAGCCCCCGAAGGAATCCTCGGCCGGCTATGGCAGCCACAGCGAGGGCGCCCCGCCGCAGGCCGGCCGCCCGGTCGGCGACAACGGCCCGGCGGTGGCCAAGCTCGCCCGCGAATCCGGCGTCGATCCGTCGGGCGTCAACGGCAGCGGCAAGGACGGCCGTGTCACCAAGGGCGACATGCTCGGCGCCATCGCCAAGGGGGGGACGACCGGGCCGGCCCAGGCGGCGCCCGCCAAGGAGGCGCGTCCCACCCTGCCGCGCGCGCCCTCCGCGCCGGACGATGCCGCGCGCGAAGAGCGCGTTCGCATGACGAAGCTGCGCCAGACCATCGCGCGCCGCCTCAAGGACGCGCAGGACACCGCCGCGATGCTGACGACGTTCAACGACGTCGACATGTCGGCCGTGATGGCGATGCGGGCCCAGTACAAGGACATCTTCGAGAAGAAGCACGGCACGAAGCTCGGCTTCATGGGCTTCTTCACCAAGGCGGTGATCGGCGCGCTCAAGGACGTGCCGGCGGTCAACGCCGAGATCGACGGGCAGGACCTCGTCTACAAGAACTACTACCACATCGGCATCGCGGTCGGCACCGATAAGGGCCTCGTCGTGCCGGTGGTGCGCAACGCCGACGACCTCTCGATCGCCGGCATCGAGAAGACGATCGCCAGTTTCGGCAAGAAGGCGCGAGACGGCAAGCTCTCCATCGAGGAGATGCAGGGCGGCACCTTCACGATCACCAACGGCGGCATCTACGGCTCGCTGATGTCGACGCCGATCCTCAACGCGCCGCAATCGGGCATCCTCGGCATGCACCGCATCGAGGAGCGTCCGGTCGTGCGCGGCGGCAAGATCGAGGCGCGGCCGATGATGTATCTGGCCCTCTCCTACGATCACCGGATCGTCGACGGGAAGGAGGCCGTGACCTTCTTGGTGCGCGTGAAGGAGGCCCTGGAGGACCCGGCGCGCCTCGTGCTCGATCTCTAAGATCGCTCGTTTCGCGGGCCCGCTCTTGTGAGCGGGCCCGCCTCCGCGGCAGGCGATGTCCAACTGCTGCAATGGTTCTCTGTGACCCTATCCTCGGCGTCGTTCCTGGCGGCGCTCTGCCTCGTGTCGATCGCCGTCTTCTATTCGACGCGTTGGCTGATCCACCTCCTTCTTCGCCGCATCAGGTAGACCGCATGTCCTACGATCTCGTCGTCATCGGCACCGGCCCCGGGGGCTATGTCTGCGCCATCCGGGCGGCCCAGCTCGGGCTGAAGACCGCGGTGGTCGAGAAGCGGGCGACCCATGGCGGCACCTGCCTCAACGTGGGCTGCATCCCATCCAAGGCCCTGCTGCACGCGTCCGAAGCCTTTGAGGAGGCCAACCATCACTTCGCCGATCTCGGCATCGAGGTGAGCGGGGTGAAGCTCGATCTGAAGAAGATGATGAGCTTCAAGTCCGAGGGCGTGGCCGGCAACACCAAGGGCGTCGAGTTCCTGCTGAAGAAGAACAAGGTCGACACCTACCAGGGCACCGGCCGCATCGCCGGGGCGGGCCGCGTCGAGGTGGTCACCGAGGACGGCGGCAACCGGATGCTGGAGACGAAGAACATCGTCATCGCCACGGGGTCGGACGTGGCCAAGCTCCGCGGCGTCGAGATCGACGAGCAGGTGGTGGTCTCTTCCACGGGCGCCCTGGAACTCGACCGGGTTCCGAAGAAGCTTCTCGTCATCGGCGCGGGCGTGATCGGGCTCGAGCTCGGCTCGGTCTGGCGGCGGCTGGGCGCCGAGGTCACGGTGGTCGAGTATCTCGACCGGGTGCTGCCGGGCATGGACGGCGAGGTCGGCAAGCAGTTCCAGCGCATCCTGACCAAGCAGGGCCTCGTCTTCAAGCTCTCGACCAAGGTCACGGGCGTCGAGGTGGCCAAGAAGGGCGCCAAGGTCACGGTGGAGCCGGCGCAGGGCGGCGCCTCCGAGACGCTGGAGGCCGACGTGGTGCTCGTCGCCATCGGCCGCGTGCCCTACACGCAGGGCCTCGGCCTGGAGACGGTCGGCGTGCAGACCGACGACAAGGGCCGCATCCAGACGGACGAGCACTTCGCCACCAACGTCACCGGTATCTACGCGATCGGCGACGTGATCGCCGGCCCGATGCTCGCCCACAAGGCCGAGGACGAGGGCGTGGCGGTGGCCGAGATCCTGGCCGGCCAGTCGGGCCACGTGAACTACGCGGTGATCCCGAACGTGGTCTACACCTTCCCGGAGGTCGCCTCGGTCGGCAAGACCGAGGAGGAGCTGAAGAAGGACGGGATCGCCTACAACGCCGGCAAGTTCCCCTTCACGGCCAACGGCCGCGCCAAGGCGAACGGCACCACGGACGGCTTCGTGAAGGTGCTGGCGGATGCGCAGAGCGACCGGGTGCTCGGCGTGCACATCGTTGGGGCGGACGCCGGCAACCTGATCGCCGAGGTCGCGGTGGCGATGGAGTTCGGCGCGAGCTCCGAGGACATTGCGCGGACCTGCCACGCCCACCCGACCCTGACCGAGGCCGTGAAGGAGGCCGCGCTCGCGGTCGCCAAGCGCGCCATCCACGTCTGATCGGATGGGGGGATCCCGGAGGACCTTCAGGCCCTCCGGCCGGGTCCGGGGCAGCGCTCCATCAGTGCCGCGCGGGGCGGGGCTCCTCCAGCACCGGCGCGAGGCCGAGCTGGCGGGCCAGCGTGACGAGGTCCTTGAGGCGGCCGGTCTGCGTCTTGCGGCGCAGGTTTAGCCGGTGGGTCTCGACCGTGCGCACGCTCAGCGCCAGGCGGCGGGCAACCTCCTTGTTGCTGAACCCCGCGCTGAGGAAGCGCAGCACCTCCGCCTCCCGCGGTGTCAGGCCGAGCGCCTCGCCGGTCTCCGCCTGGAGTTCGGCGGAGGGAGGATAGAGGCAGTCCTGCCCAGCGGCGAGCGCCAGGATCGCTGCGCAGAGATCACGCGGAGATCCTGAGCGGGCGATCACCGCGTCGGTGCCGGCCGCGAGCAGCGCTCCGAGATCCGCCCCGGTGAGCGCCTGGAAGGCGGCCAGGATCCGCAGCCGCGGCTGCCGCTCCCTCAGCGCGCCGATCTCGGCGAGCCCGTTGCCGATGCGCCGCTCGTCGATGAACACCAGGGCGACTAGGCGCTCCAGCTCCGTCTCGGCGAGATCCGCCTCGTGCAGAGTCTGGAGCTCGGGCAGATGCTCTAGGGTCGCCCGAACGGTCGGACACAGGTCCTGCGGCTCATCAACGATCAGCACGCCCACCGCAGCACTCATGATCCCACGCCCCTCTTCCCGCTATGAGACGGCGTCGCCGCTCTTGGAGGGCATGTTTCAAGTTCGAGTCCAGGCGCCTTCTGTAGAACGTTAAGGTTTACACGGAGCTATTCAGGAGGGGGCCGTGTGGCCGACTGGTTAACGACCGTCCCAAAGCCGGACAACCCAGCCGAGGGGCCAGGTAAATCTGTGCCGATACGGTTTGACCGAGGCGCCCTTCAGCCCGTCCGGGCGAGAATCAGGTCCGTGGCCGCCGAGACCACGCGGTCGCGGCCACCGGTCTTGGCCTCGTAGAGGGCGATGTCGGCCCGCTTCACCAGCGCCTCGACCGAGTCGCCCTCCGTCCAGGTGCTGACGCCGAAGCTGCAGGTCAGGCGCACGGGGCCGCGGTTGCCGCGGATGCGCAGGTCACGCGCCTTCAGGCAGAGGCGCCGGGCAACCGCCTCGGCGGCCTCCAGCCCGGTATCGGCCAACGCAATGGCGAACTCCTCGCCGCCGAGCCGGCCGGCTTTGCCCTCCTCGGCCATCAGCTTGGCGACCGCCTGGATCGCCCGGTCGCCGACGTCGTGGCCGTGCTCGTCGTTGATGCGCTTGAAGAAGTCGATGTCGGCGAGGATCATCGAGAGGCGGCCGTGATTGCCCGCCCGGTCCGCGCTCTGGTTGGCCTGGGCGAAGAAGGCGCGCCGGTTCAGGAGGCCGCTCAGCGGGTCGGTCTCGGCCAGGCGGATCAGGTGGTCCTGCAGCGTGGTCAGGCGCTCGGCGGCGCGCAGGCGCGCGTGCAACTCCTCGGCGCAGGGCGGCTTGTCGATGAAGTCGTCGGCGCCGCTGTCGAGTGCCTCGGCCAGGGTGCGCTCGTTGCGGGCCGACGACATGGTGATGACGTAGAGGGGGCGGCGCTCGTCGGCCAGCAGACGCGCGGACCAGCACAGTTCCAGGCCACCCAGGGGGCGCACCTGCAGGCTGGTGATGAGCACGCGGATCTCGGGCCGGTCGGTCAGGAAGGCCAGCGCCTCTGCCGAATCCGTGAAGCAGTGCACGCTGTGCCCGCGCGGTTCGAGCAGCCCCGCCACGATCTTGAGGACGACCCGGCTGGAATCGACGATGACGATGTTCATGGGAAGCCTTCCGGCAGCGATCGGCCCTGGGGGCGAGTGTGGCGCACAGACCTTAATGTCCCCTGCACGGGGCGGCCGGGCGGGCGGGCCGTGAGCGCGCCGCCGGTCACGCCGGACGGGCGCTACATCGTGGTGCGCGGGCGGCTTTGGCGGCGCGCCGATCCGGGCCTCGACGAGGCCGCGCGCGCGGAGACGGTGTCGGCGCTGATGGACGCCCGGCGGGCCGTGCGGGCCGCCAAGGCGGCGGAGCGGGCGGGCGATCGGGGGGCGGGAGAGGCCCTGCGCGCGGCGCGCGCTGCCGTGCAGGCCGCGAAGGAGGCGCTCGGCGAGCGCGGCCCGGTCTGGTGGGACGACGGCGCCCCGGATGAGACCCGGCGGCTCGCGCGCAACACGCGCTACGCGGCTTGGTTCGCCGCGCTCGCGGAGACGGGGTGAGCCCGCGCCCGGCCGGTTCCGGTCAGCGCCGCGGGACCTGGACCTCGATGATGCGCACGCCCGCCGGCCGGTAGCCGCCCGCCTCGGCCGCTTCCCAGCCACCGGCCGCGCCGCGCGAGAGGATGCGGGCGCCGGGCGCGGGTTTGCGCCGCGCCGGCTCGCGGGCGTTGATCACGGTGAGGGTCGGCTCGCCGACGGGCGCGCGGGGGATGCCGGAGACGGTCGGCACGCCGTAGGTGCCGTAGCTCCAGGCTGGCGGCACGATCTCGCTGGGCCGGGGGAAACGGGTCAGCGGCGCGCCGATATAGGCGCCGCGCACCGCCTCGTCGGCGAAGCCGTAGCGGCCCGCCCCGTATCCGTAGGTCGGCGCGTAGGCCGCTCCGGAGGTGGGCCCGTAACCGTCATGATCGAACTCGACCGCGCCGGCGCTGCTGGCCCCGAGCGCCAGGGCGAGCACGGCAAACGCCGCCCGCGTGCTATGAGCCCACATGCTGAACCTCCGGCGCGCCGCGCATGAACGTTCCGGAAACGTCATGCGCTCCGGTGTCGTTCCGGAACCGGCCAGCGCGCCAGCCGCGCAGACTGCGTAACCCGGCGCCGGCGCATGAAAAAGCCCCGGGGGACCGGGGCTGGTCGATGCGCGGCGTGAATGCGCGAGCGGCGTGCGCGGCTCGGGCCCGCCTCAGCGGCAGGTCGTGATCCGGCGGACGATCCAGCCCTCGCCCTCGATCCAGAGCCGGCGGCGGGTGCGGCTGCAGTTGGTGTCTTCCTCGGCCTCGCCGGCGGAGGCGCCGGTGGTGCTCGCCGAGGCCGCGACGGGCCGCACCGGACTCGCCTCGGCGACCTTGGCGATGCTGCGGTCGGAGGCCGCCGGGGCGGCCGAGACGGGCGCGGTCAGGGCAAGGAGAGAGGCCGCGGCGAAGCCGGCGGCGGAGAGCTTGAGCATGGGATGTCCGTTCGTTCGCCGCCGGCCTGTGCCGCGGCCGTCCGCCTCGTCCGACGGGGCATTCGGGCCCGCGCGATCTGTCGTCTCCTCAATGCACGGCTGAGCCTCAGGGTTGCACCGGAGCGTCAGGATTTACCCACGCAATCGCCACGATTGTCCCCAGGCGCCCGTGCCGATCGGGCGTCGGGGGCGGCGCTCGCGTGCCGGCGGCGCCGCTCGGCTGGGGCCGCGCACGGTCATTTCAGCGCGCCGCGCCGCACGGCACCTTGCCGACGCTTGACGCAGGGATTAGTCATTCGCGCGCAAGCAGATCGGGACGAAACGTCAAGATCTCGGTCGATCGAGCCTGCATACTTGGAATGCTTCCAGATAGCGGATGCTCCAAGATGCAATGGGCTCCTCAGGTTTTAATAGTTCCAATCTGGAGAACGACATGGCGGACGGCTCGACGTTCGTTCAGGCCTTCACGATCCTGTTTCGGGAAGGTCTGGAAGCGCTTCTGATCATCGCGGCGCTCGTCGCGTTCCTGCGCCGGGCGGGCGCGGCGGAGCGGATCGCCCCGGTCTATGCCGGGGCGGGCGCCGCGGCGCTGGCGAGTCTCGCCATGGCGTGGGTGTTCCAAACCTATTTCGACGGCAATCACAACGACCTGATGGAAGCGGGCGTGATGCTCGCCGCCGCCGCGCTGATGTTCTACATGAGCGGCTGGCTCTTCGTCCGGCAGGACCCGAAGGCCTGGCAAGCCGACCTGAACCGTCTCGCCGAGCGGGCGCTCGGGGCCGGCACCGTCCTGTCCCTCGCCGGCATCGCGTTTCTGGCGGTGTTCCGCGAGGGCGCCGAGACCGTGCTGTTCCTGCACGCGCTCGCCAAGAGCAACAACGGCTTCGACGGCTCGCTCTTCGCAGGTCTCGGAGTCGCGGCGCTCGCGCTTGCCGCGATGTTCGTCGCCATGCAGTGGCTGGCCCTGCGTCTGCCCCTGCGGCCGATGTTCGTGATCACCTCCGCCTTCCTGTTCGTGATGGGCCTGAAGCTCGTCGGCGAGGCCTTCCAGGAGTTCCAGGAGCAGACCCTCGTCTCGGTCCACGACGGGGGCGTGCCGGCCTTCGTCACCGAGATTGGCTTCAACGGGACGTGGGAGGCGATCGGCACGCAGGCGGTGCTGGTGGCGATCGCGCTTGCCTGCCTCGTCGCCTATCTGGCGCGGAACCGGAGCGCCGCGGCGTTGCCCCCGTCGGCCCCGCAAGGCAAGCCGGCGCGCGCGGCCTCGTAGGCGCGGACGCACCGGATCAGACACGGGCCCGCCGCGCCATGCGCGGCGGGCCTTCTCTTTTCAGGGCCCTGCGCCCGTCGTGACCGAGAGCATCGGCAAGGTCACGGCGAGCGATCCGGCCTCGCGCGGCGGCGCGGCGAGCGCCGCGAAGGCCGCGAGGCCGAGGCAGAAGCTGAGACCGAGGAGCCCGGTCTCGACGCCGCGGTAGAACCTGTCCATCGGGAGCCTCCCATCGAGTCTCCCATCATCGGGCCGGCAGGTTAACGCCTTCTCAGCCGCCGTAGGCGACCAGCCCGGCCCCCGCCGCGATCAACGCCACACCGAGCCAGCTCAGAAGGCTCAGGGACTCACCCAGGAGGGTTGCGCCGAACACGGCCACCAGCACGACGCTGAGCTTGTCGAGCGGCGCGACCCGGGCCGCGTCCCCGAGGGAGAGGGCCCGGAAGTAGCAGAGCCAGGACGCGCCGGTGGCGAGGCCCGACAGGACGAGGAACAGCGCGCTGCGGCCCGAGACCTGACCGAGCGCGCCCGTCTGCCCGGCGGCGAGCACGATCGCGGCGGTGAGCGCAGCCACGACGAGCGTCCGCAGGAAGGTCGCGACCTCGGAGGGCACGCCCGACACACCGAGCTTGGCCAGGATCGCGGTCAGCGCCGCGAACACGGCCGAGAGCAGCGCCCAGACACGCCAGGACGCGAGCCAGGAGCCGGGCCAATCGCTCACGTCGGCGCGCTCACGGGATCAGCCGGTCCGCCCGCAGGCGCCCGAACAGGTCGGTGAAGGCGTCGTCGGAGGGCTGGTAGCGCAGGAAGCCGAGCCGGCGGCTCTTGCTCATGTCGGTCACCACCTCGATCGGCCGGCCGAGATCGGCGTCGGTGTGCCACGCGGAGGCAAGCCGGCCGAGGTCGGGCTCCGCGAGGCCGTGGCGCCGGGCGATCTCCGCCCAGGTGGCCGCGTCCTGCGCCATCTGCGCCTCCAGCGGCCGCACCGTGCCGTCGAAGGGGGCGGGCTCCAAGCCGAACCACTGGGCGATGCGCCCCCACATCCAGCTCCAGCGGAAGACATCGCCGTTGACCACGTTGAAGGCCTCGTTCGCGGCGGCCTTGCTGGTCGAGGCCCAGAGGATGTGGTGGGCGAGCTGGCGCGCGTCGGTGACGTCCACGAGGCCGTTCCACTGCGCCGCCGAGCCCGGGAAGCGGAAGGGCCGCCCGGTCTCGCGGCAGAGCGTGGCGTAGACGGCGAGCGTGGTGCCCATGTTCATGGCGTTGCCGACCGCCTTGCCGACGATCGAGTGCGGGCGGTGCACGCTCCAGGTGAAGCCGTCGCGGCGGGCCGCCGCGAAGACCGCGTCCTCCTGGGCGTAGTAGAAGTTCTCGACCGAGAGCCGCCCCTGCTCCTCGCGGAACGGCGTCTGCGGCAGGCTGCCTGTGCCGTAGTTCTCGAACGGCCCGAGATAGTGCTTCAGCCCGGTCACCAGGGCGACGTGGCGGACCGAGCCGCCGGACCGCAGGGCGTCCAGCACGTCGCGCACGGCCTGCCCGTTCAGGTGGATCATCTCGGCCTCGGTCTGGCGCCGCGTCCAGGTGGCGAGCACGACGTGGCTCGGGCGGAGTTCCGCCAGCGCCCGCCGCAGCGCGTCCGAATCGTGCAGGTCGGCGCGTATCGGGTGGATGCCCGGGGCGGCGGGCGGGTTGCGGGCGAGCCCGTGGACCGACCAGCCCTCCGCCGCCATCAGGGAGGCGGTCGCGCTCCCCACGATGCCGCTCGCGCCGACGATCAGTGCCGTACCGGTCATGTCCTGGCTCCCTGGCCGATCCGCCCCCGCGGCTGAACTGGGGCGCGGGACGGGCATCCGCCACCGCGCGGCCCGCCCCAGGCCCGGGTTTCTCTCCCGCGTGAGGCGCAGGGCTCACAGGGGTGTGCAGGCGGCGCGGTAAAACTACCGGTTGTGCGCGATCCGGATCGAACCTTAAGAAAGATTCCGAAGTCGGGTCGGCCCGCATCACGCGCGCCGAGACAGTCAGAGGTCCCTCATGCGACACTTCAAGATCGCACGCGCGCTCGCCACAAGCGTCGTCCTCGCTCTTGCGTCGGGCGGCGCGGCATCTGCCCAGGAAGCCACGACCGCCGAGCAGACCGTCGACGTGATGAACAAGCTGTTCGGCAAGCACCCGGGCTTCCGGGCGAACCACGCGAAGGGCGTGGTCGCCGAGGGCAGCTTCACGCCCTCGGCCGATGCCGCCAAGATCAGCAAGGCTTCCCTGTTCGCGGGGGCGGCCGTCCCCGTGACGGTCCGTTTCTCGGACGCCACCGGTGTTCCGACCATTCCGGACGGCGCGGCCAACGCCAACCCGCACGGCATGGCGCTGAAGTTCAAGCTCGCCGACGGCACGGAGATGGACGTCGTCGTCAACGCCTTGAAGTACTTCCCCGTCGCCACCGGCGAGGAGTTCCGCGATCTGCTGAAGGCCGTCTCCGAGAGCGGGCCGGACGCGGCGCGCCCGACGGCCCTGGAGAAGTTCACAGCGGCCCATCCGGCCGCCGCCACGGCAGGCAAGACCGCCCGGACCCCGTCGAGCTTCGCCCGCCAGACCTATAACGGGGTGAACGCCTTCGTCTTCGTTGACAAGGACGGCAAGCGCCAGGCCTTCCGCTACCGCTTCGTCCCGGTGCAGGGCGAGGAGATCCTCTCACCCGAGGAGGCGGCCAAGCGGGATCCGGGCTACCTGATGGAGGAGATCGGCCTGCGCCTCGCGAAGGAGCCGGCGCGCTTCCGGGTGCTGGCACAACTCGCCGAGCCTGGCGACCCGACGAACGATGCCACCAAGCCCTGGCCCGACGACCGCCGGACGATCGATCTCGGC
>NZ_BPQM01000076.1 GCF_022179245.1 Methylobacterium gregans
TTTTGTTAGAGGCTCTTAGCGACGCCAGTGATGCGCGGGACCGCGTTGCTGGTCGATGACGAGGAGTTCGTGCGCATGAGCACAGCCGACATGCTGGGCGAGCTCGGCTACTCGGTGATCGAGGTGGCATCGGCCGAGGAAGCCATGCGTTTAGTCGCCCAAGGTGAGCACTTCGACCTGCTTGTGACCGACCACCTCATGCCCGGCATCACCGGCACCGACTTGGCGCGCGCGGTCCGGAGCAGTCGACCCGGCATGCCAGTGCTCGTAGTGTCCGGCTACGCGGAGAGCGACGGGATTGCGGCCGACCTGCCGCGTCTTACCAAGCCGTTCCGCAAGGACGAGCTCGCGTCGAACCTCGCCCAGCTAGCGAACCTTTGACGTCCGGACATCATCGCAGTGCCGCTTGGCGAGATGCCTCGGAGCTAGCCGTTTGATGTGACACCTCGGCGCTCAGGGGCTGAGTGATCAAACTCGAGTCATGACATCAGAAAGCATCATGATAAATTCTCTAAGGCACCTGTACACGAAGGTCCGCTTCCGATGAGAATGCAGCCCAGTGCGGCTGCTAGGCTGGATGCCGGCTTCCCACCCCGAGCGGACCTCGCCTGTCGGATCAACCTGGGCGTTCCGGGCCGGGGCGCTACGTCCCCGCCATGGCCGATCAGAAGACCACCGCCGACCCCCGCAAGGCCGCCGAGATCACGGACGACGAGATCAACGCCGTGGTGGATGCGGTGCTGGCAAAGCCGGACACGGGTTTCTACCCGATCGGCGGCGGGGACTTGCTCGACCTCGCCGCGGCGGTCGAGGCACACGAGGCCTCAGCGGAGGCGCTTGCCGATCCGGAGGCCAAGCCCGGCTGGCGGCGTGCCATGGCGCGGCCCCCTATCCTGGTAGGGCGGCCTAAGAAGGAAATATAACCAAATGGAACAACCGCGTAAGCAGTAGCTCTTATGCGCGGTTGCTAGTGATGCGCGGCCAAGTAGCTTGGAGCTATGCGGGTGAAGCGGGTGGCGCTCAGGTATCCCTGCTCTGAAATGAGGCAGAACCATTCCACTCGCCGAAGCTCCAGCTGCAAGACCAGACATGCTCACAAGAACGCAGACCACGACAGGCCTTCTGGGCTGGGCTGTGCGGAAGAAGCGAGCGAACGCAGCTGCAGCTGACCACCTGACGTTCGGACTTAATGTGGGGAGGATTACAGATAGCAGCGAGTGGGACGCCGCTGTCTGGTCGCATCCCCGCGGCAACATCTTCTCTTCATGGCTGTGGGGCGAGTACAAAATCCGGACAGGCTGGCAGGTCCACCGACTTACCATACGCGACGGGGCAGACGATCTGCTCGCTCTGGTTCAGTACCATGAACGGACGCGAGGGCCAGTCCGCATCGTACGGATGCAGGGCGGACCGCTTCTGACAGAGAAGGGCGGGCGGCAGGCCGAACGCTGCCTGCAAGCCTGCCTAGACTATGTAAAATTGGGCCGCCTCGACCTCATGCTGATCGATTTTGAGCGCTCTCAGTGCTCATCCGGCACGAGCGCCGTTCTAGCAAGAGGTTTTACGCCGGTAGTCACTCCAATTCGCCACACAATTGACGTTGATTTGACGGGCGGGCTGCGGAGAGTCGAGCAGCAGATGGAGCCGCGCTGGAGGAAGGTACTTCGTCGAGCGGAGCGGACGCCTAGTCTATCCTCACGATTTGTTGAGGATGTGGAAGAGCGGCTTGCCTGCTTCGATGCCTTCGGTGTTCTCTATGACGAGCTTAAGATGCGGCGGGGCTTCTCCAACTCCTTTGACTGCACAGCGTATCGAGACCTCGCAGCGCGCGATCCGCGACACATCTTTGTTGAGGTGCGAGATGAAGGTGAGCTCGTCCTAATCCGCATCGCTCATCTCACGGCAGAGCGTTGCACTGACTTCCTTACGGCTTCCACCGACCGGGCGCGGGCAAGTGGGGCAGCGACATTGGCAGTCTGGCGGCTTATCGAACGTGCCTGCGCTGAGGGTTGCGATGTGTTCGATCATGGCGGCATCGATCCGGCTGCAAGTCGCGGCGTATATGAGTTCAAGCGCGGTCTCAGCCAGAACGTTGTGCTGAGTGGCCTTATCTGGGTATACAGCCCGACATTGCTGCTGCAGAAGGCGGCCGCGGTAGGCTTGGTCGCTCGCTGAGTACGTTCCGACGCACTCTAGATCGACTTCTTGTGCGCCTATGCCACCGCAACCGGCAACTCGCTGACCTGCGTCGTGTAGCGCGGCGTGCGCATCTCGAACTTCGTGCTCCAGTCCCGCTTCTCCAGCACGCCCGCCCGCGCCGGCACCACCGCGCCCGCGCCCCAGCGGGCGTTGCAGGCGTCGATCGCCGCCATCAGCGGGCCCGAGCGCCCCCGGTCCATCTGCCCGATCAGCGCCCGCGGGCTGTCCTCCAACTGCATCAGGTCGGTGGTGATGACGCCCGCCTTCGCGTAGCGCCACGGCCTCTCGCGCGGCTCGCGCCAGGTCTTGGCCACACCGAGCAGCGCCGCCTTGATCAGCGCGAGCGTATCGCTGGTGGCTTCCGGCAGCGTCACGGTGTTCGAGACGGAGCGCATCGGGTCGCCCCGTTCGTGCTCGCTGGTGTGATAGAAGACGCTGACGTGGTTGGTGGCGAGTCCGCCGCGGCGCAGCTTTTCGCCGAGACGCGTGGCCTGCGTCGAGATCGCTTGCTCCAGCGTCGCCCGATCCGTGATGCGGGACGAGAACGAACGGGTGACAGCGCAGCCCTTGCGCTGGGCCGGCATCAGCTCGAGCGGCAGGCAGGCCAGCCCGCGCAACTCGTGGATGATGCGCTCGCCCACCACAGTCATCGCCTTGCGCACCGGTCGTGGGTCGAGGTCGCGCAGGTCCGCCACGGTGTCGACGCCGAGCGCCTCGACCTTCGCGAGCGAGGCCCGGCCTATGCCCCAGACCTCGGCGACCGAGATCCGGCAGAGCCAGTGATCGTAGGCAACCGGATCGGTCAGGTCGCGGACGCCGTCGAGGTCCGGCACCGTCTTGGCGATGTGGTTGGCGAGCTTGGCCAGCGTCTTGGTCGGGCCGATGCCGACGCAGGTCGGGATGCCGGTCCAGGCGCGCACGGTGGCGCGTAGGTCCCGGGCGAGCTCGATGCGCCGGTCCGCCCGCACGTCGGATAGGTCGAGGAAGCTCTCGTCGATCGAGTAGATCTCCACCCGGGGTGAGAAGTCCCGGTAGACCGCGTTCGTGCGGGCGCTCATGTCGGCATAGAGGGTGTAGTTCGAGGAGAACACCCGCACGCCTTGAGCGCGGCACATCTCCCGGATCTTGAAGAAGGGCTCGCCCATACGGATGCCGAGTGACTTCGCCTCGGAGGTCCGCGCGATGGCGCAGATCGGGTAATCGGGCCGTCGCCAGCCTTCCCCGCGTCGTGGATCCTGGCAAGCTGCCCGAGGTGCCATCCGGTCTGACGGGGATCAGCCCGCGACCGATCATCCGGGAGCAGGCTCATGCGCTACTATGCCGGTCTCGATGTCTCGCTGGCAGAGACCGTGATTTGCGTCCTCGATGAGGACGGCAAGATCATCCGCGAAGCCAAGGTCGCGAGCGAGCCGGAGGCGCTGGCGACCTGGCTCGGCGCGCTCGGCCTGCCGCTGACCCGTGTCGGCTTGGAGACCGGGGCGCTGGCAGGCTGGCTCTGCGAGCCGATGCTCGAACTCGGCGTGCCCAACGTCGTGTGCATGGATGCGCGGCACGCCCGCGCCGCGATGGTGGCGATGACGCACAAGACCGACCGCAACGACGCGCGGCCTCGCCTAAATGCTGCGCACCGGTTGGTTCCGGCAGGTCCATGTGAAGGCGCGCCGGACGATGGAACTGCGGACGCTTCTCACCAGCCGCAAGACGTTGGTGCTGAAGATCGGCGATGTGGAGAATCAGATCCGGGGCTCGCTGCATCTGTTCGGGATCAAACTCGGCACGGCCACGCGGCGGACGTTCTCGGAGCGGGTATGTGAACTGACGGCCGACCTGCCCCGCGTGGCGGCCATCCTCGAGGTGCTGCTTCAGGCGCACGCGGCGATGCTGCTCTCGCTCGGCCGGCTCAACCGCATGGTGCTGGAGATTGCCCGCAAGCACGCGGTCTGCCGGAGGCTGATGACGATACCGGGCGCCGGTGCGGTGGTCGGCCTGACCTTCATCGCAGCCATCGAGGACCCGGTTCGGTTCGCCAAATCGCGATCGGTCGGGGCGATCCTCGGCTTGGTCCCGCGCAAGCATCAGTCCGGGGAGCTGGACCGGAACGGTCGGATTACCAAGACCGGCGATACCGAGGCGCGGGCGGCGCTGTTCGAAGCGGCGCACGTGATGCTGCACCGGGTCAAGAAGTGGTCCGGGCTGAAGGCGTGGGCGACGAAGGTGGCCCAGCGCCAGGGCAACAAGCGCGCGACGGTGGCGCTGGCGCGCAAGATGGCGGTGGTGATGCACCGGATGTGGGTGGACGGCACGACCTTCCGCTTCAGCGCGATCGAGCATCCGGCCGCCGCTGCCGCGTAGGCATCTCACCGATCACAGGGATCGAGGCTGGGCGCGCCTAGCCTCGAAGGGTCGTCCTCACGGGGACGGGCGGGAGGTGAAGCCGGAATGACGGGTGTGCTGGCCTCTAGCCAAGTCCGCTGTCGCATATAGGCTCGCCTCTCATCGGAACGCTACCATGTGGCGGCCCGCGTGCCGACCACGGACAGAAGCCAAGAGCCCCGTGGGTACGAGACAAAAGTGTGCAGCTGCACAATCGCCGAGCGCGCCCGCCGGGTGCGACCGGAGAATGCGAACGTTCGACCCATTGCCGACCCTGAGAAAGTCCGCTTCCAGACGCTGGAAAAACGGCACCATACGGCCGAAATGCTCCAACCAGGGTGTGGTCGGACCGGGTTGCTAAGATCGCCACCACGATCTTAGCAACCTGCTCGTCGCCATCCGCGATGTGAGCCTCAGCGCACTCGTGGTTGCGATCTGCCTGAAGACAAAGCCCGCCGCGGCTATTCGCCGGGCGGACTAAAAGTGCACGGGCTATGTGATTAGGCCGCCTTCACGCCAGCCAGGAAGGTGGAGACTTCACGGGTGAGGCCTTCGGAGTGCCGGGCAAGCTCCTGCGCCGCGCTCAGCACCTGCGAGGCTGCCGCGCTCGTCTGGCCGGCGCCCGTCTGCACCGATCCGATGTTGCGGGTCACCAATTCCGTGCCCTGCGCCGCCTGTTGCACGTTGCGCGTGATCTCCTGGGTGGCCGCTCCCTGCTCCTCCATGGCCGCCGCAATGCTCGCCGCGTAGGTGGACATCTCGCCGATCACCCGACTGATCTGCTGGATGTCGGCGACCGCCTCCTGCGTCGCCGCCTGGATCTCGGAGATGCGCTCACCGATCTCGCCGGTCGCCCGGGAGGTCTGACCCGCCAACTCCTTCACCTCCGTGGCCACGACCGCGAAGCCGCGCCCCGCCTCTCCGGCACGCGCCGCCTCGATGGTGGCGTTCAAGGCCAGCAGGTTGGTCTGCCCGGCGATCTGCGAGATCAGCGATACCGCCGTGGTGATGCGCTCGGCCGTGCCAGCAAGTCTCTGCACCGTCGCGTCGGTCTGGCGCGCCGTCTCCACAGCGCGGCCGGCGATCTGGGCCGACTGGCTGACCTGCTGCACGATCTCGGTCACCGAGGCCGACATCTCCTCGCTTGCCGCAGCCACGGTCTGCACGTTGGCCGAGGTCTGCTGAGCCGCGCCGGCTACGGCTACGCTTTGTTGGCTGGTCTCATTGGCAGTCGCGGTCATGGAGCGGGCAGTCGCCTCCATCTCGGTGGCCGCGCCGGCCAGCCCTTGTGTCAGCACCGAGACGCTGCGCTCGAAGCTCCTGGTGAGGTCATCGAGCAGGTTGGCACGGCGCATCTTGGCCTGGTTCTCGGCCTCCGTAGCGGCAGCCATCTCGCGCGCCTGGATGGCATTGCTCTTGAACACCTGAAGCGAGCGGGCCAGCGAGCCGACCTCGTCCCGCCGTTCCGTGCCGCTGACCGCCACCTCTAGATCACCGGCAGCCAAGCGGCTCATCGCGCCTTCCATGGCGTTCAGGGGGCGCGTCACGCCGAACACCACAATGCCCGAAAGCAGGCCGACGGCGATCAGAAGACCGCAGACCGCGGTGATCACCAGGGTCTGCGTGGCAGAGGCAGCGATTTCCGACGCCTTCTGCTTGGCAACGCTGAGATCCCGCAAGTTCGCCTCAACCCGCTTCCCCACAACCTCGACCAGCTTTCTGCGGGCGTCGCGGCTCTCGCTGTTCGAGATCTTGGCGGCCGCATCGTTCTCGTTCTTCAGCCCCAGGGCTATCACCTTGTCGACTGCGGCGAAGTAGTCGCCCATCAGGCGCCTGATACCCTCATTCGTGGTCTTGCGCTCAGGGGTGTCGGCCAGCGCGATCAGCCGGTCGATGGCGGAGTACGCCTTCTGACGCTCCTCTTTGAACTCATCCGCTTGGACCTTCATGCGCGCATCATCGGTCTCGATGATGATGTTCTTCTCCTTGATCGTAGCCTCATCGACGGCGTTCGACATCTGAAGGGCGAGAACTGCGCGCGCAGCGCTGACATCCACGATCTGCTGCGTGTTCTGATCGAGCGTGCTCAGGCTTGAGCGAGCTAACAAGACCATCCCTGTCGCGACAGAAACAAGCAAGAGTGTTGGAATTGCAAGTTTCGAGATTATCTTGAGGTTGTTGAGCAGCGTCATGGCGGTCCACCATAGGACTTCAGCATAGATCCGAGCGCTGCCCCCGAGCGCGTCGGCGCCATCATTCCGTCATACGAATATTAACCGGCGCTTCACTTTGCGTCGCTCGCGCAAGCTTACTGTTATATTTGCTGCCGCGCAGCATCGCCTGGGATTAAAACGGACACCGCGCTGCGGACCGCCTCCTTGAGGGGGGGGCTTGGCTGCTCCTGTGGCGAGATGTGTCCAGCGAGACAAGGTGATTCCGAGCGTCGAGCCAGTCGGCTGAGATAGGCTCAGCAGCCGGGCTGCCCGGTGCTCCTCACACGAACGGCCGCGACTTCGCGGACAAGAAGCTGCGTCAGCGTGGGCGGGTGCACTCTGGTGCAATTGACGGTTGTATTTGCATACGATTTAGGCAATTTGTGCTCACCGAAGTAGCAGAGATGTAGCCCTGAGATCCACCGAGTGGGAGCATCACCCTGCGGGAAAGCCTCCAACGCTACCCGCCCTAACAACCCTAAGTTTTTGATCGAGAGCCTCCCGGTGAACACCGACCACAGGCCGATAGCCATCCTCATCGCGGAGACGGACGAACTCATCCGTATGGTCACGGCCGACATGCTGGCCGATGCAGGCTTCCAGACAATTGAGGTCCGCACGGCCGCTGAAGCAGTGATGGTCCTTGAAAGTTCAGCTATCGTGCGCATGCTGATCACCGGGCGGAGCGTTACGGACGACGGTATCGCCTTGGCCCACGTGGTTGACCACCGTTGGCCGGCGCTCGGTATCATCGTCACATCTGGGAGCCGAGTGGATCCCGAGCGCGATCTTCCTTCGCGCGCACGACTTCTCAGGAAACCATATGACTTCGCGAGCCTCATCCGTGAGGTAGAAGCTGTTCTTGAGCCAGTGAGGAAGGAACTTTCGGCGGCGCCTATCTTGCCGAGCGGCGTGCCACTTCACACGGGAGCAGCACTGAGCAACGGAGTTGGAGCGGTCGCGGCTGCCACAACGCGGCCGGACAAGACCTAATATCTGTCTCGCCGCATCCAGCCTTCCAACACGGGCTGACCTTAAAGAATGGCCCGCACATGACCGCTCTAGAGAAGTCAGGAAATATTACTAGAACGCTCAAATTGAAGCGATGACGAAACGTCCGCTTTTGGGCTGGGGGGCAACGCATCCTCCCCACCCTGATCAGCCCTTGGCAGCGCGCTCCACGGCGACATCCAGCGTGGTCCAGTTGGACACCTCGACGCCAGTCTCATCGTAGATCAGGTATCCGTGGACCGACCCTTCGGGCACCTTGGTGACTGTGACCCACCTCTCGCCGACGCGCTGCGATCTCGATGCTAGGCCGAAGGCCAGATCGGCGAGTTCGCGTTCAGTGATGCGTTCAAGTGCCTTGGTACCTCCCTCGGCGGCTCCCGCGGCGGTGGCGAACACTTCGGTGAGGGTCTCGTAAGGGACAGGCGCTTTCCAGGGTGGGAAGACCGCCAACTTGACCGTGTAGCGCATAGGTCCCCAGCGCCACTGGAGGCCCTAACGCCGAGTTCCGCTAACCAACCCGCTGCGGACCTTCTGCACGCGCAGCAGCACGGCACTCCTTGACGGTGAAGGCCCGATTACAGAAGCCATCGTTATTGCTCAGCACGACGACTGGCACGCCCGCGAGCATCGGGTCGAACACGCGCTCGCAGGAGCAGTAGAAGCTGTTGCCATCGATCAGGGCGAGCGCCCGGCTCATCGGCCGAGCCGCTCGCGGACGAGGTGCCAGCGAATCGTGAAGCGCACCACGCCCCAGATCGCCGCCTCCTCGAGATCCTCGACGGCGAAGGCGGGCAGGTCCGGGTTGTCGAAGGCAAGCCGCGCGCGGTTGCCCTTGATGACGAGCCGCTTGATAGACATCTGCCCGCCGACCACCGCGACCACGATGCTATCGCGCCCCGCCTTCAGGCTCCGGTCGACACAGGCGAGATCCCGGTCGAAGATGCCGGCGCCCCGCATCGACCCGCCTCGGATCTGCCAGAGGAAGGTGGTGGGCGGGTTCGGCACGAGCCAACGCGGCAGCTCGATCGCGCCCTCCATGAAGTCGTCGGCGGGCGAGGGGAAGCCGGCGCAGAGCGCCTGCCCGAGCAACGGGATGCGGATCGTAGCTGTGCCCTCAAGCGGCAGCTCAGAAACCCGGTGGAGGCTCATGCCTTGAGGCCAGCAAGGGGGACGCCGCCCCAGACGAACCCTCAAGAGATCAGCCGATCGCGGCCCAAGGAGCGCCGCTCGGCCTCAGCAAGGTCTGTGAGGGCATCCTCGATCGCGCGGGCGAGCGCGGCCCGAGCGTCACCATCGGCCGCCCCTGGTAGGCGTAGGCGATCCGCTTAGCCTCGGATGGCACAACCTCGACAGGGTAGCAGTGCATCCGAGCGCCTCAGCAAAAACCAGAACGTTCGCGGAACAAGCCTCACCAGACGGCAGGGTTCAACCAGCGCGGCCGCGACGATCGGCGCGTCTGTGCATAGCTGTGGATAGCAGGGAGATCGGGCGAGCCTTGGAACGGCAGAGGCTGGCTCGTGTGGACCGCGCCGCAATCCGTGATGGGGCGGAAGCCGCACCGCCCGCGTTCAGGATGAGCCGAGACGAATGCGGGGTGATCATGGAAGGCGGTTACGCGCCAGGCACGTTTGCAGTGCTCTTGGTTGAGGACGTGCCGGTTCAGATGATGGCGGCCGCCAGCGCCCTTCAGGATGCCGGGCTTCGGGTCGTCGAGGCGCCGACGGTCGAGGCGGCGACCTCGGCGCTCGGCGCTGATGCCGAATTGCGGGTGATTGTCGCCGACATCGATCTAGACGGCGAGCCGCTTACGGGGCTGACGCTGGCGAAGGCCGTGGCGGCTCGCTGGCCGGATTTGGCTGTGCTGATAATCTCGGGAGTGATCATGCCCGAGACAGACGCCATGCCAGCAGGTGCTCGCTTCCTGCAGAAGCCCTTCGAGCCGGAGGCGCTGGTCGATGCCGTCCGTAGTTTAGTTGAGGCGAGAGACGCTGGACGCCTCGCGCCGGACGGATCGATAACGGATTGAAAGCTTAAATCGAGCAAACCGAACGATCTGACCTGATCCGGCGTTAGGGGTCCCCAGGCCTGAGGATCCAAGGATCAAGCAATGTGGAGCTGGCGGCTCATGGATCGGGCGCCCCGTGACGGCCGCTGGATCATCGCCATCAACCGGCATGAGCCAGACCGCCGAGCCGTCATTCGCTGGGATCCCGGGAGCTTCGGCGAAAGCGAGCCCTGGCGGGTCGCTTCATGCGATCACGGCTATGCGTCGGATGCTTTCACAGATTGGATGCCCTTTCCGCCCTGGCCTGCTCAAAGCGAACAAGCGGACGCGGGTCAGGTCGAAGCTTCGGTCACTGTAGGCGTTGATGGGCCCTGAACTGCGGTTTTCTGCCCGAACCGGGATCATTGCAGGGCCCCGCGCACTGAGGCGGACTGCAAAGCCTACCACCCGGGACGGCGGCGGATGCGAAAGCGCAGAGCCGATCGCCGCCCAGGCCGGCCCCTACAGCCGTCTGAGGAGCCGCCGCGGAGCTCGAGCCAGAGCCGCAGCGCCTGCGAGCCCAAGGATCGCAGCGCCAGCCACGCCCGCTACCAGTAGGTCACGTTCGCGACTCGTCCAGAACTCATGCGGGCTCGTGCGTGTGCGAGACGAGAACCTCCCATCCACCGCAGCTTCCCCCGGCGCCGGCTCGAACAGGTTGCCAGTCCGATCCGGCTTCTCCGTATCCTCGAGCTGCGCGTCCCACATCGAGGCCGCCTTCCGGTCGGCAAGCCCCGGCGCGATCGCCTGGGCGGCCGCCATCATGAGGGAGGTCCGCCCGACCCACACCTCCCGCTGCGGATGCTCGACCGCGTAGAGTATCGCCTCGGCACAGAGCCGGGGATCGAACACCGGGTCCGGCGCGTACTGCCCGCGGCCAGTGCGCGTTCGGGACCAACCGAATTGCGGGGTGTTCACGGCAGGCAGATAGACCACGCTCAGGGACACATCCACGCGATCGTGGATTAGCTCGCAGCGCACGGCGTCGGTGAAGCCTGAGACCGCGAACTTAGCGCCGCAGTAGGCCGCCTGCAGCGGTGCGGCCCGGATGCCGAGGCCGGACGAGACCTGAATGATCGCGCCGCGGTTGCGCGGCTTCATATGCCGGAGCGCGGCGAGCGTGCCGTAGACCTGGCTCAGGTAGGTGGTCTCGGTGACGCGCCGGTACTCCTTCGGGCTGATCCGATCGGCGGGGCTGACGACGGTCGACATGGCGTTGTTGACCCATGCCCGGATAGGGCCAAGCTCGACTTCAATCCGCGCCGCTGCGGCATCCATCGCCACCGAGTCCGCGACGTCTGCGGAGATCGCCAGCACCGGGCGGCCATGCTCGGTCAACATTCTCTCAGCTTGGCGCAGTCGCGTCTCATCCCGGGCGATCACCGCGACGCTCCACCCACGGGCCGCGAACAGTTGCGCTGTTGCCAGCCCGATCCCGGCTGTCCCTCCGGTCACTACCGCGACGCGTGGCATATTCGCCTCCTCAATCCTTCCGCGTGAACGGATGGGCGGGAGCACGGTTGCGCGGCACGGCGAAGCGTCACAGCCAAAGGTTCTGAGACTTCGGCGAGAAGTTCCCACTTTCCGCTACGTCAGCACCTCTGCGAGAATGCAGGGCACCTCGGCAGGGATCTCGCGGGCCAGGAAACCAATGCCCCCGTAGCGTCGCGCGAGTCGTCGCCCGGCCTCACCGTGGACGTAGACACTCCACAAGGCCGCCGTCGCAGGGTCAGCGCCACGTGCGAGCAGCCCCACGATGAGACCTGCCAAGGTGTCACCTGAACCCGATGTTGCAAGCCCGACATGGCCAGCTTCGTAGCACCATGCCTGGCCATCCGGAGCGACGACGAATGTCTGCCCACCTTTCATCACCGTGACGGTGCCGAACTGCTCCGCAGCAGTTCTTGCTGCGGAGAGAGGGTTGGCCTCGATTTCCGCGCGCTCGACATCCAAAAGCTTTGCCATCTCGCCAGCATGCGGGGTGATCACCGCGGCGTTCGGAGCGGTTCGTGCCAGATCGGGCTCGACCCGAAGCGCCGCGAAGGCGCCAGCGTCCAGCACGAGCTTGCAATCGCGAGCCTTGCGGACGAGGGCAGCAACGAGGCGCTCGGTATCGTCGTCTTCGACCATGCCGGGTCCAAGCAGGACAGCATCGCTCCCCTCGATCTGCGACGTCAGAACGTCCGCGGCCGAATGATCAATCCCACCGGCAGATGTCTGCGGCAGGCCGATCACCATCGCCTCGGGCATAGCGATGCCAATCGGTATCGCTATGTCCTTGCAGACCGCGAGTTTCAGCTTGCCCGCACCAGCGCGCATAGCGGTGTGCGCTGCCAGCAGAACGGCACCCGGCAGGGCCGTGCAACCGGCAACGATCAGCAAGCGCCCGCGATCGTCCTTGCTGTCGCAGTCCGGATCCGGCAGCCTCCGGCTCCGCAGCAGATGCTCGGTGACAGGCGTGACAGCGGCCATGGCATGTCCCTCTAGCCGGTCGCCGAACAATTATTGCGCGACCGCGTCGGCGTCCGTCTCGGAGGTAACGGGGGTACCCTGCACCTCAAGTGGTGCGACGAAGTTGTAGCGGATCAGCGCAAGCCCCCCATCTGGACCCGCATCTGGCGAGAAGACGTACTCGGTCACACCGCAATTCGCGACGTCGCCTTCGGCATCGACAGCCAGTATCTCGGCCTCTGTCATCTCCTCCAGAAGATACCGCAGGCAGAGCACGACCACCTGATGGGCGACGATGAGAATGCGTCTGCCGTCGTGGTGGAGCGCGACCGTATCCAATGCGCTGCGCAGGCGCAGGACGACGTCGCACCAACTCTCCCCGCCGGGGGGCCGATGGTAAAACTTGCCGAGATCGCGCCGCAGATCCGCCTGTTCGGGGTGAAGCTGCTCGATCCCAATCCGCGTCAGCCGGTCCAGGATCCCGAACTCCTTCTCGCGCAGACGCTCGTCCACGAGAAGGGCCGGGGCGTCCGGCGCGAGTCCACCAGCCGCTCTAATGGCCTCAGCCGTCTCGACCGCCCTGCGATAGGGCGAGGCAAGTGCGAGTTCCGGACGCTCGGCCTCGGGCAAGCTAGCAAACCACCGACCGAGCGCATCGCCCTGCCGGTGACCGAGAGTGCTCAACGGGACGTCTACGTCGCGTTCAGGAATGTCGATCCGTGCTGCACCCGCCGCGTGGGCCGCATCGCGTGCGACGTTGCCGGAACTCTCGCCATGCCGCACGACCCAGAGGTGCAACGGGTATCTGCGCGGCACGGACACCTCCGAAGTGCGGTCCAATTCAGCGTGCGCAACGCTCCGGTCTGAAGCTCGTTCCGCTGGGCCCAACCGCATGCGCTGGACCGACCAGAGCCACGACGGCTCGCTGCTGCGGTATTCCCGGCGGCCTGGCCTCAACATGCCGCTGCGCGATCTGGCCGAAAGCGAGCGTCTGAGCGCCGGCCGCTCGGCTCACTGCGCCGGCTGGGTCCGTGCGGTGAGCTTGTTGCCGTCCGGATCGCGAAGGTCGGCGACGAAGGCCCCATTCGGGCGCTCCGAGGGTGGGCTCTCGATCGCGCTCCCCCCGCGCGCGGTGCCGGCCGCGTGCCACGCGAGGACATGATCGCGGCTTGCAGCAACGATACCGATGGTCCCGCCGTTGGCTGCAGTCGCTGGATTGCCGTCGATCGGCTTCGTGATCATCAGCCGGCCGCCCGCGTAGGCATAGATCAGCCTGCCTCGCTCATCCATCCTGCCGGCCTTGCCGCCGAGAGCTGCGAACGTGGCGTCACAGAAGCCCCTGGCCCGCTCCAGGTCGTTGCTGCCGATCATGACGTGCGTGAACATGCGTCCTCCCCATCAAGCTTCGGAGGCCGGCCGACAGGCGGCTTCATGGCCGGCACCGCGCAACAATCCGCGCGATCGCTCCGAAAAGCCAAGCTTTCAGCCTCCTGGCTCACAGCAAGCTCCTCGCGCCGGAAAGGGGATCACGGCTGGGAGCTGCGGCCGATCAAAAAGTAGAAAAAGCGGTGCTCGCGCCGGATCGGCACGGAGGGGCCTGCTGGAGGCCCGTGCGGGATCCAGCAGGCGTATGGCCGAGCTTATGACTCGGCTAATGTCTCAGTGCCGTCTTACGCGGTTGCTGCCTTCTTTGGACGCCCGCGGGGCTTTGCCGGCTCGGCCGGGGCCTTTGGTTCTGGCTCTACGTCAACCGCAGCCTTGCGGCCTAGGCCGATGCTGCGCGCCAGAGCCGAGCGCTGCGCGGCGTAGGCTGGTGCAACCATCGGGTAATCGGCGGGCAGGCCGTATCTCTGGCGGTAGGCGCGCGGGTCGAGGCCGTGGCCGGTCAGGTGCCGCTTGAGCGTCTTGTAGGACTTGCCATCGATGAAGCTGATCAGGCCCTCGTCGGTAACCGACTTGCGGATCTGGGCGGCGCTGGGCTTCTCGACCTCTGGCTCTGCGGGTACTGTGGGCCATCCGAGGCCTACAAGGGCGGCGTGCGTGGCGGCGATCAGAGCTGGCAGCTCACCGACCTGCACATGGTTGTTGGACACGTAGGCCGCTACGATGCCTGCGGTTTGGCCGATGACAAGATCTAGCTGAACGTCCGGTTGGTCTTCCACGATGTACCCCTGTTGTGGTCGCCCAAACGGATGCGCAATATCGTGCTCTGTTCAAGTGCTGCATCCATGGAAACCACGTTTCTTCGTGATTTACCCGTAGATAAACACACGCAGAGCGGTGGCGGGGGCTTCCGACGCTCGCCGCATCAGCTTGTATTGCTTGATTACGTGCGAGCCGGGCGATCAGCAGGCGCTGCACGCTGCACGCTGCAGCGAAGCTCGCCCTCGGCGACGTGCTGGCGGGCCAGGGGCAGGTGGCCCGCGGCTGCCGCACGCATCCTCGCCTCCGTTCGTGCCGGTCTGACCCCGGATACATCCTTCCTATCCGAGCCCAAGATCCGGCGCGAGCAGGGCCGCCAGCTCGGCCTGGAGCCGGGCACGGCGCAGCCGCTTCTCGCTCAGGCTCAGCTCGAGCTACACGAGCAGGGCCTCGGCCGCCGCGATGTCCCAGCCCTGGACCCAGCACCGCCGGAGCAGGGCGGCCTGCCGCAGGCACAGAGTCTCGCTTGCGCGTGATAAGATTGCGGGACAGCTATTCCCGCCTACGATACAAAGTCAGCGCAATAGACGTCCCGCTCGATGCCCATCCCGCCCCTGCCTGCCCTCGTTCAGGATCCCGCTCGCCTCGATGCCCTTGCGGGCCTCAACCTGCTCGACACGCCGCCCGAGACGGAGTTCGATGATATTGTGCATCTGGCCTCGACGGTGTGCGAGACGCCGGTAGCGCTGGTCAGCCTCGTGGCTGGCGACCGCCAGTGGTTCAAGGCGCGGGTCGGCTTTCCACCGTGTGGGACCGCCCTCAACGCTTCCGTCTGCGCCTACACGCTGGTCGAACCGGATCTGCTCACCATCCCCGATCTGACCGTCGATCCGCGCACGCGGGACAACCCGCTGGTCACGGGCGAGCCGTTCATCCGCTTCTACGCCGGGGCACCGCTGCAGGCCCCGAACGGACAGGTGCTCGGCAGCCTCTGCGTCATCGATCACAAACCCCGGCCCAAGGGATTGTCGGTTCGGCAGGCGGACGGTCTACGTCGGCTGGCTCGGCAGGTGACGGCTGTACTGCGCGAGCGCAAGCTCAACATGGATATGCGAGCCGCCCGCGACGCCTTGCAACTCTCCGAGGAACGGCTGTCATTCGCGTTCGAGGCGGCGGGCAGCCTCGGCTGGTGGGATTGGGACATCCCCGGCGACCGGCTCTACGCCGGGGAGCACTTCGCCCGCATGTACGGCCTCGATCCGATCGAGGCGGCGCAAGGGGCGCCATTGGCGGCTTTCGTCGATGGTATACATCCCGACGACCGGGCGTGGATCGGCGAGCGCATCCAGCACGCCGTCGCCACGGCAGGAGGGTTCAGCGAGGACTACCGCCTACGCCACGCCGATGGCAGCGTGACCTGGGTTCATGCCAGCGGCCGCTGCTTCCATGACGGTGAAGGCAAGCCGCTGCGCTTCCCCGGTGTCGCCGTCGATATCACGGCCCGCAAGGCGGCGGATGCCGCCCGTTTCGCGGGTGAGGCCCGGCTGAAGTCCATCATGGAGACCGTGCCGGTCGGGATCTTGCTGGCCGAGGCCCCCTCCGGCCGCATCCTGATGGGCAACCGGCGACTGGCCGAGATCCTCGGCCACGCCACCCTCTACGCTCCGTCCAGCAACGCCTACGGGGAGTTTGTCGCCTACCATGCCGATGGTCGGCTGGTGGAGGCGCAGGAGTACCCGCTGGCGCAGATCAGCGCCGGCGGATGCAAGCGGACCGCCCTCGAGGTGCAGTACCAGCGTCCGGATGGCGAGCGGCGCTGGATCGCGATTTCCGGCGAGGCGATCGAGGATGAGCAGGGCGCGACGGTCGGCGCGGTGGTCGCGATCAGTGACATCCGCGATCGCAAAGCCGCCGAGGCGCAGCAGGACATCCTCAACCACGAACTGTCGCACCGGCTGAAGAACACCCTGACGCTGGTCCAGTCGATCGCATCGCAGACCCTGCGCAACGCTCCCAACCTTGAAGCCGCCCGCGATGCGCTCGCGGCGCGGCTGATCGTACTCGGCAAGGCGCACGACATCCTGCTGGCGGGGCAGACCGACAGCGCCAGCGTCGATCAGGTGGTGCAGGAGGCATTGAGCCTGCACGATGACACGGGCCGCCGCTTCCGGGTCAGCGGCCCAAGCCTCCTCGTCGGCCCCTCGGCGGCGCTCGCGCTCGGGCTGATGCTGCACGAACTGGCGACCAACGCCGTGAAGTACGGAGCGCTCTCGGTGCCGAACGGCCGCGTGAGCGTCGGCTGGACGGTCGAGGACGTAGGGGCGACGGCCGAGTTCCGGCTGGACTGGCGCGAGCAGGGCGGGCCGCCCGTCATGCCGCCGACCCGCAAGGGGTTTGGCTCGCGGCTGATCCAGCGCGGCCTCGCCGGGGGCGAGGTGGCACTGCGCTACGCGACCGAAGGTGTGCAGTGCAGCCTGAGCGCCCCGCTCGCGGGACTGCGCGTGGACGTCTGACAGGCGCTGACCCGTATTTCTCAGAAGGACGTCCGATGAGCCTGAAGCCCGGTGTGATGGCCCTCGTAGCCGAGGACGAGCCGCTGTTGCGGATGGAAGCCGCCGACGTGCTCGGCGGGTCGCGCAGCACGCCAGACCGGCCGATCGATCCGGTCACATCCACCTCGTGGGGTTCAGCGCACCGTAGTCGGCCCTGAGGTGACGCCGCACATCCTCCGGCACACCTTCGCGACGTGGGCCGTGATGGATGGGGTGCCGTTCAGCAAGGTCGCGATGGCGCTCGGGACGACGGAGAAGGTCGTCGAGCAGGTATACGGCCACCACTGCCCCGAGCACCTGATGAGTGTGGTGGAGAGCGTGTCGAGGAGGCGGTAATGTCTGGGCGTCTGAGGATCGGCGATGTCGTTCGCTACAAGGCGCCCGATGACGGAATCGAGCAGACCGGCACGGTTGTAGGCCATCCTAGCTATGCGCCTGACCACGATGTCGTGGTCATTGCTCCCGAACCGCCACAGGGCGGATCCTGGCGCGTCTTGAACGACGACTGGTGCAGTCGGCCGATTGGTCGAGACGTTGGCCGAGCGAGGCGGGAGCGCTCGCGGCTGCGTCCCTGCGCGACCAGAGGATTTCTACAGCGTCCGCCGCCCGGCTGGAGCCGGTGAACGCCCGGGGAACGTTCCTCCGGTTATTCTCCGGAAACCAGGGGTACGGACGGGCACGGAAGGGCAAGAAACGGTCGATCCCGCAGGGGAATGCAGAGGGAGGACCGAAGGGACCATTCCATTACACGGAGAGGATCGGGGGCGAGTCCCTCACCGCCCACCAATATCAAAGCCTGCGCTGGCGGGCAGGTCGACGATCTTCGGGTCTGGAGCATTCTGGAACGCGCCAGAGATCGCGCCACGAGGTTCGCGGGCGGGAACGAGGCGCCACGGCTTCCGCTCCGCCCGCGCCGTGTTCTGTTGCTCCGGAGAGATCCGGTCCTCAGCGTTTCGAGGATTTCTGCGCGGGCAGCTTCACATCGCCCTTCCACTCACCCGCGAACTCTGTCTTGGAGATGTAGGCGAGGGAGAAGGTGCCGCTCCCCGTCACACCCGCGAACTCCCCGGTGCTCGCCTTGTCCCGGTACGTTCCCGTCGCGGTCACGCGACCGCTGGCATCGGTGCTCACCGTGCCGCGATAGGCGCTCGATGTCGTGCCGGTCGGCGTCGTGAAGGTGATCAGGCCTTCGACCGGACCCTGGCCGTTCGTCAGCGTCGCGGTCTCCGTCCATTGCACCGTCGCGCCGTCCAGCGGTGTTCCCGGCCCTGTATTCAACCCGACGGCCTTCTGCTGGATCTTGATCTGATTGGGTCCGACCGGCTGAGGCGTCTGACTCTCGACGCGTCCCGTATACGAACCGCCCATGGGCATGGCCAAGGCGAGGCCGGTGGGGACGATGAGGGCGCAATGAGCTGCCGCTACACTCAATGGCTTGAGCATCGACGTTCCTCCTCGAACATTGTATTTTTCTGTACGCAAGTCTTCATGCGCACGGAGATTATAAGATCACATCTTTCGCCATCGTCAAATCAAGGATCAGAATCGGGTAGCCCTGCCGGTTTTATCCGCCAAGCCTCGCGACGCTGTGCGGGTCGCATCGCGACGGCGCGTGATCCGTAACGGCCAGGCCTTCAGGGGCGAGCGTTCGATGAACGCGAACGCAACGTGGCGAAATACGGTTGGATCAGGGCCTGCCACCTCCGGTATAGAATGCTCAAAAGCCATACGGAGGACATGCCATGCCTGGGCCGCTCAGCGGTATCCGCGTGTTGGAACTCGGCCAGCTCATCGCCGCGCCCTTCGCCGCCCGCCTGATGGCCGAGTTCGGCGCCGAAGTGATCAAGGTCGAGCCGCCGGGCGAGGGCGATCCCTTGCGCAAGTGGCGCAAGATGCACGAGGGCACCTCGCTCTGGTGGTACCTGCAGTCGCGCAACAAGAAGTCGATCGCGGTCAACCTGAAATCGCCGGACGGCCTCGACGTCGTCAAGCAGCTCGCGAAGAGCGCCGACGTCGTGATCGAGAATTTCCGCCCCGGCGGCCTGGAGAAGCTGGGGCTGGGCTGGGACGTGCTCTCGGCCCTCAACCCCAACCTCGTGATGGTCCGCATCTCGGGCTACGGCCAGACCGGGCCCTACCGCGACCGGCCAGGCTTCGGCGCCATCGGCGAGGCGATGGGGGGCATCCGCTACACCACCGGCAGCCCCGAGGCGCCCCCGGCCCGCGTCGGCGTCAGCATCGGCGACACCCTGGCCTCGCTCCACGGCGTGATGGGCGCCCTGATGGCGCTGCTCCGGGTGAAGATGGGCCAGGGTGCAGGCCAGGTCGTCGACGTCTCGCTCGTCGAGAGCGTGTTCAACGTGATGGAGAGCCTGGTGCCCGAATACGACCTCCTGGGCGAGGTCCGCACGCGGACGGGCGGCGCGCTGCCCGGCATTACCCCCTCCAACACCTACCCGACGAAGGACGGCGGCTACGTCGTCATCGCGGGCAACAGCGACCCGATCTTCCGCCGCCTGATGACGATGATCGGCCGGGCGGACCTCGCCGAGGATCCGGCTTTTCGCAGCAACGACGGCCGCTCGCGCCAAGCCGCGATGCTCGACGGCGTGATCGGCGACTGGTCGGCCGCGCGCACCGTCGAGGAGGCGCTTCAAGCCCTCGACGCCGCCGACGTGCCGGCCGGCCGGATCTACTCGGTCGCCGACATCGTGGCCGACCCGCACTACCAGGCCCGCGAGATGATCCTCTCCGCCGACCTGCCCGGCGGCCAGCAGGTGAAGATGCCCGGCATCGTGCCGAAGCTCTCCGAGACTCCCGGCGCGGTGCGCTGGCAGGGTCCGGCGCTCGGCGAGCACACCGATTCCGTCCTCGGCGACCTCGGCCTCGATGCCGAGGGCATCGCCCGCCTGCGCGAGAAGGGAGCGGTGGCATGAGAGAGGATCTGATCGTCCAAGAGGTCGCCACCCGCGACGGCTTCCAGATCGAGCCGGTCTTCGTGGAGACGGCGGAGAAGATCCGGCTGATCGACGCGCTGGCCGCGGCCGGCTTCAGCCGGATCGAGGTCTCGTCCTTCGTCTCGCCGAAGGCGGTGCCCGCGCTTCGCGACGCGGCGGAGGTCTTCGCCGGCATTACCCGCCGCCCCGGCACGGTCTACGTCGCGCTGGTGCCGAACCCGAAGGGCGCCGAGCGGGCGCTCGCCGCCAAGGTCGACGAGATCAACCTCGTGGCCTCGGTGAGCGAGACGCACAACCGCGCCAACATGGGCATGACGCCCGCGGCCTCGATCGAGGGCTTCGCGCGCATCATGGAGACGGTGCGGGGCTCGGGGCTGAGCGTGAACGCGACCGTCGCGACCGCCTTCGGCTGCCCGTTCGAGGGCGACCAGCCCGCCGACACGGTGCTGGCGCAGGTCGAGCAGTATCTCGCGCTCGGCGTCGATGGCGTGACGCTCGCCGACACCACCGGCATGGCCAACCCGCGGCAGGTCGCCCGCCTCGTCG